>CALMIF010000043.1 GCA_937864045.1 uncultured Aquabacterium sp. | reverse complement strand
ATGAAGGGGAAGTCATAGACCTCGAAGTCCTTCACCTGGCTGGCCAGGATGCCGGCGTTGAGCACCGTGGCTTCCACCGTGCCGCCCTGCACGGCCGAGACCGTGGCCGCGTCGCCGCCCAGCGTGCCGCCGGGGAAGACGTTGACCTTGATCTTGCCGCCGCTCTTGGCCGCCACCAGCTCGGCGAACTTGGCGGCCCCCTGTTCCAGCGGGTGGCCCTTGGGGTTCTGCAGGCCCAGCTTGAACGTGCGCTCGCTCACCTGGGCACCGGCGGTGCCGAAGGCAGCCACGGCCGCCAGGGCCAGCAGGGTCTTGAACATCGAACGCTTCATGTGCATCTCCTTGAAATCAATAGAACCAGCGCAAGGGCACCAGCACCAGTTGGGGGAACAGGACCAGCAGGAACATCACCACGAACTGCGCCGCCATGAACGGCAGCACGCCGCGCGTGACGGCATCCATCTTCATGCGGCCGACACCGGCCACGACGTTGAGCACCGTGCCCACCGGCGGCGTGATCAGGCCGATGGCGTTGTTGATGATGAACAGCACGCCGAAGTAGACCGGGTCGATGCCGGCGGCCTTGACCACCGGCATCAGCACCGGCGTCAGGATCAGGATGGTGGGCGTCATGTCCATCGCCGTGCCCACGGCGATGACCAGCAGCATGATCGCGATCAGCAGCAGGGTGGGGTTGTCCATGAAGGGCTGCAGCAGCTCGACCACCTGGGCCGGGATCTGCGCCACCGTGATCAGCCAGGCGCTGACCATGGCCGCGGCCACCAGGAACATGATCACCGCGGTGGTGCGCGCCGCCGACACGAACATCTGCACCAGCTGCGGCAGCGAGATCTCGCGGTAGACCAGCACCGACACCAGCAACGCATAGACCGCCGCCACCACCGCGGCCTCGGTGGGCGTGAACACGCCCATCTTCAGGCCCACCAGCACGATCACCGGCAGCAGCAGGGCCCAACCCGCATCACGGGCGGCCAGCAGGCGCTCGGCGCGGCTGGCCCGGGGCGGCGGAACGATGGCTTCGCGCCGCGAAACTAGGAACCAGGCCACGGCGATGCTCAGGCCCATCAGCAGGCCGGGCGCGATGCCGGCCAGGAACAGCTTGCTGATGGACACGTTGGCCGCGACGCCGAGGATGACGAAGCCGATCGAAGGCGGAATCACCGGGGCGATGATGCCGGCCGAGGCGATCAGGCCACCGGCAGTGGCCTTGTCATGGCCGGCCTTGACCATCATCGGCAGCAGCAGCGCGGCCAGGGCCGCGGTGTCGGCCACGGCCGAGCCCGACAGCGCCGCCAGCAGGCAGGCGGCCACGATGGTGACGTAGCCCAGGCCGCCGCGCAGATGGCCCACCAGGGCCAGGGCCAGGTGCACGATGCGCCGCGACAGGCCGCCGACGTTCATGATTTCGCCGGCCAGCATGAAGAAGGGCACGGCCAGCAGCGGGAAGCTGTCGGCACCGTTGATCACGTTCTGCGCCAGGATCTGGGCGTCGAACAGGTCAAGGTGCCACATCAGCGCCACGCCGCAGGCCAGCAGCGCATAGGCGATGGGCACGCCCAGGGCCATGGCGCCCAGCAGGGCACCCAGGAAGACGAGGATGGTCATGGCGCGGGCCGGTGGGTCAGTTCTTCACTCTCCTGCACCATCACCAGGTCCTGGTCGCTCAGCCTGCCCGTCAGGCTGCGCCACAGTTGGCCCAGCAGCACGGCGCCGGCACCGATGCCGAAGACCACGCCGCTGGCGTAGAAGATGCCCATCGACAGGCCGCTGACCGGCGCTTCCACGCTGCGGTTGATCAGCATCTGCTGCCAGGCCCCTTGCAGCAGCAGCGCCGTGGCGCCCAGCATGGCGAGCTGGGCGATCACCAGCACCACGCGCTTGCCGCGCCGACCCAGGCGCGCCACCAGCATGTCGGTGCCCAGGTGGCCATGCTCGACCAGGGCGGCGACGGCCCCCAGGAAGGTCAGCCAGACGAAGAGCCAGCGTGCCAGCTCCTCGCTGATGGTGATGCCGGCGTTGAAGGCATAACGCAGCACCACGTTGCCGAACACCAGCACCACCATCACCAGCAGACAGGCGGCACCCAGCAGGTCAAGCGCGCGGCACAGGCGCCGGCCGGCAGCGGGCGCGCTCACTGCGGCGCCGCGGGCGTGTCGCGCAACAGGCCCACCAGCCCGCGCAGCGCCACCAGGTAGCTCTGCACGCCCAGGCCCTGCACCGTGCCGCTCACGGCCGGCGAGATGATGGAGTGCGCCCGCCAGACCTCGCGCGCGGCGATGTTGGACATGTGCACCTCCAGGCAGGGGAAGGGCATGGCCTTGATCGCGTCGTGCAGCGGCACGCCGTGCTGGGTGAGGCCGGCCGGGTTGATCAGGGCGCCCTGGGCACGGTCGATGTGCTCGTGCAGGAAGTCGATCAGCACGCCCTCGTGGTTGGACTGCGTGACCAGCAGCTCGACATCCAGCTCGGCGGCCAGGGCCTGCAGCCGGGCGTTGATCTGCGCCAGCGTGGTGTGGCCGTAGATGTGCGGCTCGCGGCGGCCGAACAGGTTCAGGTTCGGGCCGTGCAGCACCAGGATCGTCATCGCGGGGGTGCTCACTTCTGCACCCGCGCCAGTTCGTCGTTGTAGAGCTTGACCAGCACCGGGTCGTAGGTGGCGGCGAACTTCTCGGCCACCGGCTTGGCCACCGCACGCATGCGCGCCTGCTCGGCGGCGCTGAGCTCGTTGTACTGCATGCCCTTGGCCTGCAGCTCGGCCACCGCCTTCTGCGCCGCCGCGCGACTCGTGCTGCGCTGGTAGCCGCGCGACTCGTCGGCGGCCTCGTGCATCATCTTCTGCTCGGCGGGGCTCAGGCCGTCCCAGAACTTCTTGCTGACCAGCACGATGTTGGCCGCGTAGACGTGGTTGGTGGCGCTGACGTACTTCTGCACCTCGAACATCTTGTTCGACAGGATGACCGCGAACGGGTTCTCCTGGCCGTCCACCGCCTTGGACTCCAGCGCGCCGTAGAGCTCGGCAAACGGCATGGGCACCGGGTTGGCCTTGAAGGCCTTGAAGGTGTCCAGGAACACCGGGTTGGGAATCACGCGCAGCTTCAGGCCGTCCAGGTCCTCTG
>CALMIF010000042.1 GCA_937864045.1 uncultured Aquabacterium sp. | reverse complement strand
TCGGCGTCGTAGCTGATGATCAGCGTGTCCTTGTCGAACATCACGCTCTGGAAGCGGGCGTACGGGCACATGTACTTGCACACCTGCTCGCGCAGGAAGCCGGCGTTGCCGTAGGTGGCCAGGGCGTAGAACAGCACCCAGAACCATTCCCAGGGGCCGAAGCCCAGGCTCGCCGCCTCGGCCACCAGGCTGAGGATGGGCGTGAAGTAGCCGACGAAGGTGAAGCCGGTCCACAGGCTGATCAGCACCCAGGCCGCCTGCTTGGCGCTCTTGCGCCACAGCTTGTTGGCATTCCACGGGCCCTCGTCGAGCTTCATGCGGGCGATGCGGTCGCCCTCGATCTTGCGCTCCACCCACATGAAGATCTCGGTGTAGACCGTCTGCGGGCAGGTGAAGCCGCACCACAGGCGCCCCGCCACCGCGGTGAACAGGAACAGCGCGTAGGCCGAGATGATCAGGATCGCCGTCAGGAAGATGAAGTCCTGCGGGTAGAGCACCAGCGGGCCGATGTAGAAGCGCCGCGCACCCAGGTCGAACAGCACGGCCTGGCGGCCGTTCCATTGCAGCCAGGGCAGGCCGTAGAACAGCAGTTGCGTGAACCAGACCATGCCCCAGCGCCAGTTGGCGAACAGGCCGCTGACGGCGCGGGGGTAGATCTTCTTCTGCTTCTGGTAAAGCGACACCACCGCCACCACGGCGTCGTCGCCGCTCAGGCCATTCGCTTCCACTCGGGGTGGCATGAAGGCGGCGCGTTCGGTGGCAGGTGCCGGCGTGCCGGGGGTGTCGCTCATCAGGTTCGCAAGTTGTGACGGGCCGCGAGGACCCGTCTTTGACGGAAGTGCCGCTGACCTTGCCTGTTACTTGGCGGCTGCCACGGCGGCGGACTGCGACAGGTTCAGCACATAGGCGGCCAGCACATGGATCTGCTCGGCCGACAGGCGCTTCTCGAACGCAGGCATCACATTCTGCTTGCCGTTGGTGACGATGTGGGTGATAGCCCCTTCACCCCAGCCGTGCAGCCACACCTTGTCGGTCAGGTTGGGTGCGCCCAGGGCCTGGTTGCCCTTGCCGTCCGGGCCATGGCAGGCCGCGCAGGCACCGAACTTGGCCTTGCCCAGTTGGGCCGCCACGTTGTTGTGCGGGCTGCCCGACAGGCTCAGCACGTAGTTGGCCACGTTCTTCACGTCGTCACCACCGCCGACGGCCGCGGCCATCGGGGGCATCATGCCGACGCGGCCGCCGGTGATGGTCTTCTTGATGTAGTCCGCACCGGTGCCGCCGAGCCAGTCGCCGTCGGTCAGGTTCGGGAAGCCCTTGCTGCCGCGCGCGTCCGAGCCGTGGCACTGGGCGCAGTTGTTGACGAACAGCCGCTCGCCGATGCCCATCGCCTGGCTGTCCTTGGCCAGGGCCTCGGCCGGCATCGCGGTGAACTTGGCATAGACCGGCGCCATCGCGGCATAGGCCTTCTGCTGTTCGTTCTCCCACTGGCCGGTGCTGCTCCACTTCAGCGCGCCCGGGTTGGTGCCCAGGCCGGGGTACAGCGCCAGGTACGCGGCGGCAAAGACCACGGTGATGATGAACAGCCACATCCACCAGCGCGGCAGCGGGTTGTTCATCTCGCGCAGGTCCTCGTCCCAGGTGTGGCCGGTGGTGTTGTCGGCGGCCATCACCTTGCGCCTGCTGGCCACCACGAGAATGAACACGCAGAACGCCAGCGACGCCACGGTGAGGCCGGCCACATACCAGGCCCAGCCGCTGTTGATGAAGTCACTCATTGCTTTTCTCCTTGGGGGGCCCGTTCGTCATCGAGGAACGGCACCCGGGATGCCTCGTCGAAGCCCGCGCGGCGGTGGCGCGCCAGCGCGAAGCCGACGATGCCGATGAAGGCCAGGAACATGAAGACCGTGGTCACGGCGCGCAGATCATTGATGTCCATGAACGGCTCCCTGATCGGTCACTTGCGTGCGGTGCCCATCACCTGCAGGTAGGCGATGACGGCTTCCATCTCGGTCTTGCCCTTGACGTCGTCGGCGGCCTTGGCGATCTCGTCGTCGGTGTAGGGCACGCCCACGGTGCGCAGGCCGCGCATCTTGGGCGCCAGCTCGGCCGGGTTCAGCGTGGCGTTGAGCAGCCACGGGTAGGCCGGCATGTTGCTCTCGGGCACCAGGTCACGCGGGTTGTTCAGGTGGATGCGGTGCCAGTCGTCGCTGTACTTGCCGCCCACGCGGTGCAGGTCGGGGCCGGTGCGCTTGCTGCCCCACTGGAACGGGTGGTCGTAGACGAATTCGCCGGCCACCGAGTAGCTGCCGTAGCGCAGCGTCTCGGCGCGGAACGGGCGGATCATCTGCGAGTGGCAGTTGTAGCAGCCCTCGCGGATGTAGACGTCGCGCCCTGCCAGTTGCAGCGGGGTGTAGGGCTTCAGGCCGTCGACAGGTTGCGTCGTGCTCTTCTGGAAGAACAGCGGCACGATCTCGACCAGGCCGCCGAACACCAGGGCGACCAGGATCAGCACGATCATCAGGAAGTTGTTGGTCTCGATCTTCTCGTGACCGGCCACGGGGGCATGGGATGCCATGTCGTTTCTCCTTCTCTCGTGGCGTCAGGCGTGGGCGGCGACCATGGGTACGCGCTGCTGCACGGCCTTGCCGCCCTTGACGGTCATGAACACGTTCCAGGCCATGACCAGCATGCCGCTCAGGTACAGCAGGCCGCCGCCCAGACGGATCACGTAGAACGGATAGGTAGCCTTGACGCTCTCGACGAAGCTGTACACCAGGGTGCCGTCGGGGTTGACCGCACGCCACATCAGGCCCTGCATGACGCCGGCGATCCACATCGCGGCGATGTACAGCACGATGCCGATGGTGGCGACCCAGAAGTGCAGCTCGACGGCCTTGGTGCTGTGCATCTTCTCGCGGCCGAACATGCGCGGGATCAGGTGGTACAGCGAGCCGATGGAGATCATGCCCACCCAGCCCAGGGCGCCGGAGTGCACGTGGCCCACGGTCCAGTCGGTGTAGTG
>CALMIF010000041.1 GCA_937864045.1 uncultured Aquabacterium sp. | reverse complement strand
TGTCCCCCGTCATCGCCGGCGCCTGGCGCCTGGCCGACTGGCAGTGGACACCCGCGCAGCGGCTGGCCTGGATCGAGGGCAACCTCGACATCGGCGTCAGCAGCTTCGACGTGGCCGACATCGGCGGCCAGGCCGGCACCGAGGCGCTGTTCGGCGAGGCGCTGGCGCTGCGGCCGGCGCTGCGCCGGCAGCTGCAGCTGGTGGGCACCTGCGTGGTGACGCCGGGCCATGCGGTCGATGCGCAGGTGCAGTCGGCCGTCGGGCAGTCGCTGCGGGCCCTGCGCACCGACCACCTGGACCTGCTGCTGCTGCACCGACCCGACCCTGCACTGGACCCGGATGCGCTGGCGGCGGCCCTCGACGGCCTGCGCCGTGCCGGCCGCGTGCGCCAGTTCGGCCTGGGCCAGGCCGCGCCCGCGGTGCTGGCCCGGCTGCATGACCGCCTGCCCCTGGCCGCGCACCAGCGCACGCTGTCGCCACTGCAGCCCGGCGCGCTGCACGACGGCACGCTCGATCAATGCCAGGCCCTGGGCCTGCGGCCGATGGCCTGGGCGCCGCTGGCGGGCGGGCGCATCTTCACCGGGCAGGACGCGGCGGCCGTCCGCCTGCGTGGCGTGCTGCAGGCCATCGCCGCCGAGCGCGGCGTCGCCGTCACCACGCTGGTGATCGCCTGGGTGCGCCGGCATGCCAGCGGGCCGCTGCCGATCCTGGGCTCGCGCCGCATCATGGTGGCGCGGGAGGCGCTGGCGGCGCTGACGCTGCAGCTGGACGACGCCACCTGGCGCCGGATCGGTGCCGCTGCGGGCATCGCCGACGACGACGCTTGCAGTTCCTGACTGTTTGATCCATCCCAGACTTCGCACACGCAGCGCAACGGGCCCCTGCCGGCGAGGTGTTGCGGTCGCGCTGCTGCGTCACGGCCGCAGCGTTCTTCCACCCCCCTGCGGAGATCCACGATGTCCCCAAGACCGTTGGCGCGCGCCCATGACCTGCCCCCTGTCGCCGTACCAATGAATCGGCAGGAGTCCTGGAGTTGAAGGTGACTGGATCTCGTTGCTTGCAGGGGTGAGGTGCCGAGCAGCATCGCCGGCACGGAGTGCCGCGAGAACCGCAACTGGAGCGACGAGCGCAACGGTGTCTGGGTCAACCGCGGTTGCGGCGCGGAGTTCCGCGTCGGGCGCAGCGGCAGCAACAACGCTGCAGCCGCTGCGGTGGCGCTGGTCGGCCTGGCGGCCATTGCGGCGGCGGCCAACAACCAGAACAAGCACCAGCAGGACGACGTGGCGTCCTGGGCGGTCGGCAGCTTCAGCGGCTACGACGACGACGAAGGCACCGATGTGCAGCTGCGCATCGTGCCCGGTGGCGAGTCCTCGGGCCGCGCCGGACGCAACAGCTTCTCGGGCCGGCTCGACGGCACGCGGCTGCAGGCCGGGCGCCACAGCTTCCGCATCAGCCGCTCGGGCAACGGCTTCGTCGCCGTGGACGAGCGTGACGGCAACCACCGCGTGACGTTCCAGCGCACCCACGAGACCGGAGGCTACTAGGAAGCTCTACGCCGCATGAGCCAGTTCGCTGTGCCGCATCGGCCATCGGCGGGAAGCTCGCCTGCAGCCCGGCCAGGTGTGGCGGGTCTCGTGCATGGCCTCGCCGTCGAGCAGCGCCACGCGCAGCCCGGCCAGCTCGGGCAGGCTCTGCTGCTCGGGCCGGTCACGCCGCCGGTAGACGCCGATGGCCGGCGTGGCATGGCCGCGGGCGAACTGCGCCCAGGTGCGCCGCCCGGTTGTGTCGACCATGCCCGCCACGTCGACACGCCCGGCGCGGAAGTCGGCCTCCGTCTGTGGCCAGGCCTGCAGCACCACCTCGAACTCGACGCCCGCCAGCGGCGCCAATGCGGCCAGCAGGTCGATCTGGAAGCCCTGGGGCCGGCGGTGGCGGACAGGGCGGGCGGGACTGCTGCTGCCGATGGTCATCACCCCGGGGCCCCGAACCGCAGGAGCCCGGTGCAGCGGGCCATGACCAGCGTCAACTCATGCCGGACCGGGCGGGGCGTCGTAGGCCGCCAGCGCGGCGGCCAGGCGCTGGCGCACGGCGCTGCGCAGGCTGGCCGGCGCCAGCACCTGCACCTGCGCGCCCTGGCGCAGCAGGTCCATCACCAGCTCGGTCTCGTCGACGTAGGGAAGGCGCAGCTCCCAGCTGCCGTCGGCCAGCAGCCGGCCCTGCTGCCCGGGGTGCCACTCCTCGCGGCTGATCCACGGCGCCACCTGCGGGCTGAAGCGCAGCAGCGCCTCGCGCGGGGTGCCGCCGGCAAAGATGCCGTAGCCGGTGTCCATCTCGGCCTGCACCTGGCGCAGCGCCACGTCCTTGGCCCGCACGTCGAGCACCCGCGCCTCCTGCACCGCGTCCAGCGCAAAGCGCAGCAGTTGCTCGCGGCGGTGGCACCAGGCGTCCAGGTACCAGGTGTTGCGATAGTGCACCAGGCGCTGCGGCGAGACCTCGCGCTCGCTGACCGACCCGCGGGCGCGGGTCAGGTAGCGCATCTGCAGGCGCCGGCGGCGCAGCAGGGCCTCGCGCATGCGCTCGAAGCACTCGGGCGGCACCGGCCGGCGCAAGGCGCTGACGATCCGCACGCGCTTCATCAGCGCCTTGGCGTCGCTGTCGCCGCCGGGGCCCAGCAGCTCGTGGATGCGGTCGAGCAGCGGCTGCAGGTGGCGGCTGAGCGTGCCGTCGGCGTCCAGCCCCGCCAGCAGCTGGTGCGCCATCAGCAGCGAATACAGCTCGCGCTCGCTGAACCACAGGCCGGGCAGCTCGTGCCTGGGCGCCGGGCGGGCGGTGGAGCCGGTGCCGGCTGCGGCGGCGGCGAAGCGGTAGCCGTTGCTGTCGCGGTCGTACTCGATCGGCGCGCCGAGCTGGTCGCGCAGGTACTCCAGGTCGCGCTTGAGCGTGGCGGGCGACACCTCCAGTGCCTCGCGCAGCTGGGCGAAGCTGACGCTGCCACGCAGGCGGATCAGCTGCTCGATCTTGTACAGGCGGGCGGTCTTGGTCATCGGTGGCGGCGCGCAGCGGGGGTGCGGCAGTCTGCCACGGTGGTGGCTCAATCGCTGAGCCACTGCTGGCGACGGGGTCAGGCTTTGACTGGCTCATGTCATGAGCCACCCGGCACAGACACTGGCATGGCCGGAATGTCCTGGCGCCCTTCACCGGAGTTTGCCCATGGCCCAAGCCACCTTCGAGTTCAGCCCCCTGCCCATTCACGCCGCGCAGGCCGCCACCGGCCTGGACGCAATCGGCTTCGCCATCGGCTGGGACCATGCCCACCACCGCGTGACGCCGCCGCTGGCGCACCTGGACGGCCGCAACCCGGTCGGCCAGGGCTGGACCGCCGGGCGCGCCGCCTTCGGCGAACGCCGCCTGCGCACCACCGCCGCCGTGCGGCAATGGCTGGCGCTGCGCCTGCAGGCCTGGCAGGAGGGTGCCGACTTCGAGGACCAGCAGGTCAACCCGGCCTTCCTGGCGCGCATCGATGCCGATGTCTGCCCGGTCAGCCGCGTGCCGCTGCTGCTGGCCACCGGCGGCGCCGACGACGCCACCGCGCTGCGGCTGAACACCGCCGCCGCCTATGCAGCCGGCAACCTGGCGGTGGTGAGCCGCCAGGTGGCGCACGCCTGGGGTGCCGAGGGCTGCCGCGGCGACTGGGCCGCAGCGCAGGCCCGCGCCGCGGCGCTGGCGGAAGGCCCGTCAGCGCCTGCCGAAGGTGAACTGGACGCCGACGCCTGGCAGCGCCTGGTGGTGCTGGCCAGTTTCGCCACGCCGCTGCCGCATGCCCAGGCCGCCCTGCTGCCGCTGCGCGTGCTGCCGCCCAACCGGGTGCGGGTGATCAACCCGGTGCAGGCGCTGCAAGTGATGCTGACGCTGCAGTTCAGCCAGGCAGGCTACGCTCGCCGGCTGCTGGGCCTGGCCGCGCTGGTGCCGGGGGCGGAAGCGCGCCAGGCGTTCCAGATCTTCATGCACACCCTGCTGGCGCGGCGCCTGGCGGTGGGCCCGCAGGCCACGCCGCTGGAACTGCGCCAGGCGATGGAGGACACCTGGGCCGACGCCCTGGTGCAGCGCCGCTGGCAGCGCCTGGCCGGCCGGCTGGACGCCGCCAGCTGCGAGACCCTGCTGCAGCGGGCCAGCCAGCGCGGCCTGGTGGTGGGTGGCGGGCGCTGGCTCAGCACCGATGCCGCCACCGATGGCTGGGCCCTGCCCGTGCCGGTGCCGCCGGCCGTGCGGCCGGCGCTGCAGCGGCCCACCGGCCGCCGCCCGGTCCATCAGTCCGGCACGCTGTCGTCGCGGTCGGTGCTGCCGATGCCGGCGGCACTGGCGGCCAGGCCGGGCAGCGAGCGCAGCTGCGGCTCGCAGAACGCGGCCAGCTGAGCCGGGCTGACGACCTGCGGCTCACGCCAGTAGTGGCGCGCGGCGCCGACGTTGGTGGCCAGGCATTCCAGCACCGCCACGCCGGGGTCGAACTGCGCCAGCAGGTTGGCCCCGCGCCACAGGGCGGCGGTGGGCTTCTGGGTCTGCCCGGCCACGGCCATCGCGCTGGCAATGCATTGCAGCATCACGTCCACCCGCCAGCGCGCCTGCCAGAGGGTGCGCTGCACCAGGCGGCCGTCACCGCCCTTGTAGGCCAGGCACAGCAGGCCGTCGCCATGGGCCAGCACGGCATCCGGCTGGGCCAGCAGCGCCCCGGCACGGTACGGCTGGCGCAGGCCCTCAGGCGCCAGCAAGCGGGCACCGCTGCCAGCCAGGATGGGCAGCTGGCGGCCGACGAAATCGGGCGCGGCATCGGCCTCGGCGGGATCGAAGAAATGCACCCGGATCCGCACGCCCAGCACGTCGGCTTCGTCGTGCCAGGCCAGGCGGTTGACGGTCGGCGGAGTCTGCAAGGTCGACATCAGAGCGAGGCGGTGAGGCGCGGCAGGCCGCCCGAGGCCGGTGCGGCGGGCGGTCCAGGGGGGGCGACGGGTGCCGCAGTCGGTGTCTGCGCTGCGGGCGCACGAACGGCGGGCGGCGCGGCCGAGGCCGGCGCCTGCGACGGGCCGACAGCCGGGTCCGGTGCCGGTGTCGCTGGCGGGTCGAGTGCAGGTGCCGATGCAGGCGGCGCTGCCGGCACCGTTGCAGCGGCCGGTGCCGATGCGGCCGCACCCGGCGCGGCGGCTGCGGCGCGGCCGGGCAGGCCGATCTGCACGGCCGCCGTCCACAGCGCGGCGCCCAGGCCCAGCGCCACCACCAGCACCTTCTGCAACCGCAGGCGCAGGCTGTCGGCGCTGGAATCGACGCCCACGGGCTCGGGGGACGCCTCGGCCGCCGGGGCCGTGCCTGCAGCAGCGAAAGCCGGCAACGCCGGTGCGCCGACTTCCGCGGCAGGGCCGGCCGGTGGCGGCTCGGCCGCCTCCAGCAACACCCAGCGCACGCCGTGCACGCCCTCGCTGGTCAGCTGGCTGGCAATCTGGACATGGATCATGGTGTGGTCAACGCGTCGGCTTCTTCACGCTGCGCGGGCGCGGCAGCCAGGATGGCCGCCACCGGCGCGGGCAGTGCGGTCGCGGCAGCCGTGGCGGCCACGGCATCCGCGGCGGGCGGGGCACGGCGATCGGCGGCGCTGCCGGGGCGGCTGTCACGGGCCAGGCGCTCGGCCCGGGCGCCGGCCTCTGCCGCACGCACCAGGCTGTGCAGGTCCTGGGGCGGCAGGGCCGGGGCGGCATGCGCGGGCCGGCCATGCGCCCGCAGGTGCAGGCCGCCGCAGGCCAGGCCGGCGGCCGCGCCCCAGGCGGCAAAGCATTGCAGCGCCCACAGCTGCTGCGGATGGCCGGCATACAGCGCCAGCCCCAGCGCGGCGAACGCGCAGGCGGTGCCGGCCCCACCCAGCATGAGTGCCAGGAGCACGCGGCTCATCGGTGGACCCCTGGCGGGCGGGCCGGCGTCGGCCGGGCAGTGAACGGCGGCGGTGCGGGCAGATCCATGCCCTGGCTTTCGGCGGCGGCGGCGCCAGCTTGAGCCCCGGCCCCGCTGAACGCCGCCGCAGCGGCGGCATCAACTCACGATGTAGGCCGCGGCGGCGGTGGCGATCAGCTCGCCGGCATCGTTGTGCAGCCGCATCTGGGTCGAGCCCACCCGGCCGCCCAGCCGCGTGACCTCGGCACTGGCGATGAAGTGACTGCCCAGCCCGGGCCGCAGGAAGTCCACGCGCAGGTCGATGGTGCCGATGCGCAGGAAGCGGTGCATGACCTGCGCCGCGGTCTCGTGCGGGTGGCGCTCGCCCAGCCCGACCATGATCGCGCCGCCACCCAGGCCGTCCAGCGCGGCCGAGATCACGCCGCCGTGCAGCCGACCGTAGTGCGCGTGGCCCACCAGGTCGGGCCGCATGTCGAAGCGCAGGGTCAGCTGCGGCAGCAAGGTCACCACCCGCAGGCCCAGCACCTGGTTGAAGGTGATGCGCTGCTCGATCAGCTCGGTCAGCTCGGCGTCGAGCCGGGCCTGCTCGGCCGCGTCGCGGCGCGGCGGCGTGGGGGACACAGTCATGCAGCGAGGATAGCGCCGCCCTGCCTATCATTCCGACCGTCCTCCACGCCCCCCATCCGCGATGCCTTCCGCCACCCCCCTGCTCCGCCGCCGGCCGCTGCTGCTGGCCCTGCCCCTGCTGCTGTGCGGCGTCGCCCGAGGCCAGGCGCCGGGCCGGGCCGATGCCGCGCCGCGTGCGGTGACGCCCCGTGGTGCCCTGGCTGCCGATGAGCTGGCCAACATCGACCTGTTCCGGCGCACATCGCCCAGCGTGGTGCACATCACCACCCTGGCGGTCGAGCGCGATTTCTTCAACCGCCCGGTGCAGCAGGTGCCGCAGGGCACGGGGACCGGGTTCGTGTGGGACACCGCCGGCCATGTCGTCACCAACTTCCACGTCATCGAAGGCGGCAGCGCCACCCGCGTCACCCTGGCCGACCAGAGCACCTGGCCGGCCCGGGTGGTGGGCGCGTTTCCCGACCGCGACCTGGCGGTGCTGAAGATCGGCGCGCCGCGCGAGAAGCTGCCGCCGATTCCCGTCGGCAGCAGCCGCGACCTGCAGGTGGGCCAGCGCGTCTACGCCATCGGCAACCCCTTCGGCCTGGACCAGACCCTGACCACCGGCATCGTCAGCGCGCTGAACCGCGAGATCCCGTCGTTCAACAACCGCAGCATCCGCGGCGTGGTGCAGACCGATGCGGCGATCAACCCGGGCAACTCGGGCGGGCCGCTGCTCGACTCGGCCGGCCGGCTGATCGGCGTCAACACCCAGATCTACAGCCCCAGCGGCGCCAGCGCGGGCATCGGCTTCGCCATTCCGGTCGACGAGGTGAACCGCGTGGTGCCGCGGCTGATCCGCGACGGCCGCATCACCCGGCCGGCGCTGGGCGTGTCGGCGGCCAGCGACCAGGTGCACCGGGCGCTGCGCCTGCCCGAGGGCGTGGCCCTGGTGCAGGTCAGCCCGAACGGGCCGGCGGCGCGTGCCGGCCTGCAGCCCTTCAGCCGCGCCCGCGACGGCAGCATCGTGGCCGGCGACGTGATCACCGCCATCAACGACGAGGCGGTGGGCAGCCTGGACGACATGCTGACCGCGCTGGAGAAGCGCCAGCCCGGCGACAGCGTGACGCTGACGGTGTGGCGCGCCGGCAAGAGCCGCAAGGCGCAGGCCGTGCTGTCCGGGGGCGACTGAGGCCAGGCGGCGCGGTCACCTCGTCAGTTACCATCCCGCCGCCTTTTTTCACCCACCGGCCTGCGCCTTCCCAGCGCCTTCAACACCATGCAAGTTGTCTGCCTCGACCTCGAAGGCGTGCTGATTCCCGAGATCTGGATCGCCTTTGCCGAGCGCACCGGCATTGCCGAGTTCCGCCGCACCACGCGCGACGAGCCCGACTACGACAAGCTGATGCGCTGGCGCCTCGGCCTGCTGCGCCAGCATGGGCTGAAGCTGGCCGACATCCAGGCGGTGATCGCCGGCATGGCGCCGATGGACGGCGCCCGGGCCTTCCTCGACGATCTGCGCAGCCGCTTCCAGGTGATCATCCTGTCGGACACCTTCTACGAGTTCGCCGATCCGATGATGGTGCAGCTGGGCCGGCCCACGCTGTTCTGCCACAAGCTGGTGGTCGACGCCGACGGCTTCGTCGCCGACTACAAACTTCGGCAGCCCAACCAGAAGTTCCATGCGGTGAACGCGCTGAAGAGCCTGAACTACCAAGTGATCGCCGCCGGTGACAGCTACAACGACACCGGCATGCTGGGCGCCGCCGACGCGGGCTTCTTCATCCACCCGCCCGAGAGCATCGTGGCGCAATTCCCGCAGTACCCGGTCAACCGCAGCTATGCCGAGCTGAAGGCCAGCATCGATGGCGCGTCTGCGCGCCTGCTGGCCGCCGCCTGAAGGTCACGACCATGGCGTCGCGCCAACGCCCGCTTGAACTGCTGGCCCCGGCGCGCGACGCCGACATCGGCATCGCCGCCATCACCCACGGTGCGGACGCGGTCTACATCGGCGGGCCCGACTTCGGCGCCCGGGCCAACGCCGGCAACACGGTGGCCGACATCGAACGGCTGTGCGCCCATGCCCACCGCTTCGACGCGCGCATCTTCGTCACGCTCAACACCATCCTGCGCGACGACGAGCTGGAGCCGGCGCGCCGCCTGGTGTGGCAGCTGCACGAGGCGGGCGCCGACGCGCTGATCGTGCAGGACATGGGCCTGCTGCTGCAGGACCTGCCGCCCATCCAGCTGCACGCCAGCAC
>CALMIF010000040.1 GCA_937864045.1 uncultured Aquabacterium sp. | reverse complement strand
ACGAGATCCCCACCGTGCTGGGCAACCTGGTGGGCGGCCTGACCTTCGTCGGCGCGACGCTGTACTCCACGCACTACAAAACCGCGCCGAAGAGAGCCATCGCCTGACCACCTTGCAGATCAGCCTGGGCCAGCACAGCGATGCCGGCCCCAAGCCGCTGAACCAGGACTTCCACGGCGCGGCCCTGCCGGCCGAGCCGCTGCGCACGGCCAAGGGCGTGGTGCTGGCGCTGGCCGACGGCATCGGCTCCAGCCCGGTCAGCCAGCTGGCCAGCGCGGCGGCGGTGCGCAGCTTCCTGGACGACTACTACGCCACCAGCGAGGCCTGGCCGGTGCGCCGCGCCGCCCAGCGCGTGCTGCAGGCCACCAACAGCTGGCTGCATGCACAGACCCAGCGCGGCGACGGCCGCTTCGACAAGAACCGCGGCCACGTCTGCACCTTCAGCGCCCTGGTGTTCAAGGGCCGCGAGGCGCACCTGCTGCACGTGGGCGATGCGCGCGTCTACCGCCTGCACGCCCACGCGCTGGAGCAGCTGAGCGACGACCACCGGGTGCACCTCGGTGGCGGGCAGACGGCACTCGGCCGCGCGCTGGGGACCAGCGCCACGGTCGAGATCGACCACCGCGCCTGGGCCACCGAGCCGGGCGAGGTCTACCTGCTGGCCACCGACGGCGCCTGGCCCTGGCTGGACGCCGCCGCGGTGCATGCCGCACTCGCCGCCCATCCGCAGGACCTGGACGCCGCCGCCGCCACCCTGGTGCGGCTGGCGCTGACGCGCGGCAGCGACGACAACTGCACGCTGCAGCTGGTGCGCATCGACGCCCTGCCCGCACCGCAGCCGCACCAACTCCATCAGGCGCGCGACGGCCTGGCCTGGCCGCCGGCCCTGGCACCGGGCGCCGACTTCGAGGGCTGCACCCTGGTGCGCGAGCTGCAGGCCAGCGCGCGCAGCCAGGTGTGGCTGGCGGTCGACCGCGCCAGCGGCGCGCAGGTGGTGGTCAAGCTGCCGGCGCTGTCGCTGCGCGAGGACACTGCGGCGCTCGACCGCTTCGTGCTCGACGACTGGGTGGCGCGTCGGCTGGACAGCCCGCACGTGGTGCGCGCCGCCGCCACCGGGCGGCCGCGCCAGCACCTGTGCGTGGTGCAGCAGTTCATCGACGGCCCCACCCTGGCGCAGTGGATGACCGACCACCCGCAGCCCACGCTGGACGCGGTGCGCGGCATCGTCGCCCAGCTGGCGAAGGCGCTGCAGGCTTTCCACCGCAAGGAAATGCTGCACCAGGACCTGCGGCCGGAGAACGTGCTGATCGACCGCCAGGGCACGGTGGTGCTGGTCGACTTCGGCGCCACCCATGTCGCCGGCCTGGCAGAAGGCACGGCCGAGGCCGGCGCCACCGCGGTGCTGGGCTCACTGCAGTACACGGCGCCCGAATACTTCACCGGGGAAGGTGGCAGCCCCAAGGCCGAACTGTGGTCGCTGGCCCTGCTGGCCTACCAGATGCTGAGCGGCGCCCTGCCCTACGGCCTGCAGGTCACCCAGGTGCGCAGCGCGCGCGACCTGCACAAGCTGGTCTACACGCCGCTGCGCCAGCACCGGCCCGACCTGCCGGCCTGGGTCGACGCTGTTCTTCGTCAGGCGTTGCACCCGCAGCCAGCGCGCCGCCACGAGGCGCTGTCGGCCTTCGTGCACGACCTGCACCAGCCCGCGCCGCAGCATCTGCGCGCCACCCGGCTGGCCCTGGTGGAGCGCGACCCGCTGCGCTTCTGGCGCACGCTGGCGATCGTGCTGGGTCTCGTGGTCATGGTGCTGGCCGGCCTGCTGGTGAACAGAAGCTGATCGGGCGATCCGGGCCCAGCCCGGATAATCCGCGCCAGCCATGCACCTGCTGATCCCCTTCGCCGGCACCGTCTCCGAGGCCGGCCGCCAGGCCCTCGCCACGCTGGCCCTGCCACGGCTCGACCGCCTGCTCGCCGGCCTGCAGCCGGCGCAACGCCTGGGCACCGACGCCTTCAGCCTGAACCCGCCGCACGAGCAGGCGCTGGCCGCCGCTTTGGGCTGGGCGCATGGCGCTGACGACGCCCTGCCGTTCGCTGCCCGCCAGGCGGCAGCGCTGGGCCTGGACGCTGGCCAACCCTGGGCCCTGCTGACGCCGGTGCACCTGCACGTCGGCACCGAGCAGGTCAGCCTGACACCGCCCGCCGCGCTGCAGCTGGACGAGGCCGGCTCGCAGGCCGTGCTGGCCGCCGTGCGGGCGCTGTTCGAGAGCGAAGGCTTCACGCTGCATTTCGCCGCGCCGCTGCAGTGGCTGGCCACGCACCCGCTGTTCGACGGCCTGGCCACCGCGTCGCTGGACCGCGTGACCGGCCACAACGTCGACCCCTGGCTGCCCGACCACCGCAGCGCGCGCCTGCTGCGCCGGCTGCAGAACGAGGTGCAGATGCTGCTCTACACCCATGCGCTGAACGATGCCCGCGAGGCGGCCGGCCTGCCCACCGTCAACAGCGTGTGGTTCAGCGGCTGCGGCCGGCTGCCGGCGGCCACCGCGGCGGCCGGGCCCCGCATCGACGACCGCCTGCGCGCCGCCGCACTGAACGAGGACTGGGCCGCCTGGACCGAGGCCTGGCGTGCGCTGGACGCCGGGCCCATCGCCGAACTGGCCGCCCTGGCCGATGCCGGCCAGCCCTTTGAATTGACACTGTGCGGCGAGCGCTTCGCCCAACGCTTCGCCCCGGCCCCGCGCAGCCTGTGGCAGCGCCTGACCGGCCGGCGCCAGAGCGCCGCGGCCATCGCGGTGCTGGAGACCCTGTGAACCCAACACTCAGCCTGCGCGACGTGCCGCCCCGCGTGGCCTTTGCGCTGGAGCAGGCGGGCGTGCACCCGCTGCTGGCGCGGCTGTTCGCCGCCCGCGGCGTGCGCAGCGCCGACGACCTGGACGACGGCCTGGCCCGGCTGCTGCCGCCCGATCAACTCAAGGGCACGGCCGAGGCCGCCGTGCTGCTGGCCGACACCATCGCCGCGCAACGCCGCATCTGCATCGTGGCCGACTACGACTGCGACGGCGCCACCGCCTGCGCCGTGGCCCTGCGCGGCCTGGCGATGCTGGGCGCGGCGCCCGGCACGCTGAACTACGTGGTGCCCGACCGCCTGGTGCACGGCTACGGCCTGACGCCGACCATCGTCGACCTGGCCATCGACCAGGCCCGGAACTTGAAGGACGGCGTGCCGCCCCAGCTGCTGGTGACCGTGGACAACGGCATCGCCAGCACGGCCGGCGTGGCCCATGCCCGGGCGCGCGGCCTGCAGGTGCTGGTGACCGACCACCACCTGCCCGCGTTGGGCGCCGACGGCCAGGTGCAGCTGCCCGAGGCCGATGTGATCGTCAACCCGAACCAGCCGGGCTGCGGCTTTCCCAGCAAGGCGCTGGCCGGCGTGGGCGTGATGTTCTACGTGCTGCTGGCGCTGCGGGCCGAACTGCGCCGGCGCGGCGCCTTCACGCCCGACGCGCAGCCGCGGCTGGATGTGCTGCTCGACCTGGTGGCCCTGGGCACGGTGGCCGACGTGGTGAAGCTGGACGAGAACAACCGCCGCCTGGTGGCGCAGGGGCTCAAGCGCATCCGCGCCGGGCGCATGCAGCCGGGCGTGGCCGCGCTGTTCAGCGCCGCCGGCCGGGCAAGCGACCGCGCCGCCGCCTTCGACTTCGGCTTCGCCCTGGGCCCGCGCATCAACGCCGCCGGCCGGCTGAGCGACATGACGCTGGGCATCGAATGCCTGCGCACCGACGATGCGGCGCACGCGCAGGAACTGGCGCAGGCCCTGGACACCATCAACCGCCAGCGCCGCGAGGTGCAGGGCGACATGGCGACGCAGGCCGAGGTGCTGCTGGATGCGCTGCTGGCGCGGCAACCAGCCGACCAGGCCGTGCCGCCGGCGCTGGTGCTGTTCGACCCCGCCTTCCACGAGGGCGTGGTCGGCATCGTCGCCGGGCGGCTGAAGGACCGGCTGCACCGGCCCACCTTCGTGCTGGCGCGCGGGCAGGACGGGCTGCTGAAGGGCTCGGGCCGGTCGATCGCCGGCTTCCACCTGCGCGACGCGCTGGACCTGGTCAGCAAGCGCCACCCGGGCCTGCTGCTGCGCTTCGGCGGCCATGCGATGGCGGCCGGCTGCACCCTGGCCGAGGCCGACTGGCCCACCTTCGCGACCGCGCTGGCGCAGGTGGCGGCGGATTGGCTGCAGCCCGCGGCGCTGAACCGCTGCGTGGCGGTCGACGGCCCGCTGGGTGGCGAATGGTTCAACACCACCACCGTGGCCACGCTGGACGCCCAGGTCTGGGGCCCCGGCTTCGAGGCGCCGGTGTTCTGCGACGAGGTCGACGTGCTGCAGCAGCGCCTGGTCGGCGAGAAGCACCTGAAGCTGCGGGTGCGCCATGCCGGCGCGCTGCGCGACGCGATCTGGTTCGGCCATGCCGAGCCGCTGCCGGCGCGGGTGCGCCTGGCCTACCGGCTGAACCTGGACGAGTTCCAGGGCCAGCAGCGGCTGCAGATGGTGGTGGAAGCCGCCTTCGCGGCGGGTTGACCCGGAGGGGCCCGAACCCGTGACCTGGTCGCGGCTGGCGCACACTGCAGCCATGTGCATCGAACGCCCCTTCCATCCGCAGATTTCACGCCGCCTGGCCGCGCTGGCCGCCAGCGCCGCGTTGCTGCTGGCCACCGGCCCGGCGCAGGCGCAGGCGCCGGCCGCCCCGCCCAAGGTGCAGACCGTGGCCCATGGCCTGGTCAACCCCTGGGGCCTGGCCTTCCTGCCCGATGGCCGCCTGCTGGTGACCGAGCGGCCCGGCCGCATGCGCCTCGTCGGCACCGATGGCAAGGCCGGCCCGCCGCTGCCCGGCCTGCCGCCGGTGGTGGCCGAGGGCCAGGGCGGCCTGCTCGACGTGGTGGTGGACCCGCGCTTCGCCACCAACCGGCTTGTCTACTGGAGCTACAGCGAGGCGGCGGCCGATGGCGACACCAACGGCACGGCCGTGGCCCGCGGCCGGCTGGACGGCGCGCCTGGCGCCGAGCGGCTGGCCGATGTGCAGGTGATCTTCCGCCAGGTGCCCAAGGTCGCCAGCAGGCTGCATTTCGGCAGCCGCCTGGCGTTCGGCCAGGACGGACGGCTGTTCGTCACGCTGGGCGAGCGCTTCAGCCGCAAGGACGACGCGCAGACCCTGGACAACACCCTGGGCAAGGTGGCGCGCATCGAGGCCGACGGCCGCGTGCCGGCCGACAACCCGCTGGTCGGCAAGGCGGGCAACCCGGCAGGCACGAGGCTGGAAATCTGGAGCTGGGGCCACCGCAACGTGCAAGGCGCGGCGGTGCACCCCGCCACCGGCGAGCTGTGGACCACCGAGCACGGCCCGCAGGGCGGCGACGAGCTGAACCTCACCGGGCCCGGCCGCAACCACGGCTGGCCGGTCATCACCCATGGCCGCAACTACGGCACCGGCACCAGGATCGGCGACGGCACCGAACGCGCCGACGTGGTGGCGCCCTTGCTGCACTGGGTGCCCACGTCCATCGCGCCCAGCGGCATGGCCTTCCTCACCAGCGACCGCTACCCCGGCTGGAAGGGCAACCTGTTCATCGGCGCGCTGCGCGGCCAGGCGCTGGTCCGCATCACGCTGGACGGCAACAAGGTGCTTGCGCAGGAGCGTTTGCTGCAGACGCTGAACGAGCGCATCCGCGACGTGCGCCAGGGCCCTGACGGCCTGCTCTACCTGCTGACCGACAACGCCGACGGGCGCATTCTCAAGTTGCT
>CALMIF010000039.1 GCA_937864045.1 uncultured Aquabacterium sp. | reverse complement strand
CGCGGCGATGTTCAGCGCCACGATGATCTGGTTGGCCACCTTGGTGGTCTGGCCGTCGCCCACGCCACCGACCAGGGTGATGTTCTTGCCCATCAGCTGCAGCAGGGGCAGCACGCGGTCGAACACCGCCTGCTCGCCGCCGCACATGATGGTCAGGCTGGCGGCCTTGGCGCCGACCTCGCCGCCGGAGACAGGCGCATCCACGTAGTCGGCGCCCAGCGCGTTGATCTTCGCGGCGAAGGCCTTGGTGGCCATCGGCGAGATGCTGCTCATGTCGACCACGGTCTTGCGCGCACCCGTGCCCGGCAGCGCCTCGGCCACACCACCCTTGCCGAACAGCACCTGCTCGACGTCGGGCGTGTCCGGCACCATCAGGAACACCACGTCGGCCTGGCGCGCCACCTCGGCGGCATTGGCGCAGGCCACGGCACTGGTGGATGCCACGGCCTCGGGCAGCTTGCTGCGGGTGCTGACGAAGAGGGTGTGGCCGGCGGCTTGCAGGTGCAGCGCCATCGGCGTGCCCATGATGCCCAGGCCGATGAATCCGACGTTCATGGTGGTGCGGTCCTTGGTTGGAGGATGAAATCAGTAGCCGCTCGACGGCTTGGCAGCCTGGCCGGCGCGCATCGCCGCCATCACCTGCTGCGAGCCTTCGGCGATCAGCTTGGCGTCCGAGCTGACGGTGACGAACTGGAAGCCCATGGCGATGCGGCGCAATGCCGACGCCGGCCCGGCGTTGTGGATGCCGGCGACCACACCGTGGTGCTTGGCACGCGCCAGGATGTGCTCCACCGCCTGCTGGGCCTTGGGCTCCAGGTCGTCCATGCTGGGCTTGCAGCCCAGGGCCAGCGACAGGTCGGACGGGCCGATGTAGACGGCATCCAGCCCCTCGACCGACAGGATGTCGTCCAGGTTGTCCAGCGCCGCGGCGGTCTCGATCATCGCGAAGCGCACCACCGTCCTGTCGGCCTGCGTGGGGTAGTCGCTGCCGCCGTAGTACAGCGCACGCACCGGGCCGAAGCTGCGGGTGCCCCTGGGCGCGTAGGTGGTCCAGGCGACCAGCTTCTGCGCTTCTTCGCGGGTGCTGACCATCGGGCAGATCACGGCGTAGGCGCCGGCGTCCAGCGCCTTCATCAGGATGCCCGGTTCCAGCCAGGGCACACGCACCACCGGCACGGTGGGCGTGGTGCTGATGGCCTGCAGCATGGTCACCATGGCCTGGTAGTCGACCACGCCATGCTGCAGGTCGATGGTCAGCGTGTCCCAGCCCTGGTGGGCCATGACCTCGGTGGCGAAGCTGTTGGGAATGGCCAGCCAGCCGTTGACGGCGGCGCCGCCGGCTTGCCAGATCGTGCGCAGGTTGTTGGCTCGCATGGGAAGGTCTCTTTCAGTGAGTTGAGGTCAGTCGATCTTCACACCGCTGGCCGCGACGACGCCGGCCCACTGCTTGCGCTCGCGCTCGAAGAAGGCGGTGAACTCGGCCGGGCTCATGGTGTTGACTTCGGCGCCCTGCGCCACCAGGCGCTCGCGCACCTCGGGGCTGCGGATGATCCGCGTCACCTCGGCCGACAGCTTGGCCAGCACGGCCGGCGGCATGCCGGCGGGCACCAGCATGCCCTGCCAGGTGCCGCTCTCGAAGCCCTTGACGCCCTGCTCGGCGATGGTGGGCACGTTGCCCAGCAGCGGCATGCGCGTGGCCTTGCTCACGCCCAGCACCTTCAGCTTGCCGGCCTGCACCTGGGGCAGCGTGGCCAGCATGCCGTTCATCAGCACCTGGGTCTGGCCGGCCACGGTGTCGCCGATGGCCTGGGCGCCGCCCTTGTAGGGGATGTAGGTCCAGTTCGCACCGGTGGCCTTCTCCACCGCCACGCCGGCCATGTGCGGCGCGCTGCCCACCGCGCTGACGGCGAAGTTCAGCGTCTGCTTCTTCGACAGCGCCACCAGTTCGGCCAGGTTGGACGCCTGCACCGACGGATGCACCACCAGCAAGTGCGGCGAATACGCCAGCATGGTGACGCCGCGCAGGTCCTTGCTGGGATCGAAGGGCAGCTGCTTGTAGACCGAGGTGCTGATCGCCAGCGCGCCCACGTCGCACAACAGCAGGGTGTGGCCGTCGTTGCTCTTGGCGACGAAGTCGGTGCCGGTGTTGCCGTTGGCGCCGGGCTTGTTCTCCACCACCACGGTCTGCTTCAGCGCTTCGCCCAGCGGCTGGGCGATCGCGCGGGCGATGATGTCCGACGAGCCGCCCGGCGGGTACGGCACGACGATCCTGATCGGCTTGCTGGGCCAGCTCTGCGCCTGGGCCAGGCCGGCGGTCGCGGCCAGGGCGAGGGCAGCCAGCAGGCCGCGTCGGTTGAGTGTCAGGCGCATCGTTGTCTCCTTGAGTTGTCTTCGGGTCGGCTCAACGCACCATGCAGGGCCGCTTGTTGTCGAAGCGCCAACCGGGGATCAGGTACTGCATCGCCTGTGCGTCGTCGCGCGCGCCCAGGCCATGCTGCAGGTACAGCTGGTGCGCCTTCTCCACCTCGGCCATGTCCAGTTCCACGCCCAGGCCCGGTGTCGTCGGCACTTGCACATGGCCGTTCACGATCTGCAGCGGGTCCTTGGTCAGCCGCTGTCCGTCCTGCCAGATCCAGTGCGTGTCGATCGCCGTCACCTTGCCCGGCGCCGCGGCGCCGACGTGGGTGAACATCGCCAGCGAGACGTCGAAGTGGTTGTTGGAGTGGCTGCCCCAGGTCAGGCCCCAGTCGCGGCAG
>CALMIF010000038.1 GCA_937864045.1 uncultured Aquabacterium sp. | reverse complement strand
TGGTCTCGGCGGCGTAGCGCTGCGAGGCCGCTTCCACCGCCTGGCTGTGGATGGCGGCCAGTTCGGGCCGGGCGGCGCGGGCGCGGGCCGCGGCGTCCAGCGTGGCCTGCATGTGGCCCTGCCAGCGCGGGAAGACATGGCGCGCCACCAGGTCGTAGCTCTTGCGGGTGGCGTCGAAGTTGGCCCAGTTGTGGGCCAGCATCAGGTAGGCGCCGAAGCCGCCGTTGGACTGGCTCCACAGCCGCTCGATCTGGGCGTTGACCATGTCGGGCGTGCCGATGGCGCCGAAGCCCGAGTCGTTGACGAAGGAGATCATCTCCTTGACGTTGTTGCCCGGCACGGCCATCTGCGGGAAGGCCGCCACCGCCTGGAAGTAGTCGAACCAGTGCGCCATGCCGTACTCGACGTCGCGGTAGGCCTGGTCCATGGTCTCGGCGCAGTGCACCATGCCCACCAGGCGCCACTTGTTGCGGTCGACCCGGGTCTTGTAGTGCGCGGCCTGGGCTTCCATCACGTCCCAGTGCAGGGCCAGGGCGTCGAAGCCGGCGGCGGTGGTCGCGCCGATGGACAGCAGGCCGGCGCCGTAGCGGCCGGCCAGCTTCGGGCCGGTGGGCGAGGCCACGGCCGGAATCGCCACGTCGAACAGCGGGTTGCTGTAGGGGCGCAGGTGCAGGCGGGCGTCGCGCAGGTCCCAGCGGTCGTTCTTGAAGGTGACCGGCTCCTCGGTGGTGAGCAGGCGCATGATGATGTCCAGGCTCTCTTCCAGCAGCGGCCGGGTCTGGGTCTGCGACAGGCCGACCATGATGCCGTCCGACGGCAGAGAGCCCGGGCCCAGGCCCAGCATCACGCGGCCGCGGGTGAGGTGGTCCAGCTGCACGATGCGCTCGGCCACCCACAGCGGGTTGTGGTAGCTGGCGCTGATCACGCCCGAGCCCAGCTTGATGTGCCTGGTGCGCTGCGACGCCACGGCCATGAAGATCTCGGGGCTGGCGCTGATCTCGGTGCCGGCCGAGTGGTGCTCGCCGCACCAGGCCTCGTCGTAGCCGCAGCGGTCCAGCCACTGCACCAGCTCCAGGTCCTGCTCCAGCGCCAGCGTGGGGTTGATGCCGGGCTTGTGGAAGGGGGCCAGGAAGATGCCGAACTTCATGCGATGGCTCATTGCGCTTGTCTCCGGTGTGGCTGGTTGTGGTGGTGGACCGTCAGGCGCTGGCCCGACCGGCCCAACCCTTGTACTGCGCGGCCACGGCCACTGTCCACCCGGGTTGTGCCCGGTCGGCCATGGCGGCGGCGCCGTGCCGCTGTGCAGATTGGCGTGGCACCGGCGGCTAGACTGCGGCGGGTCCGCGACCTTTGTGCAGCCGCTGCCCATGCCCACTGCTCCCTTCATCGTCGGCCTCGGCGGCACCACGCGCCCGGGCTCCACTTCCGAACGTGCGCTGCAGGTGGCGCTGGACCGTGCCGGCGCGCTGGGCTGCGAGACCCTGCTGCTGGGCGGCGCGCAGATGCCGGCCGACATCTTCGACCCCACCCGCCCCGAGCGCAGCGAGGCCGCCCGCCTGCTGGTCGACGCCCTGCGCCGCGCCGACGGCCTGATCGTCGCCACGCCGGCCTACCACGGCGGCGTGTCCGGCCTGGTGAAGAACGCGCTCGATTTCACCGAGGACCTGCGTGGCGACGACCGTGCCTATCTGTCCGGGCGCGCGGTGGGCTGCATCGTCTGCGCCGAGGGTGCGCAGGCCATGGGCAGCACGCTGGCTGCGCTGCGCGCCATGGTGCATGCGCTGCGCGGCTGGCCCACGCCCTTCGGTGCGGCGCTGAACGCGTCGGCCAGGCCCTTCGGCGGGCCCGGGCAGGCGGCCGACCCGGCGGCGCTGCAGGCCTGCGCGATGGTCGCCGACGACGTGGTGCAGTTCGCGCGCTGGCAGCAGGCCGCGCGCTGACGCGCTGCGGCGCCCGGCGCACGCCATGCGAACATCCGCAGCGCGTGCGCCGACCTGCCTTCCACCGATCCCGCTGACGCCAGGGCCGATGCCGTGCCCGACGATGCCAGCCTGGTGGCGCGCTGCCGGCAGGGCGACGGCACGGCCTGGGCGGCCCTGGTGCAGCTCTACCAGCGGCTGGTCTGTGCCATCGTGCGCCGCTTCGGTGACGACGAGCACGCCGCGGCCGACATCTTCCAGACCGTGTTCTCGTGGCTGCTGCAGCACCTGCCCGAGCTCGACGACCCGTCGCGCCTGCAGGCCTGGATCGTCACCACCGCCAAGCGCGAGGCCCTGCTGCAGCGCAAGCGGGCCCAGCGCACGGTGTCGATGCACCGCAGCGGCGCCGACGAGGCCGACGGCGCTGCCGGCACCTGGTCGGCCGACTGGGAGCCGGCCGACGACGCCAGCGGCCCCGAGCGCCAGCTCGACGACCTGCAGCAGCTGCATGCGGTGCGCCAGGCCCTGGACCGGCTGGATGCACGCTGCCGCGACCTGCTGGCGCTGCTGTTCACCGATGACGACCAGCGGGTGCCCTACGAGGAAGTCGGCCGCCGCCTCGGGCTGCCGGTGGGCAGCATCGGGCCCACCCGGGCGCGCTGCCTGGGCAAGCTGCGCGGGCTGATCGCATGAAGCGGCCGGGCCACCGGCCATGCCAGCCATGCCGATTGGTTGAAAAGTCACGCTGCCGGGTGTATTTCGGGCCGGCGGCGCGACTCTGTGCGGTCACAGCCATTCCCGAGCCGCCACCGTGCCACGCCCCAACGCATCCCACGCCATGACGCCCGAGCTTCCGCCGTCCGACGAGGCCCTGGCCCTGCTGGCGCACCGCGCCCGCCAGGCCCTGCCCGATGCACCCCCGGCGCTGCTGCACGCGGCGCTGGACCTGTGGCACGCAGCGCCCATCGTGCCGGCGAGCGCCCCGCTGGCTGCGGCGCTGCGCCGGGTGGCTGCGGTGCTGCGCTTCGACAGCTGGGCCCTGCCGGCGCAGGCCCAGGGCATGCGCGGCGTGGCCGCCGACAGCCGCCACCTGCTGTTCAGCGCCGAGGGCCGCGATGTCGACCTGCGCATCACCCGCGAGCCCGGCGGCGGCTGGTCGCTGGCCGGCCAGGTGCTGGGCCCGGACGAGACCGGCCACATCGTGCTGCAGCCCGCGGACGGTGGCGGTGGCAGCGGCGCCGACCGGCGCACCAGCCTCGACCCGCTGGGCGAGTTCCGCCTCGACGGCGTGGCCTCCGGCCAGTGGTGCCTCAGCCTGGAGACTGCCGACCAGATCGTCGCCCTGCCGGCCATCGATGTCGGAGGCGCGCGTTCTGCCTGACCGGGCATGGCGAGCGCAACCGTCGACGGCGGAGGCCACACCCCGGTGCTCGTGGAGGCGGATGCGGCGCTGGCCAGCGCCTGGGCACTGAAGCAGCAGTGCTACGCCACCTGGACCAGCGAGCCGCAGCGCGCCGCACAGGCGGCCGATGCACTGCAGCAGCTGGCGCGGGACTGGCCCCAGCTGGCCGAGGTGCAGGCGCTGGCGCACTGGACCGCCGGCGTGGTGCGGCTGAACCAGAGCCGCATGGCCGACGCGGTCGCGCAGCTGGATGCCGCCGCGGCGCTGTGGAAGCAGCTCGGCCGGCCGCTGGAGGCGGCGCAGACCCAGGTGCCCAAGGTGATGGCGCTGTCGATGCTGGGCCAGCATGACCAGGCGGTGGCCTGCGGCGCCGAGGCCAGCCGGGTCTTCCTGCAGCTGGGCGACCTGGCGGCGGCCAGCCGGCTGAACCTGAACCTGGGCAGCATGCATATGCGCCGCGACGACCATGCCGACGCCGCGCGCCACTACCGCCAGGCGGCGGTGCTGTTCGCGCGTGCCCGGGACACCGAGCATTCGGTGATGGCCGACATCGGCCTGGGCGATGCCCTGACCGCGCAGGCCGATTTCGCCGAAGCCGCGCGCATCTACAGCCGGGCCCGCATGCGTGCCGGCCAGCACGGCCTGCCGCTGATGCAGGCGCTGGCCGACGAGTCGATGGCCCTGCTCGACCTCGCCCGCGGCGGCTACGACGCCGCGCTGGCCGGTCTGGAGCGGGCCCGCCGCAGCTGCGACCGGCTGCAGCTGCCGCAGCAGCTCGCCATCGCCGAGAAGCAGCTGGCCGACGCCTACCTGGCGCTGCGCCTGCTGCCCGAGGCGCTGGCGCTGTACGACGGCTGCCTGGCGGGCCTGGGCGCCGCCGTGCCGGCGCTGGCCGGCACCGCCGGCGGCAACCTGCCGGGCGAGCTGATGCTGGTGCTGCGCAGCCCCGGCGACCTGCTGGCGCTGCAGGCGCGCTACAGCTTCAGCCTGGCCGGCCGCTTCGGCGCGCGGCCCATCGACCGCATCGCGCTGCCGGCCGGTTCCGACGTCAACGCCACCAGCGCCGCACTGGCGGCCGAGCCCGGCGTGCTGGTGGCCGAGCCGAACCTGCGGCGCGGCGCGCCCGAGTCGGTCAAGAACAACGTCTGGACCATTGGCACCGCCCAGGCCTATGCCGCGCAGTGGGCCGGCGAGGCGATCAACCTGGACAAGGCGCAGGCACAGGCCAGCGGCCAGGGTGTCACGGTGGCGGTGCTCGACACCGGTGTCGATGTCTCCCACCCGGCGCTGGCCGGCCGGCTGCTGCCGGGCTGGGATTTCGTCGACGGCGACGCCGGCCCGTCCGAGGCAGCGGCCACCGGCGCCGGCCACGGCCACGGCACGCATGTGGCCGGCCTGGTGGCCTGGGTGGCGCCGGGCGCGAAGATCCTGCCGCTGCGGGTCCTGGACGCCGAAGGCCAGGGCAATGCCTGGGTGCTGGCCGAGGCCATGCTGCGCGCCATCGACCCCGACGGCAACCCGGCCACGGCCGACGGTGCCCAGGTCATCAACCTGAGCCTGGCCGGCCTGCAGGACAGCAAGCTGATGCGCACCATCGACAAGCTGGTGAACTGCGCGCTGATCGTGCCCGGCGACCCGCCTGACCCGCTGGTGGACACCAGCGATGCCGGCTACGACGCCGACCGCCAGCGCTGCGGCGTGCAGGGCGGCACCCTGGTCGCGGCGGGTGCCGGCAACGATGGCAGCAGCACGCTGCGCACCTGGCCGGCCGCCGAATCGGCCTACAGCCTGCTGGCGGTGGCCGCGAGCAACCCGCAGGGCCGGCTGGCCAGCTTCTCCAACAGCGGCAACTGGATTGCGCTGGCGGCCCCCGGCGATCAGGTGACCAGCACCGTGCCGGGTGGCGGCTACGCGACCTGGAGCGGCACCTCGATGGCCACGCCCCTGGTGGCCTGTGCCGCGGCGCTGCTGCGCGAGCGCTTCCCCCTGCTGCCGGCCAAGGACGTGGCGCGCTGCCTGGTGGCCAGCGGCGGCAAGCTGTCCGGCGCACGCCAGGTGCAGCTCGACGTCGGCCGCGCGATGGGCCTGCTGGCCAGCGACCCCAAGCGCTGCCGGTGAGTCGTCAGCCCGGCTTCGGCCGGGCGACCAGCGCCGCACGCTCGGCGTCGGTGACGAAGCGCCACTGACCGGGCGCCAGGCCGTCGGCCAGGTCCAGCGCACCGAAGGCGCTGCGGTGCAGCCCTTCGCAGTGGTTGCCCACCGCCGCCACCATGCGCTTGACCTGGTGGTACTTGCCCTGCACCAGGGTCAGGCGCAGCGCGTTGGGGCCGGTGGCCTCGCAGCCCTCGGCACGCACCGGCTTCGGGTCGTCGTCCAGCACCACGCCGTCCAGCAGGCGCCGCACCTGCGCATCGTCCACCGGCCGGGCGGTGGTCACCTCGTAGACCTTGGGCACATGGTGCCTGGGCGCCGTCAGCCGGTGCAGCAGGCCACCGTCGTCGGTCAGCAGCAGCACGCCGGTGGTGTCCTGGTCGAGCCGGCCCACCGGCTGCACGCCGCGGGTGCGCAGCGGCGCGGGCAGCAGCAGCATCACGCTGGGGTGGTGCTTGGGCTTCTGGCTGCATTCGTAGCCGGCCGGCTTGTGCAGCAGCACCAGGGCCGTGGCCTGCCAGACCCAGCGCTGGCCACCGACCTCGAATGCCAGGCCCTCGGTGGCGACGTCCAGCGCCGGGTCGGTGACCACCGCGCCGCCGATGCGCACCTGGCCGGCCGCCGCCAGCCCGGCGCAGACGCGCCGGGTGCCGAAGCCCTGGCTGAACAGCAGGTCGTCGAGCCGCATCGCCTGATCTATTCGTGCAGTTCCAGCACCGTCACCCTGCGCTCGCTGGCAGGCCAGGTGCGGCCGGCGACCGTCTCGCTGACGATGCCCGAGCGGAAGTCGCCGCGCACCGGCTGGCCGGCCGCCGCGTACTTTCGTTTGGCGCTGGCGACGCCGGCCACGCCCGGCGGAATGCCCGGCGCGGTCTCGCCGTCCAGCGTCACCACGTCGCGCGGCAGGCCGAAGTAGGCGCGCGGGCGGGTGAAGGTGACGACGGCCGCGGCGTCCTTGTCGGCGTCGGCGATGGCGCGCTCGGGGCGCAGGTTCACGGTGTCCGACGAGCGGGCGAACGGCGCGCGGTAGGTGTGGCTGATCGCGAAGCCCGGCAGCGCGGCCGGCGGCTCCAGCACGAATTCCAGCGGGGTGCGGGGGTCGGTGGCCAGTGGCCCCCAGCGGCCGTCGGCGCCGATCGTCTGGTCGAGCAGGGCCGCGCCGCGGCGGGCGCCAGTGGCGGCATCCGTGGCAAAGACCTGCAGCCGCGCACCCGGCAGCGGCCCATTGGTCGGCCCGCCGGCACTGAAGCCGGTGACCTTGCCCGCCAGTTGCACCCGGTCCTGCGGCACCACGAACATCGGCCCGCCGGCCGTCGGCGCACGGCCGGTCACGAAGCGGAAGGCGGCGGCAAATGCCTCGGGGTGGTAGCTGACCTCGCGGTGGTCGCGCCCCGGCAGCACCACATTGGTGGCGCCCTTGAGCGCCGGGCCGTCGAACGTGACGTTGGTCGGCGTGCCCTTGGCGCCGATCCACACGCCGTCGGGCTGGGCGAACTTGTCGTTGTTGTCGGAGCGGATGGTCATCCACTGCACGCCCGGCGTCACTTCATCACCGTTCGGGCCCTTGGGTGCATTCAGCGCGGTCAGGAAGGGCCCGGCGCCGTTGAACTCGTTGTTCGGCCGGAAGCCGGGGTTGTTCCACACGCCGTGGTTGGGCGTGCCGCCCAGGATGGCGTGCGAGACCTTGGCCGCGCCGCCGCCGTTCTGCACGTAATGGCGGATGGCGTTGCCGCCGCGCGAGTTGCCCATCAGCACCACCTTCACCGCGCCGGTGGCCGCCAGCACGCGGTCGACCTCGGCAGCGAGGTGGCGCATCTGGTCGTCGGCCGAACTGCGGCCGGCCTGCTCGACGCCGTTGTCGTCGCGCGCCAGCGGGTTCGGAAAGTCCACCGCATGCAGGCGCGCGCGCGGCCAGCCGTTGCTCTCCCAGCGCCACAGCGTGGTCGTCCACAGCGCGGCGGTGTCGCCGTTGCCGTGCACGAAGACGATGGGCGGCAGGGCGCCGGCATCGCCGCCGCCGGGCGACGTGGCGCAGGCGCCCAGCAGGGCGGTGGCGGCCAGGGACAGCAGCACACGGCGTCGCGGCAGCAGGATGGTCATGGTCTCTCCAGGAGCTTGGGTTCAGGCCAGGCCCAGTTCACGGGCACTCGGCAAGTTCGGCAGCGACGGGTCGGCCAGGCCATGCGCGGCGCGCACGGCGTTGAGCACGGCGCGGGCGGTGACCTCGGCGGCCAGCGCGCCCAGCACCGTCAGGTGGCCGGGCTTGCCGCTGCCGCCGGTGGCCACGGCGAACAGCGCGTCGCCGTCGGTGGCGGTGTGCACCGGATTGATGCTGCGCGACAGGCCGTCGTGCGCCATGCCGGCCAGCTTGTTGGCCTGGGCCTTGGTGAGCTGCGCATCGGTCGCGACGATGCCGATGGTCGTCGCCATGCCGGCCAGCAGGTGCGCCGGCAACTGGCCGTCGATGATGGCCGCCAGCGTGTCCAGCGGCGTGCGGCCGTCGTCGGCCAGGGCGCCGGCGATCACGCGGCCGGTGGCCGGGTCGACCACGTCGCCGATAGCGTTCACCGCCACCAGGGCGCCCACCGTGATCGCGCCCACCTTCAGCGACGCGGTGCCGATGCCGCCCTTCATCGCCCGGCCGATGCCGAACAGCTTGCCCACGCTGGCGCCGGCGCCGGCGCCCACGCTGCCCTGAGCCGGGTGGGCGCCACTGGCGGCTTCGCATGCCGAATAGCCGGCGGCCGCATCGGGGCGGATGCGGGCATCGCCCACCCACAGGTCGAACAGCACGGCGGCCGGCACGATGGGCACCCGCGCCGGGCCCACCGGCACACCGTGGCCGCGCTCTTCCAGCCAGCGCATCACGCCGCTGGCGGCGTCCAGGCCGAAGGCGCTGCCGCCGGTCAGCAGGATGGCGTGCACCTGCTCCAGCGTGGCCAGCGGGTGCAGCAGGTCGGTCTCGCGGGTGCCAGGCGCGGCGCCGCGCACGTCGACGCCGGCCACCGCGCCTTGCGGGCACAGCAGCACGCTGCAGCCGGTGGGGCGGCGGGCATCGGTGAAGTGGCCGACCGCGAGGCCGGCGATGTCGGTGATCGCGCCGGGAAACATGGGCGGGCTACCGCTTGACCGGCGCAGCGGCCGATGCGGATGCGGCCGGCGCGCTGCCCGCCTTCAGCCTGGCCTCGCGCATCAACACGTTGTGGAAGCGGCTGGCCTTGTCCAGCCAGTCGGTGAACTCCGCGCCGCTCATCGCCTGCTGCTTGTAGGCGCCCCGGGCCATGAAGTCCTTCCACTCGGGCAGGCCGCGCAGCCGCGTCAGCAACTGGTTCCAGAAGGCCACCTGCTCGTCGGTGACACCGGGCGTGGTGAAGATGCCGCGCATCATCAGGTACTGCGCGGGAATGCCCACCGACATGCAGGTCGGCAGGTCGGCCCAGCCCTGGTTGCCGGCGACCTTGACCGCCGACTCCAGCCGCTGGCCGTCGAACACGCACAGCGGCCGCAGCCTGCCCTGGCGCCACAGGGCCTCGGCCTCGATCGGGTTGTTCACCGTCAGGTCGACCTCGCCGTCGGCCAGGGCCTTGGCCACGTCGCCGCCGCCCTTGAGCGGCACATAGCTGATGCGGGTGGCGGCGGCGGTCTCCAGCAGCACGCTCACCAACTGGTCTTCCTGCTTGCTGCCGGTGCCGCCCAGCTTGAACGTGCCCGGCGGCGCGGTGCGCAGCGCCTCCAGCAGATCCTTGGCGGTCTTGTGCGGCGAGGCGGCGTTGACCCACAGCACGAACTGGTCCATCGCCAGCATCTGCACCGGCGTGATGTCGCGCCAGCTGAAGTCCACGCCGGTGGCCAGCGGCGCGGTGAACAGGTTCGACAGCGTGATCACCAGCTTGTGCGGATTGCCCTTGGACGCCTTCACGTCGAGCAGGCCGTCCATGCCCGAGTTGCCGGGCTTGTTGACCACGTTGATCGGCTGGCGCAGCAGCTGACGTGCACTCGCCAGCTGGGCGATGAAGCGCGCCATCTGGTCAGCCCCGCCGCCAGTGCCGGCCGGCACCACCAGCTCCACTGGTGCGCTGGGTTCCCAGGCGCAGGCCGCGCCGCTGGTCAGCAGGGCCGCGGTGGCCAGCCAGGCCAGCCGCAGCGTGGGGAGGAAGGGCAGACGGTGCGGGTGCTGCGTGCGGGGGGGCTGCATCGGCTTGTCTCTCGTGGTGGTTGGGTGTCGCCTGCCGCTCACCAGCCGTGCAAGGCCGGGGCGGCCCACACTGTAAACGCCACCGACACAGGTGCCACGCACGGTCGCCATGAAAAAGCGGCCCCGCGGGGCCGCTCGGCAAGGCCCGTGCGGGCCGGCGTCAGGCGAAGACGCCGGCCGTGTCGGTCATGCGTGCCGAGACCTCGCCCAGGTGGTGCAGGGTGTCGCCGTAGGCCATCTCCAGCACCGTCAGGC
>CALMIF010000037.1 GCA_937864045.1 uncultured Aquabacterium sp. | reverse complement strand
CGAGATCGGCCTGATGGTGTCGCACCACGACCACCACCGCCACAGCGCCTACCTGGTGGGCCATGTGGACGCCGCCGGGTTCTCGCAGAGCCAGCAGCGGCGCATGGCCAGCCTGGTGCTGGGCCAGCGTGGCGGGCTGCGCAAGCTGGAGCCGCTGCTGGACAACGAGCGCTTCGCCTGGCAGGTGCTGGCGCTGCGCCTGGCGGTGACGAAGTGCCACGCCCGCGGGCCGGTCGACCAGAAGGCGCTGCGGCTGCAGCGCGACGGCCGCACCGCGCGGCTGCGCTACCGCAGCGCCTGGGCACTGGCCAATCCGCGCACGCTGCACCTGCTGCGCGAGGAGGCCGAGGCCTGGGCCAAGCAGGACACGCTGCGCCTGGTGCTGGAAGCGGCCTGAGCCGCGGTGCTGGAAGCGGCCTGCGGCGCGGCCGCGGCCGGTCAGCGCCGGCCGCGCCTGGCGGACTTCGGCGGCTCCGGCGGCGGGTGGCCGCCCGGGGGCGCCGAGAACAGCTTGGCGGCGCGGCCCTTCAGTTCCAGCAGCTCGCTGGGGGTGATGCTGTACTTGCGGCCGACCACGTCGACCTCGATGCGGAACTCGACCTCCTTGCTGCCGTTGCTCAGCGTGCCGCAGGTGAAGTCGTAGTCCTCGTTCTCGGCCGGAAAGCCGTCGAGTTCGAGGTCGTGCTCGACGTACTTCACATCGCGGATCTCGCCGCTGGCGAGGTCGAGCACGCCGGTGGATTCGATCACCTCGTCGCTCAGTTCATCGTGGATGGTGATCGGCAGTTTCAGGTCCATCGGGCGTGCTTCCGGCCGTCGCGCGGCCATCAGGGAAGGTCAGGGAAGGGGCGCGGATGATGCCACAGGCCCCTGCCGCCCACGCGCCTAGGCCGAGGTGCGCACGAACACGCCGGTGGGCTGCAGCAGCGCCGCCGTCAGCAGGCGCGCGTGCAGCACCTGCACCCGGCCCTGCGGCCGGCAGCGCACCACTTCGGCCACGCCGTCGATGGCGCCGTCGATCAGGCGCAGGCGCCGGCCCGCGGCCACCGGCTGCGGCACGTACAGGCTGAGGCCGGTCAGCGACAGGTCGCGCCAGCGCACCGCCACCGCCGGGGACGGCCAGCCGACGTGGATCAGCGCGACATGGCTCTGGTCGCGCCGCACCGAACCACGGCGGCCGAGCAGCTCGTGCGCGTCGCTGTCGTGGCCCGGCAGTGCGGCCAGCGGGCTGTGGCATGCGGGGCAGCGGGCATCGGGCTGGGCGGTCAGCACCACCGGGTGCTGGCACAGCGCGCAGCGGCGCAGCGCCTGCAGGCCGGGCAGCGCCGGCTCGGCGGCGGCCAGCGCCCAGGCACTGGCGGCCGCACTGCTGGGGTGGGGTTCATCCATGGGCACCGGCCCCGGCATGCAGCGTCATCGCCATGCGTTCAGTGCAAGGCCAGCGGGGATGGCGCCGTGTGCGTCCAGCCCGGCGCGGCCGCCTGCGGCACGGGGCCGCCAGGCGTGGGCAGGGGCGGCGCGCCAGCATCGGCGCGGCGCAGGTCGACCAGGGCGGTGGCGGCGGCCATCTCGGGCGTCAGCGGACGCGCCAGCAGGTAGCCCTGGCCGAACTCGCAGCCCAGGTTGCGCAGCTGCGCCAGCTGCTCGGGGGTCTCGATGCCTTCGGCGATCACCGACTTGCCCAGCGCCTGGCCCAGGGTGATCACCGCGCGCACCACCTCGGTGTCCTTGGTGTCGGCGGCGCCACCCTGCAGGCGCTGCACGACGCTGCGGTCGATCTTCAAGCTGGTGATGGGCAGCGTGCTCAGGTAGGCCAGCGACGAGTAGCCGGTGCCGAAGTCGTCCACGCTCAGGCCCACGCCCAGCTCGCGCAGCTGGGCCATCACGGCCAGCGCGCTGTCCAGGCGGTGCATCAGTGTGCTCTCGGTGATCTCCAGGCACAGCTGGCGCGGCTCCAGGCCATTGGCCAGCAGCGCGGCGGCCACCTGCTGCACGAAGCTGGCGCGGCACATGTCGGTGCCCGACACGTTGACGTGCACCCGCGGCTTCTGCGTCTCCATGCCCATCTGCTGGAAGGCCCGCATCTGCGCGCAGGAGGTGTTCAGCACCCAGGCGGTCAGCGCGCTGATCTGGGCCGACTCCTCGGCGATGGGGATGAAGGTGGCCGGCGACACCGGCCCCAGGTCGGGGTGGTTCCAGCGCACCAGCGCCTCGAAGCTGTCGATGCGGCCGGTGGACAGCTTGTAGATCGGCTGGAAGGCCAGCGCCAGCTGCTCGCCCTCGATGGCGCGGCGCAGGTCGCGCTCCAGGTCGACCTGGGCCGCCAGCTGCGCCCGCAGGCTGGCGTCGAACAGGGCGATGCGCGCACGGCCCGCGGCCTTGGCGCGGTACATGGCGATGTCGGCATCGCGCAGCACGTCGCCCGGCGTCTCGTAGCCGATGCTGGAGAAGGTGATGCCGATGCTGGCGCTGCTGGTGACCTCGGTGCCGTCCAGGTTGTAGGGCTGGGCCAGCGACTTCTGCAGCCGCTCGGCCATGGGCATCACGTCCTCGTCGCGGGCCAGCTGCTCGACCAGGATCGCGAACTCGTCGCCGCCCAGCCGGCCCACCGTGTCGCTGGGCCGCACGTGCTGGCGGATGCGCTGCGCCACCAGGGTCAGGAAGCGGTCGCCCGCGGTGTGGCCCAACGTGTCGTTGATCAGCTTGAAGCGGTCGAAGTCCAGGTACATCACCGCAAAGCGGTGCCGGGGGTCGATGCGGCAGCGCTCGATGGCCAGCGCCAGGCAGGTGCCGAAGCGGATGCGGTTGGCCAGCGAGGTGAGGCTGTCGTGGTAGGCGATGTGCTGCAGCTTGGTCTCGGCCTCGCGCCGGGCGGTGATGTCCTGCGCCTGCAGGATCAGCCGCGGCGCGCTGGCGTTGCGGTCGCTGAAGAAGCCGCTGTGCAGGGCCACGTGGACCACGGTGGCGTCGCTGCGCTGGAAGCGCAGCTCCATCATCGTGTCCTGGCCGTCGCCTTGCTGCAGGTTGCGCCAGATGCGGGTGAGCATGTCCACGTCCTCGGGGTGGACGTGGGCCATCACGTTGCGCCCGGCCAACTCGCCCTCGGCGCAGCCCAGCAGCTTGCCCAGCGCCGCATTGGCCTGCAGCACCTGGCCGTTGGCGTCGACCAGGGCCATGCCGATGGCTGCGTGCGAGAACGCGCTGTGGAAGCGCTGCTCGCTCTCGCGCAGCTCGCGCAGGTGGCGGGCGGCCTGCTGGGCCTCGCGCTCGACGGCCTCGATGCGCACCAGCTGCGCCTGGTCGTCCGACTCGCGCTGGCGGAAGTGGTAGTGCAGCATCACCAGCAGCAGCACGATGATGGGCACCGCGCCGGCCATCACGCCGATGCCGCTGGTCTTGAAGGCCAGGTACAGCAGGCCCGCCACAAAGGCGCTGGCCGCGTAGGTGGTGCCCACCCAGCCGAAGTTGGCCACGAAGACCTGCAGCCGCAGCGGCTCCTTGCGCTTGAGGTGCATCACGCCGGTGATCAGCAGCGTGTTGAGCATGAAGTGGCCGACCGAGAAGCCCATCGCCAGCAGCAGCACCATGGCCTCGCCGAAGGCGCTGCTGTCGTGCAGACGGCTGATCAGGCCATGCAGGGCCGAGCCCACCACCGTCATCGACACCGCCGCGGCAGCGGGGCTGACCAGGCGGCTGGTCCAGCGCTTGGACGTGCGGGCCGAGCCGATGAAAGCCTCGCCCGCGGCGGCCACCGCGGCGGCCGGCGGCCCCTGCAGCAGCAGCAGCAGCAGGATGAACACCTCGCCGGCGGCGAACGAGTTCTTCGAGCCGGGAATGCGCACCGGGAACAGCCCGGCCACCATCGCCACGCCGCAGCCGAAGATCACTTGGAGCAGCAGCCCCAGGGGCAGGTGCGCCAGCTCGACGAACGCGCGCAGCACCAGGCCTGCGCCCAGCAGCACCAGGGCCCACCAGTAGACGGCAGCGCCAGCGTTGTAGTCGGGCATCAGGGCGGCATGCAGCCGCCGCAGGGGGCTGGCTGGGCCGGCTGGGACGGGGCGCGTTTCAGGTGTGCTCGACATCGGATGTGTCCCGGCGGCGGGGCCGGACCCGCCGTCCGGCCTCCACCGCCTTGCGGGGCAGTTGCTCCATTTGTCGGCATGGGCCGCGCCGACTTGAGCACCGTCGGCACGGTGGGCCGGCCGCCGTGCACGCTGCCGCGCACGCCGGCCAGGCCCGCGCGCGTCACGGCTCGGCCATCGGCGCCAGGGGAACGGCGGCGCGGGTGGTGCCGTCCACGCTCTCGCTGAGCACCACGCCTTCGCTCAGCACGATGCCCTCGCTGAGCACGATGCCCTCGCTCAGCACGATGCCCTCGCTCAGCACGATGCCCTCGCTCAGCACGATGCCTTCGCTCAGCACGATGCCCTCGCTCAGCACGATGCCGCTGGCCAGGGTCTGGCCGCTGCCGCTGATCAGCCACTGCGACAGCGTGGCGGTGGGCAGGAAGACGCCGGTCTTGCCCAGCATCGAGCTGGTGCCCACCAGGGCAGTGCCCAGGCGCACGCCAGCGGTCAGCAGCGAGCCCGAGGCCACCGGCGCCTCGCTGAACGAGCCGGGCACGGTGTTGGCCGCCACCGTCAGGCTGGCGGGCCAGTAGTTCACCGTCACCTGCCGCGCCTGGGTGCCCACCCAGTTGATGCGCGGGTTCCAGATCGGCTGGTACTGGGTGAACAGCGCGTCGCCGGTGGCGATGTGGCGGCCGCCGACGAAGACCGTGCGCGACCAGTTGAAGGTCTTGCCGTTGATGGTGGTGGTGGGCGTGGGCAGCGCGGTCAGGTTGATGGCCTGGCCGGCGGTGATGGTGCCGGCGGCCACGCGGCTGGCGATGTCGGTGCGCATGGCCTTGGCCAGGCGCACCGCACCCTCGATGTTCAGCAGGCCGGCGCCCTGGTCGACCAGGCTGGCGTCGGGCAGGGCCTGGGCGCTGTACTGCAGGATGGCCTTGACCAGCGGCGGCGTCAGCCCGGGGTTGGCCTGCAGGATCAGCGCGACGGCGCCGCTGACGACCGGGGCGGCCACCGAGGTGCCGCTGAGCATCATCAGCGTCTGGTTCAGCACCTGGCCGGTCAGGCCGGTCAGCAGGCCGGTGTTCTTGGCCGCCAGCGCGTTCCACTGGCCCAGCACCGAGGTCGAGCCGGCGCTGACCAGCGCATTGCCCGGCGCCACCAGGTCAGGCTTGAGCAGGTTGTCGACCACGCGCTGGCCGTTGGTCAGCACCATCGAGCCGCGGCTGGGGCCGCGCGAACTGAAGTTGTTGACCACGTCGTCGCTGCGGTCGGTCGGGGCCTTCCAGTTGGCCGATCCCACGGTGATGACCGACGGGTCATGGCCGGGCGAGCCGACGGTGCCGTAGGTCACCTTGCCGCTGATGGTGCCGTAGTTGCCGGCCGAAGCCACCACCACGATGCCCGAGGCCACCACCGCCCGCGCCGCCTGCGCCAGCGGGTCGTTCACCCAGGACGAGGTGGAGCCGGCGGCCAGGCTCATGTTGACGACGCGGATGTTGTACTTCTTGGCGTTGTAGAGCACCCAGTCCAGGCCGGCGATGACGTCGGCCACGTTGCCGCTGCCGTTGTTGTTCAGCACCTTGACGTCGACGATCGACGCGCCAGGGGCGATGCCGGTGGTGTCCAGCGCGCGGTAGCTGCCCTTGCCGGCGGCAATCGCCGCGACATGCGTGCCGTGGCCGTAGGCATCGTTGAAGGTGGTGTTGTAGTTGACGCTGTTCTCGTACAGCTCACGCTCCTGGCTGCCCGGAGCCAGCGTGGCGGCATACGACAGGTTCGAGCCCTGGCCCACCATGTTCACCGAGCGCACCACGCGGTTGCCCAGCGGGCCGGTGCTGAAGTGCTGGTGGCCGGGCATCACGCCCGAGTCGAGGATGGCGATCCCGATGCCCTTGCCGTCCAGCCCGGTG
>CALMIF010000036.1 GCA_937864045.1 uncultured Aquabacterium sp. | reverse complement strand
CCACGCGGCGGCGCAGGCTGTCCTTGTAGTCGGTGATCTCGCCGCGCATCGCGGCCTCGGTGATGGCGGCCACCTCGTCCTTGCGACCGGCGGCGGCGGCGATCTCGTCCACGCACTCGATGTTGATGAGCGTGGAGTCCATGTCGAAGGCGACCAGCTTGTAGGCCGACAGCGGCAGCGGCGGCGTGAAGCCGCGGACGAACAGGCCGGGGGCGAATTCCTGGGCAGTCATGGGCCATATTGTCGCCGCTGGCGCTGGCCGCCCTGGCGGCGAGAATCCGCCAACTGCCTTCCCCCCAAACAAGGAGACACGCCATGTCCGATTCCCTGGTGCTGGTCAGCAACCAAGGCCCCGTGCGCACCTTCACGCTGAACCGCCCGCAGGCGCTGAACAGCTTCACCGCCGCATTGCACCGCGAACTCCTGGCCGGGCTGGACGCCGCCGCGGCCGACGCCAGCGTGCGTTGCGTGGTCATCACCGGTGCCGGCCGCGGCTTCTGTGCCGGCCAGGACCTGAACGACGAGGGCATGGGCCAGGACGGCACGCCGGCCGACGTGGAAGGCGTGGTCGAGCGCCACTACAAGCCGCTGGCGCTGCGCATCCGCAGCATGCCGGTGCCGGTGATCGCGATGGTCAACGGCGTGGCCGCCGGCGCCGGCGCCAACATCGCCCTGGGCTGCGACCTGGTGGTGGCGGCGAAGTCGGCCAGCTTCATCCAGGCCTTCAGCAAGATCGGCCTGGTGCCCGACGGCGGCGGCACCTGGCTGCTGCCGCGCCTGGTGGGCCGGGCCCGCGCCATCGGCCTGGCGATGACGGGCGACAAGCTGCCGGCCGAGCAGGCGGCGGCGATGGGCATGATCTGGCAATGCGTGGACGACGCCGTGCTGCTGGAGACGACCATGGCGCTGGCGAACCGCCTGGCGGCGCTGTCGGCCAAGGCGCTGGCAGCCACGCGGCGGGTGATCGACGAGGCCGGCGGCCTGGACTTCGACGCCGCGCTGAGCCTGGAGGCCCGGGTGCAGGGTGACATGAGCCGCGGCCACGACTTCGCCGAGGGCGTGGCGGCCTTCCTGCAGAAGCGGCCGGCGGTCTTCACCGACCGCTGAAGCTCAGGGCGCCGGGCAGCGCACCGTGCCCGCCATCGCCCGCACGCCGCTGCCCTGCAGCAGGCCCGGCGCGGCGGTGTCGGCACCGGGCACGCCGGCGCGCTGGGCGGCGGCTTGCAAGGCCTTCGCCTGCTCGGCCATGTCGCGCATCGCCTGCAGGTCGGCTTTGCAACCGGGGGTGGCGCTGAACTGCGCGGCGCCAGCAAAGCCGGTGGCCCAGTACCAGCTCGGGTCCTGGCAGGCCAGGGCCCAGCCGTGGGGCGCGGCGGCCGGCGCCTCGGGCTGCAGGCGCACGGCCACCGTCACCAGGCCGTCGGCTGTGCGGCTGAACAGCGCCGGCGCCGGGTCGGCCAGGTCCAGTGCGGTGCCGGTGGGCTCGCCGTCGGCGCCCAGGGCCTGCAGCTTCAGCATCCAGCCGCTCTGGCGGAACATGCCCGCCACCAGTTCAGCAAACTGCCGGCCGTCCTTCGTCGTGGCCGGCCCGCCGCCCTCGGGCAGTTGCAGTCGCGGCAGCAGCGACGCCGACGAGGCCGCATCCAGCGCCAGCCGCAGGTCGATGCCGCGCAGCCCGGCGGGGCCGGCATCGATCTGCACCTGGCAGTCCAACCGGCCGTGGGGATGGGCCACCGCCGCAGCGGCAGCCCCGCACAGCCCGGCCAGGACCAGCAGGCGGTGACCTGGCCGCAGGCGCATCAACGGATCGCGATGGGATTGATGATGGCCTGCACGCCGCCTGTGATGCGGCTCGGACCCAGGTTGAACATGAACTCGTAGGCCTTGTCCTTGGCCAGCTCTGAGGTGTCCATGTTCTCCAGGATGTAGATGCCGTTCTTGGCCAGCAGGATCTGATGGATCTCGAACACGCCCACGCCCTTCTCGAACGGGATCACCTCCAGCGCCCAGGTGTCGGCGCCGATGGCCACCACCTGCTTGCTGGCCAGGTATTCGGCACCTTCCTTGCCCAGGCCGGGTTCGCCGGCCAGGAAGCGCTTCTTGTCCTTGTCGGCCAGTGGCTGCCAGCCGGTGTGGAACAGCACCACGTCGCCCTTGCGGATCTCCACGCCCTGGCGCTTGGCCTGCTCGTCGATCTCCTTGCGGTTGAACACCGTGCCCTCGGCCAGCATGGGCTGGCCGAAGTAGGCGGTCATGTCGAGCATCACGCCGCGGGTGACGATCGGGGGCAGCTTCTCGATGCCCAGCTTCTTCAGCCCGTCGGGCTGGGCGAACTGCGCGCCCTTGAAGCAGTTGAAGTAGACATCGTCGATGCCCAGGTGGCCCAGGCCGTCGATCTGGGAGCCCACGGCGACATAGCCCATGTAGATGTCGTCGTTGTAGGTGGCCTTGTTCGGGCCGATCGACCCGCCGCCGGCCTGGCCGGGCTGCTGGATCAGCAGCGACCAGGTGCGGGTGCCGTAGGCCGGGGTGTTGGCATTGGTCTCCACGCCCAGGCGGTAGGTCTTGCCGGTCTTGACCAGCTTGGCCGCGTCGCGCGCCAGTTCGGGCGTCAGCAGGTTGGCCGCGCCGATCTCGTCGTTGGGGCCCCACTTGCTCTTGCACCAGTTGGCCTGGACCTGGGCCTGGGCAAAGGCGGGGGCGCAAGCCAAGGTGGCGGCGGCAAGCGCGGCGCCGACGGCAGCGGCACGCCAGGTGGTGTGGAACAGGGATGGCATCGGGAACTCCAGTGCGACGAGGTGCCGGCGGTGCATCGCGGTGGGTGCCGTGTCTCCTCTTGGTTGTGTGACGCCGGCCGGCAGCCCCCGCAGCGCGCATCATGCGTTGTCCGCGTCGCCCGGCTGTTGGGGATTCCCAGGGCCCGGCCTGTCCCCGGTGTGTCAGGTGTCAACGGCTGTAGCGGGCCGATTCGGCGTCGGCCACCAGCAGGTCGACCAAGTCACGGGCGAACGGCGGCAGGGCCTCCAGGTTACGCATGTAGAGGTGCTCTTGGCGTTCGGTTGGTCGATTGGCACTTTCAGTGGGCTCGTCGGATATCAAGGTCCAACGCCTCAAGTTGCGTCGCCAGCCACTGGGCTGGACCCGGGAAGTCGGGTTCGGCAAACACCGTCGCTGCATTCAGCAGTGCGACTTTGGCCTGCGCAAGCGTCGAGGTTCGTGCGTGACCGGCCGCATGGCGACGGGCCAGAACTCTAAGTGTGACTCCCAACCCAGCATTGGTGCTGGCCCATTGCACCGGCACGCGCTCGCGGGTGAACTCGGATAGAGCCCACCGGTACGCATGCACCGCTTCATCCAGCATCGAGGTGCTGTCCTCACGTTGACCAAGTACTTGCAGCGCGTTGCCCAGGTTGAGCTGCGTCATCGCCCAGTCCAGCGGCACGCGGTCGCGGGTGCGTTCGATCAGTGCCAACCGGCACGTTTGAACTGCCGCGTCCAGCTTGGTCGTGCCGTGTTCCCGCTCGCCTAAAGTCTGCAGCACGCTGCACAGGTTGTTCTGCGTCATCGCCCATTGCAGTGGCACGCGGTTGCGAGTGTGTTCGGTCAAAGCCAGCCCGTAGGCCTGGACCGCCTCTTCCAACCTCGCCATGCCTGTTTCGCGTTCCCCCAGCGTCTGCAGCGTGATGCCTAGGTTGTTCTGCGTCGTTGCCCATTGCATCGGAGTGCGGTCGCGGGTGAATTCGGCCAGAGCCTGCCGGAAAGCTCCGGCCGCCTCTTCCAATCTCGACCCGCCGCTTTCGCGTTCGCCCAGTGTCCGCAGCGCCATCCCCAAATTGTTCTGCGACTTTGCCCATTGCAGCGGAGAACGGTCGCGACTTTGTTCGGATAGAGCCAGCCTGTACGCCTGCATGGCTTCCTCCAGTCTTGCCGTGCTGTTTTCACGCTCGCCAAGCGTCTGCAGCGCATTGCCGAGGTTGTTCTGCGTCATCGCCCATCGCACCGGTGCACGGTCGCGGGAAAATTCGGCCAGGGCCAGCCGGAAGGCCTGTATGGCCTCCTTCAGCCTCGACGTGCCGGTTTCGCGCTCCCCCAGTGCCCTGACAAGCCGTGAACGAAACGCGGATCCCAGCTTTTAGGTCAGACAGTGGCCTG
>CALMIF010000035.1 GCA_937864045.1 uncultured Aquabacterium sp. | reverse complement strand
CGAGGTCTTCACCATCGGCCGCGACACCGAATGGGAGAAGGTCAAGGAGATCTACAAGCTGGGCCTGAAGCACGGCATGAAGCTGGCCGCGATCTCGGGCGTGAACGGCGTGTTCACCGACGAGCAGATCGCCAAGGTGGTGACGCTGGCCAAGGAGGCGCGCAAGACCTGGAAGGGCGGCAGCGCAGCCGCAGCGCCGGTGCGCAAGCGCACGGCCAAGGCGGTGGCAGCGGCGCTGGACGCGGCGCCGGCCAAGGCCCCAGCCAAGGCGCCCGCCAAGAAGGCCGCCGCCAAGCCGGTGCTTGCCAAGAAGGTGGCCGCAAAGAAGGCCCCCGCGAAGACCGCACCCGCGAAGAAGGCCGCCAAGAAGGCCACCACCACCGCCTGACGCGCCCCGGCGCCCCCCAAACAGCACCATCCCGAGCACCAACATGCCGATCACCACCAAGATCACCGATGCCGACCTGCCACTGCAGCGCGCCTACCGCTGGGAGAAGGAGCGCGCCGGCGCCGTCTTCCTGACCCAGCCCATGGGCGGCGCCGCGGTGCGCGACTGGACCTGGGCCCAGACCATGGACGAGGCGCGCCGCGTGGCCGCCTGGCTGCAGGCGCAGGGCCACCCGGCCGGCAGCCGCATCGCCATCATGAGCAAGAACACCGCCTGGTGGATCATGGCCGACCTGGCGATCTGGATGGCCGGCCATGTCAGCGTGCCGATCTACCCCAACCTGGTGGCCGAGTCGGTGCGGCCCATCCTGGAACACTCGGGCACGGTGCTGGTGTTCATCGGCAAGCTCGACGACTGGAAGAGCATGGTCGGCGGCGTGCCCCAGGGCGTGGCCACCGTGGGCACGCCGCTGTGCGACGCGCCGGTGCAGCAGCGCTGGGACGACATCGTCGCCAAGACCCAGCCGCTCAAGGGCAGCCCCACGTTCCCGGCCGACGCCATGGCCACCATCATCTACACCTCGGGCACCACCGGCATGCCCAAGGGCGCGGTGCATGGCTTCGGCGCGTTTGCCCACACCGCCAAGGCACTGCAGCAGGTGCTGAAGTCGGATGCCAACGAACGCTCGCTGTCGTACCTGCCGCTGGCCCACGTGGCCGAGCGCTGCCTGATCGAGGGGCACAACGTGCATGTCGGCGCACGCATCTACTTTGCCGAATCGCTCGACACCTTCCTGGCCGACCTGCAGCGCGCCCGGCCCACGTTCTTCTTCTCGGTGCCGCGGCTGTGGGTCAAGTTCCAGCAGGGCGTGCTGGCCAAGATGCCGCGCGAGAAGCTGGACAAGCTGCTGCGCATTCCCATCCTCAGCGGCATCGTCAAGAAGAAGATCCTCAAGCAGCTGGGGCTGGACTCGGTGCGCTTTGCCGGCACCGGCGCGGCACCGCTGCCTCCCGAGGTCATGGCCTGGTACCGCAGCCTGGGGCTGGAGCTGCTGGAGGGCTACGGCATGACCGAGCAGTTCGCCTACGCCACCAGCAACATGCCCGGGCGCAGCAAGATCGGCAGCGTGGGCGAGGCCACCGCCTGCACCGACGTGAAGCTGTCGCCCGAGGGCGAGATCCTGACGCGCGGCCCGGCCCACATGCAGGGCTACTTCAAGGAACCCGAAAAGACCGCCGAGACCATGACCCCCGACGGCTGGCTGCGCACCGGCGACCTCGGCGCCTTCGACGACCAGGGCCGGCTGTCCATCGTCGGGCGGGCCAAGGAGCAGTTCAAGACCAGCAAGGGCAAGTACGTGGCGCCGGCGCCCATCGAGGGCAAGCTTGCCGCCTTCGCCCGCATCGAGGCCTGCATGGTCACCGGCAGCGCCTTCCCACAGCCGTTCGCACTGGCCATGCTGCCGGCCGGCGCCTGGCCGACGGCGGACGCCCAGCGCAACGAATTCACCGCCGCGCTGAAGAGCCACCTCGACAAGGTCAACCAGCAGCTGGACCCGCACGAGCGGCTGGATTTCATCGCGGTGGTGTCGGAGCAATGGACGGTGGAATCGGGCTTCGTCACGCCCACGCTGAAGCTCAAGCGCAACGTGCTGGAGAAGCACTACGCTGGCCACTTCGAGCGCTGGGCGAAGCAGAAGCGCGAGGTGGTGTGGCACGACGCGGCCTGAGCCCGGGAGGTCCCATGCGCGCAGCATCTTCCACGGCGGCCAGCGGGCCGAGCGCCGGGCCGCTCCCAAGCCGGCCCGCCATCCCCTCGGGGGATCGGCCGACGTACCCGTCGGACGAGGGGCAAACATGACCGCCACCCGACTGAATCCGCTCGACACCGCCTGGCTGTTCACCGAGTCGCGCGCCACGCCCAACCACGTCGGCGGGCTGCTGCAGTTCCGCCTGCCGCCCGGCGCCCCGCGCGACTGGCTGCGCAGCCTGATGCACGACTTCCGCACCCACCGCAGCTTCACCGCGCCCTGGAACCAGCGGCTGAAGGTGCCGCTGCTGAAGAACCCGGTGCCCAGCTGGGTGGAAGACGACGACATCGACCTGGAGTACCACGTGCGCCATGCCGCCCTGCCCTGGCCGGGCGGCGAGCGCGAGCTGGGCGAGCTGGTCGGCCGGCTGCACAGCACGCCGCTGGACCTGGCCCGCCCGCCCTGGGAATGCACGCTGATCGAGGGCCTGGACGGCGAGCGCTTCGGCCTCTACATCAAGATGCACCACGCGCTGATCGACGGCGTCAGCGGCATGCACCTGCTGCAGAAGGCCATGGCCGGCGACCGGGCGAAGAGCCTGGCGCTGCCGCCGTTCTGGGCCAGCGGGCTGCCCTCCGCGCGGCGTGGGCGCGGGGGCGGCGGCGCAGCGGGCCTGGCCCCGACCGTGGCCAATGCCACCGCCGCGGCCATCGAGGGCCTGAGCATGCAGGCCCGCACCCTGCCGCAGCTGGCCAGTGCCTTCGGCCGCATCGCCAAGCGCATCGGCGCACCCGACAGCGGCCTGGCCGTGCCGTTCGACGCGCCGCGCTCGGTGCTGAACGGCCGGGTGCGCGAGAAGCGCCGCTTCGCCACCCAGCAGTTCCCGATGCCGCGCCTGCGTGCGCTGGCCGCTGCTGCCGGCTGCACGCTCAACGACGTGGTGCTGGCCATCTGCGGCGGCGCGCTGCGCCAGTTCCTGGCCGAGCGCGATGCCCTGCCCGAGCGGCCGCTGACCGCGGGCATTCCGATCTCGGTGCGGCCCAAGGACGACGAGGGCACGGGCAACGCCATCAGCTTCATCGTGGCCACGCTGGGCACCGACATCGCCGATGCCGGCGAGCGGCTGGCGGCCATCCGCGCGTCGGTGCAGGCGGCCAAGGCCCATGTGCAGGCGCTGCCGCGCCAGGCCATGATGCAGTACACCATGCTGCTGATGGCGCCGACCATGCTGACGCTGCTGGCCGGCATCGGCGGGCGCACGCCGCCGATGTTCAACATCACCATCTCCAACGTGCCGGGCCCGGAGACGCCGCTGTACTTCCGCGGTGCCGAGCTGGTGTCGATCTTCCCGGCGTCCATCGTCACCCACGGCCAGGCGCTGAACATCACGTGCGAGAGCTATGCCGGCCAGATGAACTTCGGCTTCACCGCCTGCCACACCACGGTGCCGGGGGTGCAGAAGCTGGCCGTGCTGGCGGCCGAGGCGCTGGCGGCGCTGGAGGCGGCGGTGGTGGGCAAGCCGCCCAGCTCCAAGGAGTCAAGGGCGCCGCGCCGGCGCGTGCGCCGCGCCGCCGCTGCGCCGCCAGTCGCTGGGTGAGCAGCCGGTCCAGCGCGCAAAGGCGTGGCGGAAGCTGCGGGCGTCGCTGAAGGACAGCGCGGCGGCGATGTCGTCGATGGTCATGCGGGTGGCGCGCAGGTAGTCCTCGGCCAGGGCGCGGCGCACGCGGGCCAGCAGGTCCAGGTAGCTGGTGCCTTCGGCACTGAGGTGGCGGCGCAGCGTGCGCCCGGTCATGTGCAGCGACTCGGCCACCGCCTCGATGCCGGGAAACGGCCCCGGCGTGCGCATCAGCTCGCGGTAGACGCGGCGGGCGACCGACGCGCCGCCCTCCAGCGACTCGAGCAGACGCGCGCACTCGCGCGAGGTCTGCGCCGCGGTCACCGCATTGGCCAGGTGCGGCGCGCGGTCCAGCCAGGCGGCGGGGTAGCGCAGTTCGCAATGTTCGGCGCCGAAGCGCGGCGCCACGCCGAAGGCCGCGGCCCAGGTGGCGGCGTCATCGGGCGCCGGCCAGGCCAGCGTCACCTCGGTGGGCTGGCACCAGGCGCCCATCACGTCCTGCGCCAGCTGGTGGTGGGTGGCCAGCTGCAGCTCGATCAGCAGCCGGTACAGGCGCTCGTCCAGGTCGGGCAGCAGCAGTGCATGCCGCGCCGGGCACTGCCAGCTGACCATGCCCTCGCTGCTGGTGATGCGGATCGGCACCAGCGGGTTGGCCAGTGCATGGAAGCGCAGCGCCCGGTCCATGGCCGCGCGCATGGTCGGGGCACTCAGCAGCGCATAGCCGTACATGCCGTAGCCGCTGATGCGCAGGCGTGCGCCGATGCGCCGGCCCAGGTCGGCAAACGGGCTGAGCGCCGCAGCCCGCACCAGGGTGCGGTAGAGCTGGGCGCTGGAGGTCTTGCAGTCGGCGTCCTGCAGCCGTGCCGGGTCGACGCCGGTGCCCTCCAGCAGCACCGCCGGGCTGACCCCGGCCTCGGCCAGCACCCGCGCCACCGCGTCGATCTTCACCGGCGAGAACTGCAGCTCGGTCCAGTCGGCCAGCGGGTTGGTCCAGTCGTCGACCGGCGGGGCGGACCCGGCGTCACGGGCGGTCTGGCGGGCGTCTGCAGCGGGAGAAGCGAACATGGCGGGATGTTGCGTGCGGGCCCGGCACCTGACCAGCCGGGAATGCCCACGGGCCGCGCACCCCGGGTCGAGCGCCCCGCGCCGGCCGCCGCCGGCACGGCCGTTCTTGATCGAAGGCAAACCGCGGCCCGGCGCGCCTGCCTATGCTGGGCCCGCCCCGGCCCGTTCACC
>CALMIF010000034.1 GCA_937864045.1 uncultured Aquabacterium sp. | reverse complement strand
AAAGCCCTTGCTGAAGTGGACGGCGAAGATGGCGATCAGCATCGCGAAGGCCAGTGCGGCGGCGGCCGGCCGCACGAGCAGGCCGAACACCAGCGCCAGCCCGCCGAAGAACTCGGCCGCGCCGGCCAGCAGGGCCATCAGGTAGCCCGGGTGCAGGCCGACCGAGCCGAAGAACTGACCGGTGCCTTCGAGGCCGTAGCCGCCGAACCAGCCGAACAGCTTCTGCGCGCCGTGGGCGATGAAGATGATGCCCACGGGCACGCGCAGTGCGAGGGCACCGGAGCCGGCGTCCGTGGCCAGCAGGCGGTTGAAGGTCGAGTTGCTCATCGAAGTCTCCAGAGGTTGTGGGGATGTGATTGCGTGGAAGGGATTCAGGCCTTGCGGATCCACACCGGCGCGATGCCCGTGCCGAGCCCGGCGCCATAGCCGAGGTAGATGTTCAGACCGGCCACCGGCTCGAGGTAGCGCGCGTTCTTCAGCGGACCGGCGTCGACCACGGCGAAGCCGATGCTCTCGGCGGTCGTGCGGGCGGTCTGCTTCGCACGCTCGCTGTCGCTGGCGACGAACACCTCAACCTGGCGGCCGTTGCCGAAGTCGGCGCCTTCGCTGAGCACCTGCGCGAAGACGGTGTTGAAGGCCTTGACGACCTCGGCGCCGGGCACGGCCTGGGCGATCTCTTACGCGGCCGACGTGCCGTGGCCGAGGGTCAGGCCCATGTAGTCGGCCGTCAGCGGGTTGGTGATGTCGATGACGACCTTGCCGGCCAGGTTGCCGACGCTGCGCAGGGCAGCAACGGCGTCGCCGTCGCCGCAGGCCAGCACGACGGCGGCGGCGCCTTCGGCCGCGCCGGCAGTGGGCACCGCGTTGGCACCCGGATTCGCGGCGGCAACCCGCGCTGCCTTGGCAGCATCACGCGCCGTGACGCTGACTTGGTGACCGGCGCGAGTGAGTTGCTTGACGAACGCCGCGCCCATGTTGCCGGCGCCGATGACGATGTTCTTCATCAGGAATCTCCTGGTGGGTCATGCAGCACCGCGGCTGCAATGACTGCACCTTAGGCGTCCCGTTGAAGGAGATAAATAAATCTATCAAGGTCAGTTTGTCCCTGAATCTGGGACAGTAGGCCATGGATCGATTCGAGGAAATGCGAACCTTCGCCGCGGTGGTCGATGCAGGGAGCTTCGTGCGCGCGGCCGAGGTGCTGCAGGTGTCGAAGACCGCGGTGTCGCGGCTGGTCGGCGAGCTCGAGGCGCGACTCGGCGTGCGCCTGCTGCACCGCACGACGCGAAAGCTGTCGCTGACGGTCGAAGGCGAGGTGTTCCACGCCCGCTGTCAGGAGTTGCTGATGGGCGTCGAGGAGGCCGAGGCGGAAGTGACGACGCGCGCCGACGAGGCGGTCGGCGTGCTCCGCGTGAACGTGCCGGTGAGCTTCGGGCTGTTGCACCTGGCGCCGCTGTGGCCGGCATTCCTTCAACTGCATCCCAAGGTCACGCTGGATGTGACGCTGGCCGACCGCATCGTCGATCTGGTGGACGAAGGCTACGACCTGGCCGTTCGCATCGCGCGTCTGCCCACTTCGTCGTTGGTCAGCCGCAAGCTCACCGTCACCCGGCTCGTGCTCTGTGCCTCGCCCGAGTACCTGCGCCGCCACGGGACGCCGGCCCATCCCGACGACATTGCGCGGCATGCGGTGTTCAGCTACACCCTGCTGGCATCAGGCGACACATGGAACTTCGAGGGGCGTCAGGGGCCGGTCAACATCAAGGTCGATCCGCGCATGCGCAGCAACAGCGGCGACACCTGCTGCACCGCCGCGCTGCAGCACCAGGGCATCGTGCTGCAGCCGTCATTCATGGTCGGCGAACATCTGCGCTCGGGCGCGCTGGTCGAGGTGCTGCCGGACTACCGCTCGATCGAACTGGGCGTGTACGCGGTCTACGCCAGCCGCAAGCACCTCCCGCCCAAGGTACGCGTCCTGATCGACTTCCTGGCGGAGGCGTTCCGAGCGCGGGCCTGGGACACCTGACCCGCGTCGCAGCACCATGCGGCGCGCAGCTCCGCGTCACGTGCGCAACCCTCCTCGCGGACTCGGTGGAAGCCTCACGAGTCCACCTTCTGGAATACTGACCAACTGCTGGAGGCCTGCCCGATGAACCCACTACGTGCCATCGTCACAGCGACCGACTTCTCTGCGCCTGCGAGACACGCGGCACAACGCGCTGCTCTGATGGCCCAGGCGAGCGGGGGCGCCCTCACGCTGACGCACACGGTCGGTGGCTCGGCACTTGAGGATCTGCGCCGTTGGCTGTCCGACGACAGCGTTGCCGGCGGCGCGATCGAGGCCGACGCCCGCCAACACCTGCAGCAACTGGCGGGCGAGCTGGGTCGGTCCCACGGTCTCAACGTCGAAACGCACCTGAGCATCGGCAATCCCGTGGAGCAGGTCGTCCGGCATGCCGACGACGTCGATGCGGGACTTCTCGTGACCGGGACCCGCGGCGCCGGGTTCTTCCGTGGTGTGGTGTTCGGATCGACCGCCGAACGCATCGCCAAGCGATCGTCCCGGCCGGTGCTCATGGTGCGTCAGTTGCCCCACGAGCCCTATCGCCGAATCCTGGTGCCGGTGGACTTCTCCGAGTGGAG
>CALMIF010000033.1 GCA_937864045.1 uncultured Aquabacterium sp. | reverse complement strand
GCTGGGCATGATCGGCGGCTTCAACGTGCTGGGCAGCCTGTTCTTCGGCTGGGCCGGCGGGCGCTGGAACAAGCAGCTGCTGCTGGGCCTGCTGTACACCGCCCGCTCGCTGGTGCTGGCGGGCTACTTCATCGCCCCGCCCACGCCCACCAGCACCCTGGTGTTCGCGGCGATCATGGGCTTCCTGTGGCTGGGCGTGGCGCCGCTGGTCTCGGGCAGCGTGGCCGAGATGTTCGGCCTGCGCTGGCAGGCCATGGTGCAGGGCGTGGCCTTCTTCAGCCACCAGATGGGCAGCTTCCTCGGCGCCTTCGGCGGCGGCCTGCTCTACACCGCGCTGGGCAACTACGAGCTGTCCTGGCGGCTGGGCGTGGGCATCGGGCTGGTGGCGGGGCTGGTGCAGATCATGGTGGCGGTGGGGACGCCGCCGGGCGAGGGCAGGGGGCGGCTGGTGCCGGCCTGAGCTCAGGGCGCCATGAACACCTCGTCCAGGCTCACATCCCGCAGCCGCAGCGGGCGGCCGGTGGGCACCAGGCCCAGGCGCTCCAGGGCGTCGGCGGCGCGGTTGTAGTCGTCGGGGTCGAAGGCGCGGGCCACGCGGTAGACCTGCCCGTTGCGCGCCAGGATGCCCAGGTTCAGGGCGATGCCGCCGCCCGTGAGCAGGCCGTCGCCCGGGCGCAGGGCCTGCACGATCTGCGGGTCGTTGGGCAGGGGCGGGTGCTGGTCGATGACCCAGGTGTGCATGGTTTTGGTGCCTCCGTGCGTCGCTGTGGCGCAAGGGCTGCCCGGATGGGGCAGTCTGGCCGACTCGAAGCCAGTTTCGGGCCCGCTCCCGGCACCGGGTTGTGATGCATTGCCCGGCAGACGCCAGCGGCTTCCAGCCGAAGGGCTGCCTGCACACAATCGCCGATCCGCCCGCCAGGAGCCCGGCCCATGCTGCCCGCCCAGATCGACGACGATGCCTTCGACGCGCTGCACGAACGGCCGCAGGACTGGCTGCCCGAACTGCGCACGCTGGCTGATGCGCTGGGCCCCCTGGGCGACGGCGAATTGAGGCCCGCCAGCGGCGGCGGCTCGGCCCTGGTGGCGCTGCTGGGCGAGGACCGGGTGCTGAAGTGCTATCCGCCCAACATGCAGGATCACTTCGCCTACGAGCTGGGCGCGCTGCCGGTGCTGGCCGACCGCCTGGCCGTGCCCTCGCCCCGTCTGCTGGCCGACGGTGTGCACCATGGCTGGCCTTGGATGCTGATGACCCGGCTGGCCGGCACGCCGATGACCGCCGCCTGGCCCGTGCGCGACGAGCCGGGCAAGAACGCGCTGCTGCGACAGATCGGCGCGCTGATCGCCCAGGTGCACGCGCTGCCGGTGCCGGAATCGATGCGCCCGCGCTCGCTGGTGTGGGTCGATTTCATCGCCCACCAGCGCGCCGGCTGCGCCGCACGCCAGCAGCGCACCGGGCTGCCGGATCACCTGCTGGCGCAGCTGGCGGCCTTTCTCGACGGGCCCCTGCCCGACGGCCCGCAGGCGCTGCTGACCGGCGAGTACACGCCGATGAACCTGCTGGTCGATGCCGGCGATGCGGCGCGCCTGGCCGGCATGTACGACTTCGGCGACGGCCTGATCGGCCCGCGGGCCTACGACTGGCTGGGGCCGCTGTGCTTCCTGGCCGCCGGCCAGCCCGCACGCATCGCCGCGCTGCGCGCCGGCCTGGGGCTGGCGGCGCCTTGGTCCGCCGATGAGCGCCGCCAGCTGCTGCGCCTGATGCTGCTGCACCGCTACAGCTGCCTGCGGGCGCAGATCCGGCTGGACGGCTGGCAGCAGGCCGCCAGCTTCGAGGCGCTGGCCGATCGGCTGTGGGCGGAGTGATCGTCCCCCTGGGACAGGTCGCCACTGGCGACCAGGGGCGGTGATGCAGAAGCGGGCCGGGCCCGATCCGGGTTTCCCGGTCGGGTCCGGTGGCCCCCCGGGGGCGGCCGCCAGGCGGCCGGTGCCGTCATGTTCTCAGCGTCAGCCCGCCATCGGCCACCAGGCCGTGGCCGGTGATGAAGTCGGCGTCGTCGCTGGCCAGCAGCAGCACCGAGCGCGCCATGTCGATCGGCTGGCCCAGGCGGCGCAGCGCGGCCTTCTTGGCCCACACGGCGGCGATCTTCTCGTCGGCGAAGCTCTTGGCCGTCATGCCGGTGTGGATGGCGCCGGGCAGCAGGTAGTTGACCGTGATGCCGAACTTGCCCAGCTCCAGCGCCAGCGTCTTGCTAATGCCGGCCACCGCGTGCTTGCTGGCGGTGTAGGCGGTCAGGCCGATGTCGGTGCGCTCGGCCATCACGCTGGCGGTGTTGATGATGCGCCCCCGGCCGGTGACGGCGGCGCGCGCCTTCAGCGCCGGGATGGCCGCGCGGCAGATGCGGAACACGGCGCGGGTGTTGACGCTGAACACGCGGTCCCACTCGGCATCGGTGCTGACCTCGCCGAGTGCGTTGTAGGACACGCCAGCGTTGTTGAACAGGATGTCGAGCTGGCCGCCGCCCGCCTTCAGCGCAGCGGCCACGATGGCCTCGGGCGCGTCGTCGGCCGCCACGTCCTGCGCCAGCGTGGTGATGCGGGCCAGGCCCTCGTGCGCCGTGGCGATCGCGCTGCCCGGACGGTCGACGGCCAGCACCGTGGCGCCCTCGGCGGCAAACAGCTGCGCGCTGGCACGGCCGATGCCCGACGCGGCGCCGGTGACGATGGCGACCTTGCCGGCCAGGCGGTTCAGGGGCGCGGGGGCTTGGGCGGGGGCAGGCATCGGTGTCTCCGGCTGTGGAAGGGGGATGCGTCCAGTGTGCGACCGGGCC
>CALMIF010000032.1 GCA_937864045.1 uncultured Aquabacterium sp. | reverse complement strand
AACTCGCTGTAGCCGCTGCCGCCGATGGTGACGTTGCCGCCCAGGATGGCCGCCGTGGCCTCGCCGCCGCCCCGGAAGGCGACGTAGTTGATGCGGCTGGGGTCGACGCCCACGGCGCGGGCGATCATCGCCGCGGCGATGTGCTCGGTGGACCCGCGCGAACCGCCGCCCCACTTCACGCTGCCGGGGTCCTTCTTCATTTGCTCGACCACGTCGGCCATGGTCTTCAGCGGCGACGACGCCGGCAGGACGAAGACGTTGTATTCGCTGGTCAGGCGCGCGATCGGCGTGGCCTTGTCCAGCGAGACCGGGGGCTTGCCGGTGATGATGCCGCCCAGCATCACCGCGCCCATCACCATCAGCGCGTTCGGGTCGCCCTTGCTGGCGTTGACGAACTGCGCCAGGCCGATGGCGCCGGCCGCGCCGCCCTTGTTGTCGTAGCCCACGGTGGCCGCGGCGCCCGCGTCCTGCAGCGCCTTGCCCAGGGCACGGCCGGTGGTGTCCCAGCCGCCACCGGGGTTGGCGGGGATCATCATCTTCAGGTTGGTGTTGGCCAGGGCGGTGCCGGGCAGCACGCCGGCAGCGGCCAGCGCGGCCATCGAGCGGAGGAAGGTGTCGCGACGCATGAGAAGTCTCCTGGTTGATCACGGCCCGCGGTCTTCAACGCGCAGGCGCTGGCCGCAATGCCGGCCGTGGACGGGATGATGGTCGCGCTGGCTGTCGAACGGCTGTCCGGCGCCTCAGGGGAAACACCAGGGCACCCCGGAAACCGCGGCCCGGCGCCCGACACTCGCGGCATGAAGCTGCTGTTGATCGAGGACAACCCCGGCATGCAGGCCACGCTGCAGCGCAGCTTCGAGCGCCGCGGCATCACGGTCACCGTCTGCGGCGACGGCGCCCGGGCGCTGGACCGCTGGCGCGCGGCGCTGCCTGACGTGGTGCTGCTCGACCTGAGCCTGCCCGGCCGCGACGGCCTGCAGGTGCTGGCCGATGCCCGCGCCGACGGCCTGGCCACGCCGGTGATCATCCTGACCGCCCGCGGCACGGTGGGCGACCGCATCCTGGGCCTGAACACCGGTGCCGACGACTACCTGCCCAAGCCCTTCGACCTGGACGAGCTGGAAGCCCGCGTGCGCGCGCTGGCCCGGCGCGGCGTCGCCAACGGTTCGCCCGTCACGGAGGCGCCAGCCTTCTGCGGCCTGCGCGTCGACGGCGAATCGGGCGCGGTCTACCACCAGGGCACGCCGCTGGAGCTGGCGCCGCGCGAGGCCGCCCTGCTGCGCGCGGTGCTGGCCCGGCCCGGCCAGGCGGTGGCCAAGGAGCGGCTGTTCGAGCTGGTGTTCCCGGGCGAGGCGGACGTGCAGACCGATGCGATCGAAGTGGTGGCCTACCGGCTGCGCAAGAAGCTGGCGGCGACCGCGGCCCGGCTGGTCACGCTGCGTGGCCTGGGCTATCTGCTGAAAGCGGACGCTTGAGCTGGCTGCTGCAACGCTGGGCCGGGCTCTCGATGCGGGCCAGGTTGCTGATCGGGATCCTGCTGCCGGTCGGGCTGCTGGTCGCCATCAACACCGCCAGCCTGTACCAGCAGGCGCGACGCGCCGCCGACACCGCCTACGACCGCACGCTGCTGGCCTCGGCCAAGTCGATCGGCGAGTTGCTCGACGTCGGCGGCACGGCCGGCAAGCCGCAGTTGCTTGCCACCGTGCCCTATGCCGCGCTGGAGGCTTTCGAGGCCGACAACCGCAGCCGCATGTTCTTCAAGATCACCGGCTTCCAGGGCGAGATGGTCTCGGGCTTCGACGACCTGCCGCCCTGGCGCGGCCGCATTCCGGCCAAGGGTGCCTATGCCGCCCTGGTCGACTTCTACGACGATGTGCACCAGGGCCTGCCGGTGCGGGTGGCGGTGCTGCTGCAGCCGGTGGCCGGGCAGATCGGCCAGGGCATCGCCACCATCCAGGTGGCCGAGACGCTGGAGCTGCGCGACACCCTGGCGCGCCAGCTGCTGCTGGACACGCTGTGGCGCCAGGCCGCCCTGCTGGCGGTGATCGCCGCCGTGGTGTGGGCGGTGGTGCAGCAGGCCACGCGCCCGGTGCGCTCGCTCAGCGCCGCCATCGAGGCCCGCGCCAGCGACGACCTCTCGCCGATCGAGGCGCCGCAGGCCCCGCGTGAACTGGCGCCGCTGATCGCCGCGACCAACCACGCGCTGCAGCGCCAGGCGCGGCTGCTGGCGCACCAGCAGCGCTTCGTGCGCGACGCCTCGCACCAGCTGCGCACGCCGCTGGCGGTGCTGAAGGTGCAGGTGCAGTCGGCCCAGCGCGGCGACACGCCCCCGGCCCAGGCCCTGGCCGAGATCGGCCAGACGGTGGACGGCGCCACCCGGCTGGCGAACCAGATGCTCGCCCTGGCCAAGGTGGAGCAGCTGCGCCAGGAAGGTGACGCTCCCGTGGTCGACTGGGCCACCACGGTGCGCGAGGTGGCGCTGGACCTGGCGCCGCTGGTGGCTGACGCCGGGCTCGATTTCGAGCTGGACACGGTGCCGGCGCCGGTGCGCGCCCATCCCTGGGGGCTGCGCGAGCTGGTGCGCAACCTGCTGCACAACGCGCTCAAGCACAGCCCGGGCGGCGGGGCGCTGCTGCTGCGGCTGGCCATCGACGCGGACACCGCGCAACTCACCATCAGCGACGACGGCCCCGGCATCGCCCCCGCGCTGCGCCCGCGCCTGATGCAGCCCTTCGCCGGCGGCGGCGGCCCGGGCAGCGCCGGCCTGGGGCTGGCGATCTGCCGCGAGATCGTGCAGCAGCTGGGCGGCGAGCTGGCGCTGGACAACCGGCCGGCGGCCGGCGGACGCCGCGCCGGGCTGGACGCGGTGGTGCGGCTGCCGCTGGCTGCGGCGGGCGGCGACAATCTGGCCCGATGAGCCGACACGCCCCCGACCTCAAGCCCGAGCTGACCGCGATGCGGCTGGACAAGTGGCTGTGGGCCGCCCGCTTCTACAAGACCCGGGCGCTGGCAGTCGACGACATCGACAAGGGCCGCATCCAGGTCAACGGCCAGGCGGCCAAGCCCTCGCGCGACGTTCGGCCGCAGGACACGCTGGTGATCCGCCAGGGGCCGGTGACCCGCACCGTGGTGGTGCTGGGCCTGAGCAACCTGCGCGGCCCGGCGCCGGTGGCGCAGGCGCTGTACGCCGAGACGCCCGAGAGCATCGCCGAACGTACCCGGGCCGCCGAGGCCCGCCGCCTGGCCGCCGAGCCGGCACTCAGCATCGAGCAGGGTCGTCCGACCAAGCGCGACCGGCGCGAGCTGGACCGCAGCCAGCAGGGCTGGCAGCGCTGGAGCGCCTCCATCGACGACGAGTGAAGCTCGCCCTCGGGCGCGGGCGCGATTGCCGCAAAGCCAGCGCCCGCGCAAAAACCCCTCTTGAAATGCGGAATCGGCGCCCCATGTGCCCTGCCAACCGTGTTCAACCCCTTCAAGAAACAGCGCAAAGCCACCGACATGACGACGCCGGAAAACGACCCCGCGACCACGGCTGCCCCCAACGGCGCCACCGCCCCGCAAGCCGAAGGCGCCGCGCCCGCAGCGCCCGACACCCCGGCCGCGCCCAGCCTGGAGCAGCAGCTGGCCGAAGCCCAGGCCAAGGCCGCCGAGGCCGGCGACGCCTACCTGCGCGCCAAGGCCGAGGTCGAGAACACCCGCCGCCGCGCCGACGAAGAGATCAGCAAGGCCCGCAAGTTCGCGGTGGAGGGGTTTGCCGAAAGCCTGCTGCCGGTGATGGACAGCCTGCAGGCCGCCATCGCCATGCCCGACGCCAAGGTCGAGGCGGTGCTCGAAGGCGTGCACGCCACGCTGCGCCAGCTGAGCGCCGCGCTGGAGCGCAACAAGGTGGTGCCGATCGCGCCGCCGCCGGCCACCAAGTTCGACCCGCACCACCACCAGGCCATCAGCATGGTGCCGGCCGACCAGGACGCCAACACCGTGGTGGCCGTGCTGCAGAAGGGCTACCTGATCAACGACCGGGTGCTGCGCCCGGCCCTGGTGACCGTGGCCGCGCCCAAGTGAGCGCTGCCGCCTGATCCACCGCAAATTCCGCGCCTGGCAGGCTTGAAAGCCACCCCGCCAGCCGCAAATCCAGACCAATCAGATTCACTCCTCAGGAGCAAACCATCATGGGCAAGATCATCGGCATCGACCTGGGCACCACCAACTCGTGCGTGGCCATCATGGAAGGCAACACCACCAAGGTGATCGAGAACAGCGAGGGTGCACGCACCACGCCGTCGATCATCGCCTACCAGGAAGACGGCGAAGTGTTGGTCGGCGCCAGTGCCAAGCGCCAGGCCGTCACCAACCCGCGCAACACCGTCTACGCCGCCAAGCGCCTGATCGGCCGCAAGTTCACCGAGAAGGAAGTGCAGAAGGACATCGACCTGATGCCCTTCAAGATCGCCGCGGCCGACAACGGCGACGCCTGGATCGAGGTGCGCGGCAAGAAGATGGCGCCCCCGCAGGTGTCGGCCGAGGTGCTGCGCAAGATGAAGAAGACCGCCGAGGACTACC
>CALMIF010000031.1 GCA_937864045.1 uncultured Aquabacterium sp. | reverse complement strand
ACACAATGGTCGACACTCTTTCCCTACACGACGCTCTTCCGATCTCCGGCGGCCACGTGCTCATCCCGGACCAGGTCATTGGCGGGGTCACGTACTTTGTTGCGCCGTCCGGCTTCCTGGGCGACAAGTCGGCGGCCTTCGGCACGCATCTGACCTTCGACCTGATGCAGGCGTATCCGGGCGGAAGCAACCAGTTCAACGATCGCGACGTCATCATCGAAGGCGGCGGTCTGGCCATGGTCTATGACACCAGCCCCAATCCGCCCAATGGGTCGTGGGCGATGTACACGGTGCCGCTGTCCGCCGGGGGCTGGCGTCTGGATTCACTGGCAGGCGCAGTGGCCACGGATCAGCAGATTCTGAATGTGCTGTCCAACCTGACATCGCTGAGGATCCGGGCGGAGTTCCAGACCGGCGCCGATACCGGCCACCTGGACAACGTCAGCCTCGTTCCAGAGCCTGGGAGCGCGCTGCTGCTCGCGGGCGGCGGCGCGGCCCTGCTGTGGCTGCGCCGCGCGCGCCGCAGCGCGCGCTGAGCCGGTCGCCGGTCACGGCCGTTGGGGTGATGGGCCGGGTGCCCGAACCGCACTGCGGCTCAGCGCGCGCGCAGGGCGTGTTGGCTGCAGTGTCAATTCAACCTGGGCCATGAAGACAGCGCGGAACGTGGCCGGTCAAGGTGACCGGGCCCTGCCCGCGGGGCGACATCAGGCCGACCCTGAAGCGACATCGGTTGCGCTGATCTCGCCGCGCTGATTTTGTCGCTGCCTGCTGCCAGGCCGCCGGTTGCGAATGCGCTGATGCTGGGGGACAGCGCGTTGATGGCCTCCCTTCCTTAAATGGGCCGCCAGTCCAGTTCAACGAACCGGCGTCGAGGCGCCACGGGGCTGCGCCAACGTCCCCGACGCCATCCGACATCTGCACCTGCGCCGCGACCAAGCCTGCCCCGAGCGGAACGACGAAGGCGAAGCTGTCAGGGATGTCGGATGCCAATGCACACGCTCGCATCGGGGTGCCGAAAAGCTGCCGCTCATCGGTGGCGGTGGATGGCCGACCGCAGGCGGCCCCGGTTGCGGCACTGAACGTCTGCAACCGCTGGAAGCCGTTCACGGTCCAGCGTCCAAGCCCGACAGTCGCCGCTGTCGATTTCTGCGGTGCCCGCTCGACTGCCTGAAGGCGCCGTCCCCAACCACCCCACCCCAGATCGTTCAGCCCGCCCGCGGAGCACCCCATGCCCAAGACCCTCTTCATCACCCTCCCGGTGGCCGACCTCGGCAGGTCGACAGCCTTCTACCAGGCCCTGGGCTTCAGACCGAACCCGCAGTTCAGCGGTGCGGACGGCGCGGCGATGGTCTGGAACGAGGCGGTGCAGGTGATGCTGGTCACGCGCGCCAAGTGGCGGACCTTCACGCAGCGGCCGTTTCCGCCCGCTGGCTCCTGCGGGCTGATGCTGTCCCTGGCCTTGGACAACCGCGCCGCCGTCGACGCGATGAACGCCGCCGCGGCGGCGCATGGCGGGCAGGCGGATGTGAACCCGATGGAGGACCACGGCTTCATGCGCACCCGCGACTTCGCCGACACCGACGGCCACCTGTGGGCGGCGCTGTGGATGGACCCGGCGGCGATGCCTGCCGCGTCCTAGCCGCGTGGCCGGCGGAACTGCCGGCCCGCCCACCATGCACGCCGGCAGCAGGCCGGCCCTGGACGCACGACATGCGCTCAGCGGGCGATGGCCGGCCGCCCGGGTGCACCGGCCCGCGTGCGAATCGGCCCAGGTCAACGCGGGAAAACCAGAATCAAGTTCTCTTGTGGAAAAGATTTCCACAATGCATAGTGCATTCCACACGATGCAGTGCGCCCCGGGGGTCCCGGCCGGCCGCCATCGGCACCGCAGCCGGCAGCCGCCGCGCACATTCAGCCATCCGAGGAGAGAGCATGCAATTCCAACGCCTGTCGCTGGCGGCCCTGGCCCTGGCCGTCGCCGTCCCCGCGTCGACATTGCTGGGCGGCGCCGCCCTGGCCCAGTCCGGCGCCGTCAAGAAGGTCAATTCGAAGAACATCGACACCTACTACAACGTGTGCCGCGGCCTGAGCACCGAGTGCTTCAACGACTGGCACGCCTTCGACAGCCTGCCCAACAAGGTGCTGATCTACTCGCGCACTGCAGGCCCGCGCCATGCCAACCTGGGCACCGCCATGCCCGCCGGCCTGAACCCGACCATGGCCGAGAACAACGTGATGCAGGCCGGCCTGGTGCGCATGCTGGCGGCCGCCGGCATCGCCGCCGACTGGACCGAGGACGTGACCATCCTGGGCGGGCGCATCAACAACTACAAGGCGGTCATCTTCGCCTGCAGCAACCGCGACACGCTGTGGAACGCGGCGGCCACCACCAGCAACGACGCGGCCCGCACGGCGCTGCGCAACTACCTGCGCCGCGGCGGCGGCTTCGTGGCCCTGCACAACGCCTTCGGTGCCGAATACAACTGGCCGTACTACGAAGGCCTGCTGGGCAATGCCAACTTCTACAACCACGGCCCCAACCGCAACGGCAACGTCGTGATCACCTCGGCCGACCCGTCCACCGCCGGCGTGCCCGCCACCTTCGGCTTCCAGGACGAGTGGTACAACCTGATGCCCTTTCCCACGAACGTGAAGTTCCTGGCCAAGGTCGACACCGCCTCGCTCAGCCCGCTGTCCGGCGCACCGCACCCCGGCCATGCCGACTTCCACCCGGTGGCCTGGTGCCAGTACTACGACGGCGGCAAGTCCTGGGTCACCACGCTGGGCCACAACGCCCACTCGTTCAACGGCACCGGCGTGGGCGCGGCGGCGTTCGAGAAGCTGGTGGTGCAGGGCGTGCAATCGGTGATGGGCATCACGCCCTTCTGCACCCAGTGAGGCCGGCCATGCGCAGCGTGTTCCCCCTGGCTGCCGTGGCCGCCGGCCTGGTGCTGCTGGCCGCCGCCCCGGCGGTGCTGGCGGCGGGCCAGACACTGAAGATCGAGTTCGGCAACCTGCCCAGCGTCGACGAGGCCGGTGCGGCGGACAACGTGAGTCTGGTCTACACGCTGCCGTCGCAGTCGTGGATCACCGGCCTGTCGTGGTCGGTCGACATCACCGCGCTGGACCCGAGCTGGCTGTCGGAGCTGACGCTGGACCTGACCAACAGCAGCGGCGAGGGCGTGCAGCTCAGCCCCGGCGATGGCAGCAACGCCGCGGGCACGCTGCAGGCCAGCGGACAGCTCGACCTGATCAACAGCGGCCTGGGTTTCCGGCTGAAGAACGACGGCCGGCTGCTGCTGTCGTTCTATGACGCGGTGAACGACCTGCCCGGCGCCGACGGCCGCTGGAACAGCGGCCTGCTGCAGGTGAGCTACACCGCGCCGGTGCCCGAGCCGGCCAGCGCTGGCCTGCTGCTCGCCGGCCTGCTGGCCGCCGGCGCCTGGCGCCTGCGCAGCAAGCCGCGCTGATCTTCTCCGCCTGACGGCAACTGCTCGGCGCGCGCCTTGCGCGGCCGGGTGGCGCCGCCGCATGCCCGCACCAACCAACCCGGAATGTCCACCATGACCCGCCTTCCCCTCCACGCGCTGCTGCTGGCTGCCGGCCTGCTGCTGCAGCAGCCGCTGACGGCCGTGGCCGCTGCCGCGGCCGACAACTGCTGCACTGCGCCGACCACCGACTTTCCGAAAGTCGGCGGCAACCTGGGCAACCAGAACTACACCGCCCTGGCCAAGATCCACAAGGCCAACGTCAGCCGCCTGGGCGCGGCCTGGCTCACCAGCCTGGAGGGCGGTGCCAAGTCGGGCAACAACCAGAGCACGGCGGTGGCCGTGGGCGGCGTGCTCTTCATCGAGACCGCCCAGGGCCGCGTGCATGCGGTCGACGGCAAGACCGGCGCGGTGAAGTGGAGCTGGAACCCCGGCCGCGGCGGCCAGACGCGGCGCGGCGTGGCGGTGGGCGAGGGCAAGGTGTTCACCCTGACCACCGGCAACTACGTGGTCGCGCTCGACCAGCAGACCGGCCAGGTGGTGTGGGAGCGCCAGCACAACGGCTGGGGCAACATCGCCAAGGTGGCCGTGGTCTACCACGACGGCCTGCTGCACGTGGGCACCAACGACGGCAACCGCGGCGCGGCGCTGGCCTTCCGCGCCGACAACGGCGACAAGGTCTGGCACTTCTGGGGCACGGCCGCGCCCGGCACCATCGGCGGCGACACCTGGGAGGGCGACACGTACCTCACCGGTGGCGCGACACCCTGGATCCACCCCGCCATCGACCCGGTGCTCAACACCGTGTACTGGACCTTCGGCAACGTGCGTGCCGGCTCGTCGCAGAACGGCGCCACCCGCGGCGGGCAGAACCTGTTCGGCAACAGCATCGTCGCGATGGACGCCCGCACCGGCACCTACAAGTGGCACTTCCAGTCGGTGCACCACGACATCTGGGACATGGACAACGTGATGTCGCCGGTGCTGGCCGACATCACCGTGGCCGGCCGGCCGCGCCAGGCGGTGGTCTACGGCAGCAAGACCGGCATGTACTACATCCTGGACCGCACCAACGGCACGCCGCTGATCGGCATCGACGAGAAGCCGGTGCCGCAGGATGCGCGCCAGAAGACCTGGCCGACCCAGCCCTTCCCGCGCGGTGGCAGCTTCGTGCCCACCTGCCCCACCACCGACGGCCCGGCGCGCGCCGTGCCCAACTTCAAGCAGGGCTGCCTGTTCGTGCCGCACTGGGACGAGCCCATCCTCAGCTTCCCCGGCCAGGGCGGCGGCGCCGACTGGAACCACCAGTCCTTCAGCCACACCACCAAGCTGATGTACACCGGCGTGGGCTACGTGGCGGTGGCGCATTCGCTGACCGAGGCCAGCAACGGCCTGCGCCCGCTGGGCACGCCGATGTCCGGCGGCATCGTGGCGGTCAACCCGTCGACCAACAGCGTGGTCTGGCGCAAGGACCTGCCCTGGTCGGTGGCGCATGGCAACGGCATCCTGTCGACCGCCAGCAACCTGCTCTTCATGGGCCAGCCCAACGGCGAGCTGCTGGCACTGGACGCGCTCAACGGCCGCGACCTGTGGAAGTTCCAGACCGGCGCGGCGATCAACGCCAGCCCCATCGCCTACGAGATCGACGGCGAGCAGTACATCGCGGTGTTCGCCGGCGGATCGGGCCTGCCCTTTGCCGACGCACCGCGTGGCGACTACCTGTGGGCCTTCAAGCTCGGCGGCACGGTGCCGCCGCTGCCGGCGCCGGTGCCGCCGGCGCTGCGGCGCGACATCACCGCCGCGGCCGTGCAGGGCAGTGCGGTGAACAACACCGTGGTGCTCAACCGCAGCTGGAGCAACGGCGTGGTGGGCACGGTGGAGCTGGACACCGCCAACGCCATGGCACCGCAGCACCTGCGGGTGCCGGTGGGCACCACGGTCACCTTCCTGAACCCGGCCACGAACGCGAAGAACCACTGCGCCACCCAGTTCTTCGAGGGCCTGTTCAACATCGGCCCGCTGGCCCCGGGCCAGGCCCAGGCCTACACCTTCACCAAGGCCGGCGAGTACTTCTACAACGACTGCACCAGCCCGCGCGCCACCGGCAAGGTCGTCGTGTACTGACCCCACCGCACCAGGATTCACCATGACCACCCAACTTCAAATCGCAGCGGCCACGCTGGCCGCCAGCCTGCTGGCTGCCGCACCCGCAACGGCCGCCGACGCCAGCGCCTCGGTGCAGATCACCAGCCTGCAGTTCAGCGCCGGCAGCGGCCTGACCGTGCAGTGGCTGCCGGACAGCCTGTACCAGAGCCTGTTCGCCGAAAGCCGGGAAGCCGGCGGCCTGGGCGGCAACGACCTGGCCGACCCCGCACCGGGTGCGGCCTGGGCCGATCAGCAGCTGGCCACCGGCACTGCCCATGCCGCCGCGTCGGCGCAAGCCGGCGCCAGCGGTCTGCTGGCAGCGGCCGGCAGCGCCAGCCGCAGCCTGTTCAGCCCCGACGCCGGCCAGCCGCACCGGGCCTTGAGCTGGGCCCAGCAGTCCGGCTGGTTCCAGTTGAGCGGCGCCGGCAGCCTCAGCATCACCGTGGGTTACCAGATCGCCGCTGCCGCACCGCTGGGCGATGGCCTGCCCACATTTGCAGGCGCCACGCTGCAGCTGCAGGCCGGCAACCTGGACGCCGGCAGCAGTGGCCTGGCCGAAGACCAGCTGTGGTCCTTCGACCTGCCCGCCGGCAGCGCCAGCCGCAGCGGCACGCTGAGCCTGGTGGTCGACATCAGCGACCCGCTGCAGACCGGCTACTACGACCTGCGCGCCAATGCCGATGTTTCGGCCGTCTCCAGCGTGCCCGAGCCCGGCGGCTGGGCCCTGCTGGCGCTGGGCCTGGCCACGCTTGGCGCCCTGGTGCGCCGGCAGCAACGGGCGAACTGAGCATGGCGATGCGCACATTCCTGCGGCGCGCCGCCGGTGCTGCCGCCCTGCTGGTGGCCAATGTGGGCGCCAGCGCCACCACGCTGGAGATCGGCGGCCTCACCCTGCAGAGCCAGGGCTTTGCCGACACGTTGATCAGCAGCAGCGGCAGCTTCAGCACCAACGCCGCCTCGCTGGCCGCGGCGCTGACCGACCACGACCTGGCCACCTGGGCACAGTCCACGGCGGCCGGCGACAGCGGCACCGCC
>CALMIF010000030.1 GCA_937864045.1 uncultured Aquabacterium sp. | reverse complement strand
CAGATCATCGACATCAACATGGGCTGCCCGGCCAAGAAGGTGTGCAACAAGTGGGCCGGCTCGGCGCTGATGCGCGACGAGGCCTTGGCGTTGTCCATCGTCGAAGCCGTGGTGGCCGTCAGCGCGCCACGCGGCGTGCCGGTGACCTTGAAGATGCGCACCGGCTGGTGCGACAGCGAGCGCAACGCGGTGGCGCTGGCGCGCCTGGCCGAATCCGCCGGCGTGGCGATGCTGACGGTGCATGGCCGCACCCGCGAGCAGGGCTACACCGGTTGCGCCGAGTACGACACCATTGCCGCGGTGAAGGCAGCGGTGCGCATCCCGGTGGTGGCCAACGGCGACATCACCGACGCCCGCAAGGCCCGCGCCGTGCTGGCCCACACCGGCGCCGACGCGCTGATGATCGGCCGCGCCGCGATGGGCCGGCCGTGGATCTTCCGCGAGATCTCCCACGAGCTGGCCACCGGTGAGGCGCTGCCACCGCCGCCCACGCTGCAGGTCAAGCAGTGGTTGACCGAGCACCTGCAGCAGCACTACGGCCTGTACGGTGAATTCACCGGCGTGCGCAGCGCCCGCAAGCACATCGGCTGGGCCCTGCGCGGCCTGCCCGGCGGCGAGGACTTCCGCCAGCAGATGAACGGCATCGACGACGCGCAGCAACAGGCCGCCGCGGTGGCCGACTGGTTCGACGCCCTGGCCGATCGCCACACCCTGCTGCCGACGATGGCAGCAGCCAATGACGGCCAACTGGCCCGGCAAGCATGAGCAAAAAGAAGATCGAAGACTGCATCCGCGACAGCCTGGAGCAGTACTTCAAGGACCTGCGCGGCACCGAGCCGCATGCGGTGCACGACATGGTGCTGGGCACGGTGGAAAAACCGATGCTCGAAGTGGTGATGAAGCATGCCGAGGGCAACCAGAGCAAGGCCGCCGAGTGGCTGGGCATCAACCGCAACACGCTGCGCCGCAAATTGCTCGACCACAAACTCCTCTGACACCACCGACCCATGACCACTGCCCTGCTGTCCGTGTCCGACAAGACCGGCATCCTCGAATTCGCCCAGGCCCTGCACCAGCGTGGCGTGAAGCTGCTGTCCACCGGCGGCACCGCCCGGCTGCTGGCCGACGCCGGCCTGCCGGTGACCGAAGTGGCCGAGATCACCGGCTTTCCGGAGATGCTGGACGGCCGGGTCAAGACCCTGCATCCGCGCATCCACGGCGGCCTGCTGGCGCGGCGTGACGTGCCGGCCCACATGGCGGCCCTGGCCGAGCACGGCATCGGCACCATCGACCTGCTGGTGATCAACCTCTACCCCTTCGCCCAGGCCACCGCCCGGCCCGACTGCACGCTGGAGGACGCGATCGAGAACATCGACATCGGCGGCCCGGCGATGCTGCGTGCCGCGGCCAAGAACTGGCAGGACGTGGCGGTGGTCATCGAGCCGGCCGACTACCCGCAGGTGCTGGCCGAGCTGGACGCCGGCGGCCTGACGCGCACCACCAAGTTCGGCCTGGCCCGCAAGGTCTACGCCCACACCGCCGCCTACGACGGCATGATCACCAACTACCTGACCAGCCTGGAGCCGGGCGCCGAGGACAAGCCCGCCGGCGTGCCGGCGCGCAGCGCCTTCCCGCAGACCTTCACCCTGCAGCTGAGCAAGACGCAGGACATGCGCTACGGCGAGAACCCGCACCAGGGCGCGGCCTTCTACCGCGAGGCCAAGGTCGCCCCGGGCCTGCTCGCCGGCTGGACGCAGATCCAGGGCAAGGAGCTGAGCTTCAACAACATCGCCGATGCCGATGCGGCCTGGGAATGCGTCAAAGCCTTCGAGCAGCCGGCCTGCGTCATCGTCAAGCACGCCAACCCCTGCGGCGTGGCCGTGGGCGCGACGATGCTGGAAGCCTACGAGAAGGCGCTGAAGACCGACCCCACCAGCGCCTTCGGCGGCATCATGGCCTTCAACCGGCCCGTCGATGCCGACGTGATCGAGGCGATCAACGCCCACAAGCAGTTCGTCGAGGTGGCGATCGCCCCGGCCTTCACGCCCGCCGCCCGCGCCGCCTATGCCGGCAAGCAGAACGTGCGCCTGCTGGAGGTGCCGGTGAGCGCCGCCGTCAATGCCCTGGACTTCAAGCGCGTGGGCGGCGGCATGCTGCTGCAGACGGCCGACACCATCGATTTCGTCGGTGAGCTCACCGTGGTCAGCAAGCGCCAGCCGACGGCACAGGAACTGGCCGACCTGCGCTTCGCCTGGACGGTGGCCCGCTTCGTCAAGAGCAATGCCATCGTCTTCTGCAAGGACGGCATGACCATGGGCGTGGGCGCCGGCCAGATGAGCCGGCTCG
>CALMIF010000029.1 GCA_937864045.1 uncultured Aquabacterium sp. | reverse complement strand
TGCTGGGCCGGGCGGCGCGGCGCCGCCGCGCGGGCTGAAGCGGCCTGGCGGCGCCAGCTGCGCCAACGCGCGCAGCTGGGCCTGCGCGCCATCCCAGCTGCGCGCCTGCTGGGCGGCCAGCGCCACGGCAGCCGGGCCCAGGCGCTGGTGCAGGCGGGCCTGCAGGTGCTGCCAGGCGGCCTCGGCGCGGGGCGCGCGGGCCAGGCCGGCGGCGGCACGCATCTGGTCCACCGCGGTGGCCAGGCCCACCGCGCCCGCGGCGGCCTCGGCGTCGCCGCGCCGGTCCAGCAGGGCGGCCACGTCCTCCAGTGCCTGCAGCCAGGGCGCGCGCATCGCGAAGCGCTCGAAGTCCTGCAGTGACGCCTGCAGCCGGGCGGCGGCGTCGTCCAGCCGGCCGGCGGCCAGGTCGCTGCGGGCCAGGGCAGCGCGGGCCTGGGCCTCGCCGCGCAGGTCACCGGCCGCCGCGCACACCGCCTGCGAGCGGGCATGCCCCGCCTCTGCCGCGGCCAGGTCGCCAGCGGCCAGCGCCAGGTCGGCCAGCGCCCGCTCGACCTCGCCCTCGGTCTCGGGGTGCCGGATCGCCTGCGCCAGCGTGCGCGCCTGCTGCAATGTCGCCAGGGCCTCGGCATCGTCGCCGGCAAAGGCCTGCGCATCGCCCAGCTGCAGCAGGGTGATGGCCTCGCCGACGGCGTGGCCGGCCCCGCGGAAGAGGGCCAGCGCCTCCTGCGCGTCGGCCTGGGCGCCGGCCGCGTCGCCGCCGCTCAGGCGGGTGGCGCTGCGGGTGGACAGCGTGGCGGCGATGTCCACCGCATGGCCCAGGGTGCGGCGGCGCGCGAGGCCCTCGTCGAGCAGGCGGTGGGCCTCGGCCGGGTCGCCCTCGGCCAGCGCCAGGGCGGCGGCCACGTACAGCGCATGGCCCAGGGCCTGGTCCGACGCCGTCACCGCCGGCAGCGCCCGGATGGCCGCCAGGGCGTCGCGGCCTTCGCGCACATGGCCGCGCATGATCCAGAAGTTCTGCAGTGCCACCGCCAGCTTGACCGCCACGAAGAGGTCCCCGCCCGCCGCGCCGCCGGCCTGGGCGGTGGCCATGGCCACGCGCAGGTTGTCGTGCTCGGTGTCCAGCTGCGCCAGCCAGCGGCCCTGCCCGGGGCCCTGCAGGCCGTCGCGCGCCTGCTTGGCCAGGCTGAAGAAGAAGGCGCAGTGGCGCTCCGCGGTCACCGCCCGGTCGCCGCTGGCGTCGAGCTTCTCGGCGGCGTAGTCGCGCAGTGTCTCCAGCATCTGGTAGCGGGCCTCGCCCGCAGCGTCGCCACCGGCCGGCTGGGCCAGGCCCAGCAGCGACTTCTCGACCAGCGAGGCCAGCAGGTCCACCACCTCCCAGTCGGGCACCAGGTCGTCGTCGGCGCACACGGTCTCGGCCGCGGCCAGGCTGAAGCCACCGGCGAACATCGCCACCCGCTGCAGCAGGCGCTGCTCGGCGGGGCTCAGCATGTCGTACGACCAATCGACCAGGGCGCGCAGCGTCTGCTGGCGCTCGGCCAGCACCCGCGAACCGCCAGTCAGCACCTGGTAGCGCCGGGCCAGGCGGCGGTTGATGTCGGCCACCGCCATGCTGCGCACGCGCGCGGCGGCCAGCTCCAGCGCCAGCGGAATGCCTTCGAGCCGCGCCACCAGCGCCGCCACGTCGGCCGCCACGCCGGGCGGGCCCAGCTGGAAGTCGGGCCGGTGCTGCTGCGCCCGCTGCACGAACAGCTGCACCGCGGGCGACGCGGCCAGCTGCTCGGCGCTGTCGCTGGCCCGGGGCACGGCCAGCGGCAGGATCGGGCAGGTGCGCTCGCCCGGCACGTGCAGGGCCTCGCGGCTGCTGGCGACGATGGCCAGCTGCGGCGCGGCCAGCAGCAGCGCATGCGCCAGCTTGGCCACCGGCTGCAGCAGGTGCTCGCAGTTGTCCAGGATGATCAGCGCCCGCAGGGGCTGCAGGTGCGCGCACAGCGCCTGCAGCAGCGGCCGGCCGGGCTCGTCGCGCACGCCCAGGGCCTGCGCCGCCTCGCTGGTGACCAGGGCACCGTCGCGCAATGGCGCCAGGTCCAGGAACCAGGCGCCGTCGGGAAAGTCGGCCATCACCTCGGCCGCCAGCTGCAGCGACAGCCGGGTCTTGCCCAGGCCGCCCATGCCCAGCAGAGTCAGCAACCGGTGCGATCCGAGCAGGTCCTTCAGCTCGGCCAGTTCACGCTCGCGGCCGACGAAGGAGGTGAGCTGCGCCGGCAGGTTGTTGGCGATCTGGCGCACCGGCAGCCAGCGGCCGCCCTGGCGCACCACACGGTGGGCCTTCTCGCCGTCGTCCGGCGCGTGGAAGCCGGGGCCGGGCGTGCCCAGTTCGAACAGCTCCACCGGCTCGGCCACGCCCTTGAGCAGCCAGTGGCCGTGCGACCGGATGGCCAGCCCGGCATCGCCGTCCAGCAGGCCGTCGGCCACCAGCGCGGCCTGGGCCTCGGCGCTGAGCAGGGTCTGGCCGCCGCGGGCCAGGGCCATCACCCGCGCCGCGGTGGGCTTGGCCAAGCCGTCGACTTCCAGCGGCTTGGCGCCGCGGGCCACGTCCTCGGCCGGGTTCTCGCGCAGCAGCACCGGGCCGACATGCAGGCCGGCACGCGCTGGAAGCGGCGGCTGCAGCCCGGCCAGGGCCTGGTGGTAGGCCAGCGCATAACCCGCAGCATCGGCGGCATGGTCGAACAGCAGCAGCATGCCGTCGGTCTTGTCGATCTCGCGCCCGCGCCAGGGCGGCAGCAGGTCGCGCGCCAGGCGGTCGTGCGCGGCCCACAGCGCGGCCATCGCCACGTCGCCGATCTGCTGTGCCAGCCGGGTGCTGTCGACCACGTCGGTCAGCAGCAATGCACGGACTGTGGTCATGCCCGGATCAGCGCAACCACGCGGTCGCCGCGGAACCGGCTTCGCCGGGCCGCTGGCGGCGCCCCCTGGGGGGAGGCGCCGCAGGCGCTTCGGGGGGTGCCATTTCAGGCCGCGAGCTGGCGGCGCATCGCGTCGATCACCGCCTTGTAGTCCGGCTGGCCGAAGATGGCGCTGCCGGCGACGAAGGTGTCGGCACCGGCATCGGCCACGGCGCGGATGTTGTCGGTCTTGATGCCGCCGTCGACTTCCAGGCGGATGTCCCGGCCCGACGCCTCGATGATCTTGCGGGCCTTCTCGCACTTGCGCAGCGCGCTGTCGATGAAGCTCTGGCCGCCGAAGCCCGGGTTCACGCTCATCAGCAGCACCACGTCGACCTTGTCGATCACCCACTCCAGCACGTCCAGCGGCGTGGCGGGGTTGAACACCAGCCCGGCCTGCTTGCCCTCGGCGCGGATGACCTGCAGCGTGCGGTCGACGTGGGCCGAGGCATCGGGGTGGAAGGTGACGATGTCGGCGCCGGCCTTGCAGAAGGCCTGGGCCAGCGCGTCGACCGGCTGCACCATCAGGTGCACGTCGATGGGCACCGTGCTGTGCTTGCGCAGCGCCTGGCAGACCATCGGCCCGAAGGTGAGGTTGGGCACGTAGTGGTTGTCCATCACGTCGAAGTGGATCCAGTCGGCACCGGCGGCGACGACGGTCTTCACTTCCTCACCCAACCGGGCGAAGTCGGCCGAGAGCAGGCTGGGGGCGATGCGGAAGGTGCGTGACATGGCAGGTCGGGCGCGCGGCCGGCAGGGATGGGTGGGCGGGATGGCCCGGGATTTTCGCCTGCTTCCTAGAATGCGCCGATGGCCCATCCCGCGTTCACCTCCAGCGTCACCGTGCGCCCGCTGCCCGAGCACACCGATGCCGCGCAGCAGCTCTACGGCTTCGCGTACACCATCATCATCCGCAACACCGGTGACGTGGCGGCCCAGTTGGTGGCGCGCCACTGGCTGATCAGCGACCACCGCGGCGGCGTGCAGGAGGTGCGCGGTCTGGGCGTGGTGGGGCACCAGCCCCTGCTCAAGCCCGGCGAGCAGTTCGAATACACCAGCTGGGCGCAGATCGCCACGCCGCAGGGCTCGATGCAGGGGCGCTTCTTCTGCATCACCGAGGACGCCCACTGGTTCGAGTCGCCGGTGGCCGAGTTCGCCCTGGCCGACGCGGCCGCGCTGCACTGATGGCGGCGGCCCAGTGGTGGCGCGGCAAGCCCGCCACCTGGGACCTGACGGCGCTGCTGAACGCGGCCGACCCCAAGGCCGCGCGCCCCGAGCGCCACCTGTGGCTGGTGCGCCTGATCGAGTGGCTGCGCCACGGCCCGGCCGAGGCCGCCGCGGGCAGCACGCCGCGCCCGGTGCTGCGCCTGCGCCACCTGCTCAACGTGCTGGAGCGCCACCCCGAGCCGCGCGCACGCATCGTCGCCCTGCTGGGCCGCGCCTGGCGCGAGACCGACCTGGCCGCGCTGCTGGCCGACTTCGGCTTCAGTGCCCGGCGCGACCTGGGCGGCGAGGTGGCCGAGCGGCTGTCGCTGCGCCTGCTGCCGGCCACGCCCGACACCGACGACGGCGCGGCGCTGTTCCAGCTGCTGTTCAGCGACGCGGCCGATGCCGACTGGCTGGCCGCCATCGACGCGCCCACGCTGGCGCGCCTGGCCGCGCTGCTGGGCGCCGCGCGCGACCACGGCCAGGCCGCTGCGCCGGGCGACGGCGACTGGCGTGCGCCGCTGCTGCGGGCCATCACCTGGCTGGTCAGCGCCATCCGCGCGGCCGCCTTCACCCCGGCCCTGCGCCAGCGCATGGGGCCCGAGCTGCTGGCCGAGCGGCCGTTCGAGCAGCTGTCGCGCGCCGCCGAGGACCTGATCGACGCGCTGCGCTCCGGCGAGCGCGGCGCCATCGTGCGCGGCGCCAACTTCCTGCGCGCCCTGCTGCTGCGCTGCAGCGCCGCCGCCGCCAGCGTGCCCGACCACCTGGCGGTGCACGGCGTCTCGGTGAACATCGTCTTCGAGGTCGAGCAGTTGCAGGCGCGCTGCGTCCGTCTGGAAGCGCTGCTGGACCTGGCGCTGTCGGACACGCCGCAGCGCGAGCTGCAGTCGCTGCTGGTCGAGCTGGTGCGGCTGGCGCGTGAACGCCGCAGCCTGCGCGCCCTGCTGGGGCGGCAGTACTCGCTGATGGCGCGCAAGGTGACCGAGCGCCATGCCGAGACCGGCGAGCACTACATCACCCGCAACCGCGCCGAGTACGCCGACATGCTGCGCAAGGCCCTGGGCGGCGGCGCGGTGATCGGCGGCACCACCTTCGCCAAGTTCGCCATCATGGCCCTGGGCCTGGCACCGTTCTGGGCCGGCTTCGGCGCGGGGCTGAACTACGCCATCAGCTTCCTGATCGTGCACCTGCTGCACTGGACGGTGGCCACCAAGCAGCCGGCGATGACCGCACCGGCCATGGCGCAGAAGCTGGGCGCGCTGCGCCGCCCGGGCGAGGCGCGCGACAGCGCCGCCGACGCCGCGGCGGTCGAGGGCTTCGTCGACGAGGTGACGCACCTGGTGCGCTCGCAGTTCGCCGGCATCGTCGGCAACATTGCCGCGGTGATCCCGGTGGTGCTGGTGGTGCAGTGGCTGGCCTGGTGGCTGCAGGGCGCGCCGCTGGTGGGCGAGAAGAACGCCCACTACGTGCTGCACTCGCTGACCCTGCTGGGCCCCACGGCGCTGTTCGCCGCCTTCACCGGCGTGCTGCTGTTCGCCAGCAGCCTGATCGCCGGCTGGGCCGAGAACTGGTTCGTCTACCACCGGCTCGACAGCGCCCTGGCCCACCACCCCGGCATCGTCGCCCGGCTGGGTGCGGCGCGGGCGCAGCGCTGGTCGCTGTGGTGGCGCGCCAACATCTCGGGCCTGGCGGCGAATGTCTCGCTGGGCCTGCTGCTGGGGATCGTGCCGGCGCTGCTGGCCTTTCTCGGCATTCCGCTGGACGTGCGCCACGTGACCCTGGGCACCGGCCAGCTGGCCGCCGCCGCCAGCACCCTGGGCTGGGACGTGCTGCGCCAGGCCGATTTCTGGTGGTGCGTGGCCGGCCTGGTGGCCACCGGCGTGCTGAACCTGGCGGTGAGCTTCTGGCTGGCACTGAAGGTGGCGCTGCGCTCGCGCGGCATCACCCTGGCCGACCGCCGAACGCTGTACGCCGCCGTGCGGCGCCGCCTGTGGCAGGCGCCGCGCAGCTTCTTCCTGCCGGAGCGCGGCGCATGAGCGGCACCGCGCCCGCCATGCACGTGCTGGCCAACGGCGTGCGCCTGGTCGTGCTGCCGAAACCCGAGGCGCAGACCTGCCAGGTGAGCATCTTCATCCGCTGCGGCAGCGGCCACGAGCGGCGCAGCCGCAACGGCATCGGCCATGTCATCGAGCACATGGCCTTCAAGGGCACGGCCACGCGCGACGCCCGGCGCATCAACCTCGATGCCGAGCGCCTGGGCGCCGAGGTCAACGCCCACACCGACAAGGACCACACCGCCTTCCACATGCGCGGCCTGGCCGCCCATGCGCCGCTGCTGCTGCGCATGCTGGCCGACATCGTGCTGGGCGCCACCTTCCCGGCCGGCGAGTTCGAGCAGGAGCGCGACGTGCTGCTGCACGAGTTCACCGAGGACGCCGACGACCCGATGTCGACCGCGTTCAAGCTGTTCGACCGCGCCGCCTGGGGCCTGCACCCGCTGGCGCAGCCGGTGATCGGCACCCGCGCCAACATCGAGCGCTTCAGCCGCGACGACCTGGTCGACCATGTGGCGCAGCACTACACCGGCGCCAACCTGGTGGTGGCCGTGGCGGGGCCGACCGACGCCGACACGCTGCTGCGCGACACCGAGGCCGCCTTCGGCGCCATGGCCACCGGCGCGCCGAACCTGCTGCAGCCGCCCGCCTGGGGTGGCGGCGTGCGCACCCGCAGCATGGCCGGCAGCAGCCAGACGCACCTGGTGCTCGGCTTTCCGGTGCCGCCGATGCAGGCCGACGATCCCACCGCGTCACTGGCCGCCGCACTGCTGGGCGAGGGCATGAGCTCGCCGCTGATGGACCAGCTGCGCGAGCGCCGTGGCCTCGTCTACTACGCCGCCTGCTCGGCCGACCTGGTCGACAGCGGCGGGCAGTTCGTGATCGAGGCCAGCACCGGGCCCGAGCAGCTGGATGACTGCCTGGACGCGCTGGCCGGCCTGGTCACGGCGCAGGCGTCGGCGATCGCCCCCATCGACCTGGAGCGGGCCAAGAACCAGATGCGCGTGCGCCGCCTGCGCGGGCTGGAGAAGACCGGCCGCCGGCTGGAGGAAGCCGCGCTGGACGCCCTGCTGCTGGGCCGGCTGCGTGACCGCGCCGAGGCGCTGGCGCGCATCGATGCGCTGGACGCCGACGCCCTGCGCACGCTGTTCGGCCGCATGGCGGCCAGCACGGCCGCCCTGGCCGCCACCGGCCGGGTGCCGCGCGCCACCTCGGACAACGCCCGGCGCCGGCTGGCAGCGCAAGGGCTGGCGGTGTGAAAGGCCGTGGCGGTCAGCGCGGCGGGTCGTCGTCGGTGCGCCGCTCACCACGCGGGCGCCCGGCGAACGCCGTCCACCAGACGATCAGCACCAGGATCAGGCCGGCGCCCGCCGCCTCCAGCAAGATGAGCCACATGGGCGGATTATCCCGGGCCGCCGCCCTGGCCGGCGTCGCGGCCCTGCTGCTGGCCGCCGGCTGCGCGGTGCAGCCGCCCCGGCCGCCGGAACCGGCGCCCGCGCCGACGGCCATCAGCCCGCCGCCGGCCACGACGCCCGAGACGCCCGAGACGCCCGCCACCCCGGCGGCCCCGCTGCTGCGCCCGCGCGCCCGCTGGGTGCCGGTGGACTGGTCGGCCCTGCCCGGCCTGGCCGATGACCAGCCGACAGCGCTGTGGCCGGCCCTGCGCGCCGGCTGTGCGAAGCCGGCACCCGGCTGGGCCGAGGTCTGCGCCCGCGCCCTGGCCTTCAACCCGCCTGACGAGACCTTCGCCTGGCAGTTCCTGCAACGCGAGCTGCAGCCCTACCGGCTCGAAGCCCTGGACGGCAGCGCCGACGGCCTGGCCACCGGCTACTTCGAGCCCCTGGTCGCCGCGAGCCGCCAGCCGCAGCCCGGCTTCACCGTGCCGCTGCACCGCCCGCCGGCCGACCTGGCAACGCGCAAGCCCTGGTACAGCCGGCAGCAGATCGACACCCTGCCCGCCGCCCAGGCGGCGCTGCGCGGCAACGCCATCGCCTGGGTCGCCAGCCCGCTGGACGCCCTGCTGCTGCAGATCCAGGGCTCGGGCCGGCTGCGCGTCACCGAGCCCGACGGCCGGGTGCAGACCGTGCGCCTGGCGTTTGCCGGCCACAACGACCAGCCCTACAAGTCGGTCGGCCGCTGGCTGATCGAGCAGGGCGAGCTCAAGCCCGAGGGCGCCAGCTGGCCCGCCATCCGCCAGTGGGGCCAGCAGGCCGGTGCCACCCGGTTGCAGCAGATGCTGTGGGCCAACCCGCGGGTGGTGTTCTTCCGCGAGGAGCCGCTGCCCGACGAGCGCATCGGCCCGCGCGGCGCCCAGGGCGTGCCGCTGACGGCCGGCCGCTCGGTGGCGGTCGATCCGCTGGCCGTGCCCTACGGCACGCCGCTGTGGATCAGCACCACCGAGCCGCTGTCGGCCACGCCGCTGCGCCGCCTGGTGATGGCCCAGGACACCGGCAGCGCGATCACGGGCGCGGTGCGCATCGATTACTTCTGGGGCCCGGGCGAACTCGCCGAGCAGCAGGCCGGCCGCATGAAGCAGCCGCTGCAGGCCTGGGCGCTGTGGCCGCGCCAGCCCGACGGGCGCTGAACACCGCCGGCCACGGCGTCCATCGCCCGCAGGAGGCGGCCCCGGGACACGGTGTGCAAAGCCGCACGCCCCCCGCGCAGCGCCCCCCCGGCTTGCGGGCACCCATCGTCAGGACCGGGCGCAAAAATGTGCGCCTGCACCAATGTAATATCGCTTTCAGCCTTTTTTCGCCTTCTGCAACGGCCGCTGGTCCGTCGCACCCACAACCTCCCGGCCCGGCTTCATGCAGCAGTACCTCTCCTGGTTCATCGCGACCGCAGCCCTGGCAGTGCTTGCCACGCTGGCAGTGCTGTGGTTGCTGCAGGCGTTGCGGCGGCCGCCCGGCCCGCCGCCGCTGCCGGTGGAATGGGACCTGCTGCCGCGCCCAGTGTTCACCGCCGACGAGCGCCGCGTCTACCGCCAGCTGCGCGACGCCCTGCCGCACCACATCGTGCTGGCCAAGCTGCCGCTGGTGCGCTTCTGCCAACCGGCCGACCCGAAGTCGGTGCGCTACTGGTTCGACCTGCTGGGCGCCAACCACGTCACCTTCGCGGTGTGCAGCGCCAACGGCCGCGTGCTGGCCGCCATCGACCTGAGCTACGACCGCGGCGGCCCGCCCGGCCGTGCCACCCGCATCAAGCAGGCCGTGCTGGCCGCGTGCCGCGTGCGCTACCTGCGCTGCCCGGCCGACCACCTGCCGTCCATCCCCGAGCTGCAGCTGCTCGTGCCGATGGGCAGCAATGCCTCGCGCGGGCCGCAGCCGGCGCAGGGCTCGGCGTCGATGTCGGGCGGCACGTCGGGCATGGGTGGCGGCAGCCGCCGGCGCGAGCGCGGCACGCTGTGGCAGGACTCGATGAGCTTCCACGACTCGTTCTTCTCGTCGGGCCGGCGTGACCTGGACACTGGCATGGGCGACCTGGACGGCCGCAGCGGCCTGGGCGACGCCGACATCATGCCGGCTGGTATGGTGGTGGATGACCCCGCACCACCGGCCAAGCAGCCCTTCCAGCACTGACGGCCCCGGCACGGCTGACGCCGGCCACCCCTACGAGCGGCTCACGCCGCAGGCGGTGCTCGACGCACTGGACAGCGTCGGCATTCGCGGCGACGGCCGGCTGCTGCAGCTCAACAGCTACGAGAACCGCGTCTTCCAGGTGATGCTGGAGGACGGCGGCGCGGTGGTGGCCAAGTTCTACCGCCCCGCCCGCTGGAGCGACGCGCAGATCGCCGAGGAACATGGCTTTGCCGCCGAACTGGCCGCCGCCGAGGTGCCGGTGGTGGCGCCGCTGGCGCTGGCGGGTGGTGACACGCTGGCCGAGGTCGACGTCGAGGGCCTGCCCTTTCGCCTCGCCGCCTACCCGCGACGCGCCGGCCACGGGCCCGATCTGGACCGCCCCGACACCCTGCGCTGGTTGGGCCGCTTCATCGGCCGGCTGCATGCGGTGGGTGCGCAGCGGGCCTTCGCACATCGGCGCAAGCTGGACCCGGCCACCTTCGGCCACCAGGCGCTGGCCCGGCTGCTGGCGCTGGACGTGATCGGCCCGGCCCAGGTCGACGCCTTCCGCAGCACGGCGGAGCAGGCGCTGGCGATGGTCGATGCCGCCTTCGCTGCCGTGCCGTTCACGCCGATCCGCCTGCACGGCGACTGCCATCCCGGCAACATCCTCTGGCGCGACCCCGACGAGGGCAGCGGCGGCGGCCCGCACATCGTCGACCTGGACGACGCGGTCAGCGGGCCCGCGGTGCAGGACCTGTGGATGCTGCTGTCAGGCGACGCCGCCGCGATGCGCAGCCAGCTGGCCGCCGTGCTGGCCGGTTATCGCCAGTTCTGCCGGTTTGACCGGCGCGAACTGGCGCTGATCGAACCGCTGCGCACGCTGCGCATGCTGCACCACAACGCCTGGCTGGCCGAGCGCTGGGGCGACCCGGCCTTTCCGGCGGCGTTTCCCTGGTTCGGCACGCCGAACCACTGGAGCCAGCAGACCGTCGAGCTGCGCGAGCAGATCGCCGCGATGGCCGAACCGGCGCTCGACCCCGACGACGCCTGGCTCGACTGACGACCGATCAGGCCGCCAGCAGCTTCGTCACCCGCGCCACGTAGGCCGCCGGATCGTCCAGCTGCCCGCCCTCGGCCAGCAGGGCCTGGTCGAACAGGATGTGGGCCAGGTCGTCGAAGCGCGCATCGTCGGCCGCCAGGCGCTTGACCAGGGCGTGCTCGGCGTTCACCTCCAGGATCGGCTGGCTCTTGGGCGCGCTCTGGCCGGCCTGCTTGAGCATGCGCGCCAGGTGGCCGCTCATGTCGCCTTCCTCCACCACCAGGCAGGCCGGTGAGTCGACCAGGCGAGTGGTCACGCGCACGTCCTTGGCGCGGTCGGCCAGCGCGGCCTTCAGCTTGTCAAGCGTCGGCTTGAAGCCCTCGGCGGCTTCCTCGGCGGCCTTCTTCTCGTCGGCGTCCAGCAGCTTGTCCAGGTCGACCGCACCCTTGGCCACGCTCTGCAGCTGCTTGCCCTCGAACTCGTAGAGGTGGCTGAGCATCCACTCGTCGACGCGGTCGACCAGCAGCAGCACCTCGATGCCCTTCTTCTTGAAGATCTCCAGCTGCGGGCTGGCCTTGGCGGCGGCCAGGCTGTCGGCGGTGATGACGTAGATGTGCTCCTGGCCTTCCTTCATGCGGCCCAGGTAGTCGGCGAAGGACACGCCCTCGTCGGCATGGGTGCTGGCGAAGCGGAACAGCTTGGCCAGGCGCTCGCGGTTCTGGAAGTCCTCGCCGATGCCTTCCTTCAGCACCGCGCCGAACTCGCCCCAGAACTTCAGGTACTTGGCGCGCTCGTCCGCATCCTCGCTGTCGGCCAGGCTTTCCAGCATGCCCAGCACGCGCTTGGTGCTGCCCTCGCGGATCGCCTTCACGTCGCGGCTTTCCTGCAGCAGCTCGCGGCTGACGTTCAACGGCAGGTCGGCCGAGTCGATCACGCCCTTGACGAAGCGCAGGTACACCGGCATCAGCGCCTCGGCGTCGTCCATGATGAACACGCGCTTGACGTACAGCTTGACGCCGCCGCGCTTGTCGCGGTTCCACATGTCCATCGGCGCCTTGGCCGGCACGTACAGCAGCTGGGTGTACTCGCTGCGGCCTTCCACGCGGTTGTGGGTGTAGGCCAGCGGCGCGTCGGCGTCGTAGCTGATCTGCTTGTAGAAGTCCTGGTACTCGGTGTCGGTGATGTCGCTCTTGCTGCGCGCCCACAGGGCTGCGGCCTTGTTCACCGTCTCCCACTCGTCGGTCTTGACCTGCTTGCTGGCCTCCTGGTCCCACTCCTCCTTCTGCATCAGGATGGGCAGCGAGATGTGGTCGCTGTACTTGCTGATGATGGACTTGAGCTTCCAGGTGCTGAGGAACTCGCTCTCCTCGTCACGCAGGTGCAGGATCACGTCGGTGCCGCGGGTGGCGCGGGGGATGGTCTCCAGCTCGTACTCGCCCGTGCCCTCGCTGCTCCAGCGCACGCCGGCGGTCTCGGGCGCACCGGCACGGCGGGTTTCCACCGTGATGCGGTCGGCGACGATGAAGCCCGAGTAGAAGCCCACGCCGAACTGGCCGATCAGGTTGGCGTCCTTCTTCTGGTCGCCTTCCAGCCTGGCCATGAACTCGCGTGTGCCGCTCTTGGCGATGGTGCCCAGGTGGGCGGCAGCCTCCTCGGCGCTCATGCCGATGCCGTTGTCGCGGATGGTGATGGTCTTGGCCTCGGCGTCGAACAGCACCCGCACTTCCAGGTTGGGCTGGTCCTCGTACAGCGCGTTGTTGTCCAGCGCCTCGAAGCGCAGCTTGTCGCAGGCGTCGCTGGCGTTGCTCACCAGCTCGCGCAGGAAGATCTCCTTGTTGCTGTACAGCGAGTGGGTGACAAGGTGCAGGATCTGCTTGACCTCGGCCTGGAAGGCATGGGTTTGCTTGGTCATCGGAGGAGGCTCCCGGTGTTGTTCGATGGGCTGCGCCAGCGGGTGCCGCCGGCCTGACCGCCGACAACTTGGGGCGGTGCGACGGCTTTCAAGGGTGACCGGGCGCGGCATGATGCCGGCATGACCACCGCCGCCCTGCCGCCCATCGCCGATGCGATGCTGGACCTGATCACCACCCGCCTGGGCCCTGACCGGGCACCCCGGCTGCGCGCCATCCACCTGCCGCCGGTGCCCTGGAACGGCAGCAAGGACGGCGAGTTCGCGGCGGTCGAACTGGAGGGCGGTGCGCTGGGCCTGAGCTATGTGCTGCTCGACGACACGCTGGCCGCGCTGGCCGGCGTGGACGGCAGCCGCCTGGTGCGCGGCGATGCGCTGGCCCTGGCCAGGCGCTGGCGCGACGGCCAGGGCGCCGAGCGCACGCTGGGCTTCGCTGCCGTCAATGCCCTGAGCCGCTGGCTGATGGACCGCGACGGCGAATGCCCGCCCAGCGCCACCGACTCCATCGGCGGCCTGCAGCCGGCCCCGGGCGAGCACATCGGCATGGTCGGCTTCTTTCCGCCGCTGGTGCGCAGCATCGCCGAGGCCGGCGCCCGGCTGACGGTGCTGGAACTGCGCGCCGACCTGGCCGGCGTCCACCCCGGCTACTCCGTGACGCTGGACCCCGCCGTGCTGCGCGACTGCAGCCAGGTGCTGATGACCAGCACCGTGCTGCTCAACGGCAGCCTGGACGCCGTGCTGGCGCAGTGCGTGAATGCCCGCCGCGTGGCCATGATCGGCCCCGGCGCCGGCTGCCTGCCGCAGCCGCTGTTCGACCGCGGCGTGACCGCGCTGGGCGGCACCTGGATCGACGACGGCCCGAGCTTCGTCGCCGCGCTGCGCCGGGGTGAGCCCTGGAGCCGGTTTGCGCGCAAGGTGCTGTGGCAGCGGCCTGACACCGCGCCATGAAGACAGCGGCCCCGGCGCGCTGGTCACGCGCCGGGGCCGCTGTGGTTCGTGCGTCGATCAGGCCCTGTACGGCGACGCGTCGAACTGCTTCAGGTTCACCGCGCGCCAGACGCGCTCGGCCGTCAACGGCATCTGCACGGCCTCGGCCGCGGCGCCGCAGCCGGCATGGTCCAGCGCGTCGATCACCGCATTGACCACCGCCGGCGTGGCGCCGATGGTGCCCAGTTCACCCACGCCCTTGACGCCCAGCGCGTTGGTCTTGCAGGGGATGCTGGTGTCGAAGGCGGTCTTGAAGCCCAGGAAGCCGTCGGCATGCGGCATCGCATAGTCCATGAAGCTGGCGCTCTGCAGCTGGCCGGTCTCGGGGTCGTAGGCCACGCGCTCGCACAGCGCCTGGCCGATGCCCTGCACCGCGCCGCCTTCGATCTGGCCCTCGACGATGGTGGGGCTGACGACGCGGCCGATGTCGTTGACCGAGGCATAGCCCACCACCTGCACCTCGCCGGTGGCGGGGTCGAGCTCGACCTCGCAGACATGGCAGCCGTTGGGCCAGGTCGGGCCGGCGGCGGTGGCGCCGTCGGTGGCGGTGATGCGCCCGCCTGCCTGCTTGGCGGCCAGCTCGAACAGGCCGATGCCCAGGTCCGTGCCCTTGACCGTGAAGCGGCCAGCCTGGTACTCGATGTCGGCGGCCGGGGCTTCCAGCGCGTCGGCAGCCAGGTTCTTCGCGTCGTCGACCGTCTTCTTCGAGGCTGCACTGACGGCCGAGCCGCCCGTGAACAGCGAGCGCGAGCCGGCGCTGCCGAAGCCGTTGGCGCGGTCGGTGTCGCCCTGCAGGATGCGGATGCGGCTGATGTCGACGCCGAACACGTCCACCGCCAGCTGGGCATAGCTGGTGGCGATGCCCTGGCCCATGGCCTGGGTGGCCGAGCCCAGCTCGATGAAGCCGTCGGCGGTGACGTTGACCGTCACCGTCTCGGCCAGCGCATTGCCGCCGGTCCATTCCAGGAAGGTGGCGATGCCGCGGCCGCGCTTCTTGCCCGCCGCCTCGGACGCCGCACGCCGGGCGGCAAAGCCGTTCCAGTCGGCCAGCGCCAGGCCCTGGTCGAGGATCTGCTCGAACGCGCCCGTGTCGTACACCTGGCCCATCGGGTTGGTGTAGGGCATCTGGTCCGGGCGGATCATGTTGCGGCGACGCAGTTCGGCGGGGTCCAGCTTCAGCTTGCGGGCCGCCGCGTCCATCAGCCGCTCGATCAGGTAGATCGCCTCGGGCCGGCCGGCACCGCGGTAGGCGCCGGTGGGCGTGGTGTTGGTCAGCACCGCGATGAACTGCTCGTCGATCACCGGCACGTGGTAGATGCTGGTCGACACCCAGGGGCCGATCAGCACCTGGATCGCCACGCCGGTGGCCGTGCCGTAGGCGCCGACGTTGGCATAGCCCTTGACGCGCAGCGCCAGCACCTTGCCGTCGGCGTCCAGCGCCAGCTCGGCGCGGCTGACCACGTCGCGGCCGTGCACCGCGCCGAGGAACTCGTCGATGCGCTCGGCGCGCCACTTCACCGGACGCTTCAGCGTCCAGGCGGCGAAGCCGATGGCGATGTCCTCGGGGTAGATGCCGGTCTTCATGCCGAAGCCGCCACCGACGTCGCCGACGAGCACGCGCACGTTCTCGGCGCTCAGGCCGGGGATGGCGTCGGCCAGGCCGCCGCGCACCGCCGTGGGCATCTGGCTGGAGAGGCGCACCACCAGGCGGCCGGCATCGGGGCCCGCAGCCGGCACCTGGGCCGACACCGCACGCGGCTCGATCGGGGCCGGCGCCAGGCGCTGGTTGTCGACGTCCACCCGCACCGTGTGCGCGGCGGCGGCGAAGGCGGCGTTGGTCGCGTCGACGCTGCCGTGGGCCATGCCGGCGCAGATGTTGTCGGGCGCGGCCTCGCACAGGGCCGGGGCGCCGGGAGCCATGGCGTCGAAGGCATTCACCACCGACGGCAGCTCGTTGTAGTCGACCATGATCGCGTCGGCCGCAGCGCGGGCCTGGTCGACCGAATCGGCCACCACCACCGCCACCGCCTCGCCGACGAAGCGCACGCGGCCATGGGCCAGCGCCAGGCGCGGCGCGGTGGCGCCAGGCTTGCCATCGGGCCGCGGGAAGGGCACGCCCGCCATCGGCTTGACGCCGGCGGCGACCAGGTCGGCGCCGGTGTAGACGGCGACCACACCCGGCATGGCCTGGGCCGCGCTGGTGTCGATGCCGGTGATGTCGGCATGCGCATACGGGCTGCGCAGGAAGACGAGGTGGGTCTGGCCCGGCAGGCGCTCGTCGTCGGTGTAGCGGCCGGCGCCGGTGACGAGCGCCGGGTCTTCGATGCGGCGGACCTTCTGGCCGCTGCCGAACCTGGTGGCTTCGAGCGGCGCGTTCATGCCTGGGCTCCCGCCAGTTGACCGGCGGCCTGCTGCACGGCGGCGACGATCTTCACGTAGCCGGTGCAGCGGCACAGGTTGCCTTCCAGCGCGTGCTGGACCTCGGCGTCGCTGGGCTTCGGGTTCTTCGCCAGCAGGCAGGCACTGGTCATCAGCATGCCGGGGGTGCAGAAGCCGCACTGCAGGCCGTGGCAGTCCATGAAGGCCTGCTGCAGCGGGTGCAGCTCGTCGCCCTGGGCCAGGCCTTCCACGGTGGTGACCTTGGCGCCCTGCGCCTGCACCGCCAGCAGGCTGCAGCTCTTGACCGATTCGCCGTTGACCAGCACGGTGCAGGCGCCGCATTGCGCGGTGTCGCAGCCCTGGTGGGTGCCGGTCAGGGCCAGCGGGCCGCGCAGCAGGTCGATCAGCAGGGTGGACGGCGCCACCTCGGTGGCCACGGCACGGCCGTTGACCTCCAGCTTCAAGGGGATCATGCAGAGTCTCCTCAGACAGGGTGTTTGCCGGCGATGGTAGCGGCTGGCGCCCGCCCTTGCCGACGGGACCTGCCCGGCCCCTGGCGCGCTGCGCTCAGTGGCGCGCAGTGACGCTCAATGGCACTCAGTGGCGCGACGAGCGCCGGCGCCGCTGCGGCGCACGCGGCTGTGCCGCCAGCGCGCGCAGCCGGCGCTCGGCCGCAGCCGCCTGCCGCCGCCGCCAAAGCGGCACGCTGGCGGCCAGCACAGCCACCAGCACCAGCCCGCCCAGCAGCCACAGGCGGTGCTCGCGCAACCAGAGCGCTGCCTCGCGCACCGGCCCGGGCAGGGCCGCACGCAGGCCGCCGGCATCGCCGGGGCGGGCGGAGTCCTCGGCGGCGCCGGTGGCGTCAGGTGGCGCACCGCCCGGCCGGGCGCCCGCAGCGCCACGCTGGGCCGCCGTCAGGCCGCCGGTGGGCCGGGGCGGGTCGCCCTCGGCCCGGGTGCGGGTGTCCATCAGCACCTCGACGTCCCGCTGGGCCGCCTCGGTGTCGACCCGCAGCGTGCGGCCCAGCGTGCCGCCCGCACCGGCGTCGGTGGCGATCGGCGGCGCAGGTGGATCGGCCATCGGGGCGGCCGTCGCGTTGCCGGCCAGCGCGGCCGCCAGCAGCCCGCCCATGGCAAGGCGCCGCCCATCCGCCCGCACGCCCGGCCACCCGCCCGCCGCGCGGACCGGCTGCACAGGCGGCGGCAGGCGCGGCATCACACCAGCACGTCGATGCAGCCCGGGTGGCCCAGGAAGGCCTGCGGGCTGGCGCTGGCCCCGTAGGCGCCCGACTGGTAGA
>CALMIF010000028.1 GCA_937864045.1 uncultured Aquabacterium sp. | reverse complement strand
GCGCCGCGGGCGATCAGCCACATCACCAGCTCGATGCCCTCGCTGCCGGCCTCGCGCACGTAGTCGATGTGCGGCGTGGCGGCGGCGGCGGCGGGGTCGTCGATCAGCTTGTCCAGCCAGGCGTTGTCCCACTCGCGGTTGATCAGTCCGGCACGTGCGCCCTGCAGCTGGTGGCTCATGCCGCCGGTGCCCCAGATCTGCACGTTCAGGTCCTGGTCGAAGGATTCCACGGCACGGCGGATCGCCTGGCCCAGCGCGAAGCAGCGCCGGCCGCTGGGCACCGGGTACTGCACCACGTTGACCGCGAACGGGATGACCGGGCAGGGCCAGGCGGGGTTGGGCCCGTCGGGCTGGCCGCACATCAGACTCAGCGGCACGGTCAGGCCGTGGTCCACGTCCATCTTGTTGACGATGGTCAGGTCGAAGTCGTCCTGGATCACGCTCTGCGCGATGTGGGCCGACAGCTCGGGGTGGCCGATCACGGGGGGCACCGGGCGCGGGCCCCAGCCCTCGTCGGCCGGCTGGTAGCGGGCCGCGGTGCCGATGGCAAACGTCGGGATCAGCTCCAGGCTGAAGGCCGTCGCATGGTCGTTGTAGACCAGGAAGATCACGTCGGGCTTGTTGTCCTTCAGCCACTGCTTGCTGGGCTCGTAGCCCTTGAACAGCGGCTGCCAGTAGGGCTCGTGGGTCTTGCCCAGGTCGATGGCCGCGCCGATGGCGGGCACATGCGAGGTGAAGACGGAGGCGGTGATGCGGGCCATGGTTCAGGCGTCCTTGCGATGGGCTTTGCCTTGCGGCTGGTTCTGCGGCTGGGCGTCGCCGTTCTCGCCGAGCACGCGGTTGCCGTCGATGCGCCGGCCGCCGCCGAGCATCATCGCCATGTACTCGTCCTGGGTCATGCCGGTCATCGTGGCGGCCATGTACTGGAAGCTCTTGCCGTCGGTGGCACCGATCTTGGCCAGGAAGTAGATGTTGCCGCCGGCGGCGATGCAGCGGTTCAGGTCACGCGTCAGCACGCCCTGCTTCTGCTCCTCGCTCATCGGCCAGGCGTCCAGGTAGGCGCGCTCGTCGGCCTTGAACTTCTCACGGTTCTCCGCCTTCATCAGGCTCATGCAGAACTGGTTCAGCCAGTAGCCCTTGCGGGACTGCTCGGCGTCAAAGATGGTCGTGCCGGGCACGTCCAGGTAGGGCTTGTCGAGGGCCATCGGGTCATCTCCGTCATTGCACACATTCAAAGCTGGTCGCCTGGGCCGCATCGCCGCCCTTGTAGCGCGGCCAGGTCGGCCATTCGCACAGCGGGCGGGCGCGCTGCACGGCAAAGCCGGGGGCCTGCACCGCCTGCTCGACCAGTTGCAGGCCGGCCGGCGCCCTGCCCTGCTCCACCCAGGCCTGCAGCGCGGCCAGCATGTCGACGTTGGCCGGCGCGCCGAAGCCCACGTGGTCCACGCCCGGCGCGGCATAGAGCTTGAAGAAGCCATCGACCGTGCTGCGGCCCAGCTTCTGCACCACCGACTGGTGGTAGCCGATGCCGGCATACGGGCTCTGCGCGTAGTCGGCCAGGTTCTCCAGCAGGATCAGCTTGCCGCCGCGGGCGTGGAAGGCGGTCAGGTCGGGGTTGGTCGAGTCCATCAGCGCCGACACCTGCTGCACCCGGGCCTGGTGGTTCTCGGGCTTGTAGGTCTTCAGGTCCGCGTTCGGGTTCTGGGCGTAGAAGTACTGGATGGCACCGGCGCCATAGAACCAGGCGATGCCGTTGGCGGGCACCGGCGGAAAGGCCGGTGCCGCGCTGCCCAGCCACCAGGCGCCCCAGCCGCCCGTGGGCCCGTTGGCCGGCAGGCCCTCGCCGCTGGGGCCGCGGCCGGGGTACTGGCGCAGGCCGTTGGCCAGGGCAAAGGGAAAGTCCAGCGGCGCATGCAGCGTGCGCACCGCAGCCACCTGGGGCGCGGTCAGGCAGTCGTCGGCCGCGGCACCGGCGCATTGCAGCTGGCCCACGCGGAAACGCTGGCGGCAGCCCACCGGGTCGCTGACGATGCCGTCGGCCAGGCCGTCGGCGCTGTCGCAGGCGGCCAGCACGGCCTTGTGCACCGCCTGCACCTGGGCCGGCTTGATCCAGCCCTCGCCCACCGTGGCCAGGCCGTCGCGCAGGCCGGCATGCTGCAGGCCGGTCCAGTGGATCACCGGCACGCGGCTGAAGATGCCGTCGAAGGCCTCGGGGTAGCGCTGGGCCATGGTCAGGCCCTCGCGCCCGCCCTCGCTGCTGCCGACGAAGTACAGCCTGGCCGGCGCCTGGCCATAGGCGCGCTGGGCGATGGCCACCGACACGTCGCGCACCTTCTTGTAGGAGGCATGGGCGAAGTTCAGCAGCGCCTCGTCGTTCAGCGCAAAGGCCTGCGGCGGCTCGCCCGGCTTGTTCTGGTGGCCCGAATCGGTGCCCACCGTGACGAAGCCCTGGGCCAGCGGTGACGGCGTGTCGAAGCGCTGCGCCGGCGGCAGGCCCAGCGCGTTGATCAGCACGCCGTTGAAGCCGCCGCCGCCGTACTGCACGCTGCGGCCGTTCCACTGCGCCGGCAGGTTGACCTGGAACTGGATCGGCGGCGCCGCAGGGTCGACCGGCGCGATGCGCCCCAGGATGCGGCAGAAGGCCGGCGTGGCCGGCGTGACGCGGGCCGCTGGCGTCGGGCCGCGCTCGGCCACGGCCAGCGGCGTCGCGGCCATCCAGGTGGCACTGTCGATGGTGGCGGCGCCGCTGGGCACGTCACCTGCGCGGATGGCGCTGGCAGGCACCGGCGCGGTCAGCGCGACGCAGGCGGTGGCGGGATCGCTGCCCAGGCTCAGCGGGGCGTTGCCGGCTGTGCTGGCACAGCCGGCGAGCAGCGCGGCAGCGGCAGCGGCCGCAATCAGGGACAGGTGGCGCATCGTCGTGGTCTCCTCGGCTCTGGGGTCGGATCAGGCGCGGGCTTCTTCGGGCCAGTACAGCCGCATCGGGTTGTCGACCAGCAGCTTCTTCTGCAGCTCGGCGGTCGGCGCGATGTGCGGGATGAAGTCGACCAGCAGGCCGTCGTCGGGCATGTGGTCCTTCAGGTTGGGGTGCGGCCAGTCGGTGCCCCACAGCACGCGGTCGGGGAACTGCGCGACGATGCGGCGGGCGAAGGGGATCACGTCCTGGTAGGCGTTCTGCTCGCCATGCAGGGCCTTCGGTCCGCTGACCGACAGCCGCTCGGGGCAGCTGACCTTGCTCCAGACGTTGGTGTGCTCGCGCATGAACCTCTCGAACAGCGCGAACTGCGGGCCGTCCACCGGCAGGCTCACGTCGGGCCGGCCCATGTGGTCGACGACCACGGTGGTCGGCAGCGCAGTGAAGAAATCCCACAGCTCGGGCAGGTCCACCGCCTCGAAGTAGATGACCACGTGCCAGCCCAGCTTGGCGATGCGGCCGGCGATCTCCATCAGCTCGTCCTTGGGCGTGAAGTCGACCAGGCGCTTGACGAAGTTGAAGCGCACGCCGCGCACGCCGGCGGCATGCAGGGCCTGCAGCTCGGCGTCGCTGATGCTGCGCTTGACGGTGGCCACGCCCCGCGCCTTGCCGCCGCTGGCGATGCAGGCATCGACCATGGCCCGGTTGTCGGCTCCATGGCAGGTGGCCTGCACGATGACATTGCGGGCAAAGCCCAGGTGGTCGCGCAGGGCGAACAGCTGGGCCTTGCTGGCGTCGCAAGGCGTGTACTTGCGCTCGGGGGCATAGGGAAACTCGCCGCCCGGGCCGAAGACATGGCAGTGCGCGTCGACCGCGCCGGCCGGCAGCGTGAAGCGCGGCTTGCTCGGGCCGTCGTACCAGTCCAGCCAGCCGGCGGTCTTGCTGAAGTCGCCCGTCGTGGGTTTGCTCATGGCGTGCTCCTGGTCAGTCCAGCGACGCCTTGGCGCGCCGGACCACGTCGGCGTACTTGGCCGATTCGGCACCGATGTAGGACCTGAACTGCTCACGTGTGACCGGGAACGGCTCGTAGCCGAAGGTCGCGAAGCGGTCCTTGACGTCGGGCTCGGCCAGCGCCGCCTCGATGTCCTTCTGGATCTTGTCGGCCACGGCCTTGGGCAGGCCCGGGGGCGCGGCGATGGTGGTCCAGCCGGTCACCTCGTAGCCGGCCGGGCCGCCCGATTCGGCCACCGTCGGCACATCCGGGAAGGCCGGGTGGCGCTTGGGCGCCGTGACTGCGATGAACTTGATCTTGCCGCTCTTCTGCAGCGGGCCGGCGGTGGCCAGCGAGCCCAGCGAGAAGTTCAGCTCGCCGTTGGCCACGCCGGTGTAGAGCATCGACGTCTCCTTGTAGATGACGTGCTGCATCTCGGCGCCGGTCATGGCCTCCAGCAGCGCGCTGCCCAGGTGCACCGGGTTGCCCACGCTCCAGCTGCCGTAGTTCAGCTTGCCCGGGTGGGCCTTGGCGTCGGCCAGGATGTCGCCCACCGTCTTGTAGGTGCTGGCCGCGCCCACGCCGACGAAGAAGTAGGTGCGGAACAGCGGGGCCAGCTGCTCGAAGTCCTTGCCCGGGTCGTAGGGCAGCTTCTTGAACAGGTGCGGGTAGGCCACCAGGTGCACGTTGTCCAGCTGGATCAGGTCGTGGCCATCGGTGGCGCCGCGCTTGAAGCTGTCGATGGCGATGAAGCCGTTGCCGCCGGGCTTGTTCTCGACGACGACCGGCTTGCCCCACTTCTTCTGCAGCTTCTCGGCCAGGATGCGCAGCACCGCCTCGGGGCCGGCACCCGCCGGGAACGGGGTGACGATGCGCACCGCCTTGGTGGGGAAGTCCTGCGCCTGTGCGGCGCCCGTGAGGCCGGCTGCCAGGGCGGCCAGCGCCGCGATGAAGGTCTTGCGGTTCATGGTGTCTCCGGGATCAATCGATGTATTTCAGGCCCGCAGCGGCCAGCGGCTCGCGCATCTTGTACATGTCCAGGCCCAGCACGCCCTTGGCCAGCTGGTCGCGCTTGGCGCCTTCGTTGGCCTCGCGGGCGCGGGCGGCTTCCAGCGTCTTGGCGGCCAGCGCACGCGGCACGCAGACCACGCCGTCGTCGTCGGCCACGATCACGTCGCCCGGCGTCACCAGCATGCCGGCGCACACCACGGGGATGTT
>CALMIF010000027.1 GCA_937864045.1 uncultured Aquabacterium sp. | reverse complement strand
GAGTTCGACCACGCCGACATCTTCCCGGACCTGGCGGCGATCGAGACCCAGTTCCACCACCTGGTGCGCACCGTGCCGGCCAGCGGCCGGCTGGTGGTCAATGCCCGCGAGGCGGCGCTGGACCGCGTGCTGGCGCGCGGCTGCTGGAGCCCGCTGCAGCGCTTCGGCGCCCGCAAGGAGGAGCCCGGCGCCCTGCGCGCCCGCGGCGAGCCGCATGCCTTCGACGTGCTGCGCGGCAGCCTGAAGATCGCCCGCGTCGACTGGCCGGTGCTGGGTGAGCACAACCAGCTCAACGCGCTGGCGGCCATCGGCGCTGCCGAGCATGCCGGCGTGGCGCCCGAGCAGGCCGCCGCCGCGCTGGCGGGCTTTCGCAACGTGCGCCGCCGGCTGGAGCTGCGCGGCGAGGCTGGCGGTGTGCAGGTCTACGACGACTTCGCCCATCACCCGACCGCCATGCGCACCACCATCAACGGCCTGCGCCGCAAGGCGGGGCTGGCGCGCATCCTGGCCGTCTTCGAACCGCGCAGCAACACGATGAAACGCGGCGAGATGAAGGCCCAGCTGCCCTGGGCGCTGGAGGAGGCGGATTTGAGCTTCTGCCTGCAGGGCCCCTACGGCTGGAGCGCCGCCGAGGCGCTGGCACCGATGGGCGCGCAGGCGGTGGTGGCCGACTCGGTCGACGGTCTGGTGGCCGAGGTGGCCAAGGCCGCGAAACCGGGCGACCAGGTGCTGGTGATGAGCAACGGCGGCTTCGGCGGCATCCACGACAAGCTGCTGGCCGCCTTGCGGCGCTGACACGCCAGCCGGCCTGCTGCGGTAGCCTTGGCGCCGGTTGACACCGGACGAGGCGCCCCCAATGCAGATTCCACCCCTCTCCCGCCGCGGCCTGGGGCGCTGGCTGGCGGCTGGCGCCGCACTGGCCGCCGGCACCAGCCGCGCCGCCGACCTGCCGCTGTTCGACGCCCACATCCACTACAGCCACGATGCCTGGGAGCTGGTGCCGCCGAAGCAGGCGGTGACGATCCTGCGCCAGGCCGGGCTGCGCGGCGCCCTGGTCTCCAGCAGCGACGACGAGGGCACGCAGAGGCTGGCGGCCGAAGCGCCGGATCTGATCGTGCCCGAGCTGCGCCCCTACCGCAGCCGCGGCGAGATCGGCAGCTGGATGAAGGACACCAGCGTCATTGCCTACCTGGAACAGCGGCTGGCCAAGCACCGCTACGTCGGCATCGGCGAATTCCACCTCTACGGCGCCGACGCCGACCTGCCCGTACCGCGCCGCATGGTGGCGCTGGCGCGGGAGCGCGGCCTGCTGCTGCATGCGCACAGCGATGTCGAGTGCATCGAGCGCCTGCTGGTGCAGTGGCCCGAGGCGCGCATCCTGTGGGCGCATTCGGGCTTCGAGCGGCCCGATGCAGTGCGGGCCGTGCTGCGCCGCCATCCGCGCCTGTGGTGCGACCTGGCCTTCCGCGGCGACCACGCCAGCGGCAGCAGCGTCGACCCGGCCTGGCGCGCCGCCTTCGACGAATTTCCCGGCCGCTTCATGGTCGGCACCGACACCTTCACGCCCGAGCGCTGGCACTACATCCCCGTGCACGCCGCATCGTCGCGCGCCTGGCTGGCCAGCCTGCCGACGGCCCTGGGCGAGGCCATCGCCTGGCGCAATGCCGGCACGCTGATCCAGGCGGTGCGCGGCGCACCCGCCGCATGAGGCGGCCGGCCACGGCCGCGGGGCTGCTGCTGGCTGCCGCTGCCCATGCCGGATGCGGTGACACGCTGCCTGCGGCGCACCGGCTGCTGACCGATGCGCGACCCGATGCCGGCGGCTGGCAGGTCGCCTTCGCACCCAGCCCGGCGCCGCTGCCCGCCGGCCGGCATGTCGCGCTGGACATCGTGGTCTGCCCGCCGCCCGGCGCCACGCCGCCGGCCATGCTGTCCGTCGACGCCGACATGCCGGCACACCGCCATGGCATGAACTACCGCGCCAGCGTCACGGCCCTGGGCGGCGGGCGCTTCCGCGCCGACGGGCTGATGTTCCACATGGCGGGGCGCTGGCGCGTCATCGTCGACCTGCCTGCGGCCGACGGCGCCCCGGCACGGCGGCTGACCCGCGAGATCGACCTGCGATGAGCGGGCGCCAGTGGGCCGCCGCGGCGCTGCTGGCTGTCGCGGGCTGTGCCACCGCCGCAGCGCCGGGGCTGCTCGACTTCAGCGCCGACGAGCGCGCGCGCATCGCCGCCCACGGCCCCTGGCCGCCGCCGCCGGCGGTCGACCCGGGCAATGCGCTGTCGGGCCGGCCGGCGGCCATTGCGCTGGGGCAGCGCCTGTTCTTCGACGCGCGGCTGTCGCGCGACGGCGCGCTGGCCTGCGCCAGCTGCCACCAGCCGCGGCGCGCCTTCAGCGACGGCCGGACGCGTGGCCTGGGCCACGCCACGCCGGACGGCCCGGTGGACACGCCCCTGGACCGCCACACGCCCAGCCTGCTGGATGCCGGCCAGCAGCGCTGGTGGGGCTGGGACGGTGCCTTCGACAGCCTGTGGTCGCAGGCCCTGCACCCGCTGCTGAACCCACGCGAGATGGCCGCCGAGCCGGCCCGCATCGCCACCTTGCTGCGCAGCGACGCCACGCTGGCCTGCCTGTGGCGGCGCGCCCATGGCGGCCCGCCGCCGCTGGTCGACGGGAACGACGCCGACCACCTGCTGGTGCCGCTGGCCAAGTCGCTGGGCGCCTACGTCGCCAGCCTGCGCAGCGGGCGCACGCCGTTCGACCGCTTCCGCGACGCGCTGGTGCGGGGCGATCACCTGGCGGCCGCGCGCTACCCGCTGGCAGCGCAGCGCGGCCTGCGCATCTTCATCGGCCGTGGCAACTGTAGCCTGTGCCATGCCGGGCCGCTGTTCAGCCACGGCGAATTCGGCGACATCGGCGCGCCGTTCTTCGTGCGCCCCGGTGTGGTCGACCCCGGCCGCCACGGTGGCATCGCGGCACTGCAGGCCAGCCGCTTCAACCTGCTGGGTGCACATGCCGACCCGCCGCCGCCCGACACAGCCGACCCAGCCACCAAGACCCGCCACCTGATTGCCCAGCACCGCAACTTCGGCGAGTTCAAGGTGCCCGGCCTGCGCAACGTGGCGCGCACCGCGCCCTATCTGCACGACGGCCAGCTGCCGACGCTGGACGCGGTGCTGGACCACTACGCCAACCTGAGCCCCGACCGCCTGCATGCCGATGGCGAGCAGATCCTGAAGCCGCTGCAACTGCAGGGAAGCGACCGTGCCGACCTGCTGGCCTTCCTGCGCAGCCTGGACAGCCCGGCCACAGGCCGAGCGGCAGGATGGCGCGCCGGGGGCTGCGGCTGATCAGGCCGGCAAGGCCTCTGCCGGCCTGGGTGCCGGTGCAGCGACCTGCACGGCGACCACCTCGGCCGGCGCCTCCCCGTGGACGGTGAACATGCCCTTGCCTCGCGCCTTGGCCAGGCCCTTCGCTTCGTCGGCCAGGCGCAGCAGCAGGTCACCATCGTCGGCATGGTCGGGGAACAGCGCGATGCCGATGCTGGCCCCCACCTGCACCGGGCCGCCGGCCAGGTCCAGCGGCTGGCCGAGCACCGCCACCAGGCGTTGCGCCAGCGCGGCGACGTCAGCCGCGCCGGCCACCTGCGGCAGCAGCACGGTGAACTCGTCGCCGTCGACGCGGAACAGCAATTCGCCCTCGCGCACAACGGCCTGCAGCCGCCGGGCCAGGGCCTGCAGCAGCGCGTCACCCGCGGCGTGACCGAGTCCGTCGTTCACCGCCTTGAGTCCGGCCAGGTCGATGCACATCAGCGCCGCCTTGTGGCCGTGGCGACGCGCCAGCGCCAGCGCCGGGCCAGGTGGCGGGCGAAGCTGCGGCGGTTCGGCAGGCCGGTCAGGCCGTCGTGGTCGGCCAGGTGCTGCTCGGTCACGTCGGCATAGACCTCGAACACCGCCGCCACCGGCTGGCCCGGCTCCAGCACCAGCGGCACGTCGGACGCGATCAGGTCGCGGTCGCGCAGTTCGCCGTCCAGGGCATGGAAGCGGTCGCGGTGGGTGAACACGTTGACGACCTTGCCGCCCAGCGCCTGCAGCAGCAGGCCGTTGTCGCGTTGCGCCTCGCCGATCTGCGACGGATCGGTGGAGAACACGGTCAGGGCGCCGCGGTCGTAGAGCTTCAGCTTGACCAGCCGGGAGCCGCGCATGGCATCGCGCAGACCGGCCAGCAGCTGCTGCTGCCGTGGATCGGCCAGCAGGACGTCACGGGTGCGGCCGGGCGGGTCCAGCAGGAAGCTGCCGTGCGTGGCCCGCAGCATGTTCGTCAACAGGTGGGTCACGTCGGCATTGGCCCGGCCGACCTGGTCGGCCAGGCGCTGCGTGGTGTGCTCGCGGCAGAACTGCAGCAGGCACACCATCACCACCAGCATGCCGGCCAGGCTGGCCAGCGAGAAGTGGCGCGTCAGGCGCAACGGTGGCGAGCCGGGCTCAGGCGGAATCAGGCGATGGGGCATGGCGGCAGGCACCGGGGAACACCAGTGCCATGGGGGGTATCGGCCGCCGGCCGAGTCACCCCACACGCCGTCGGGCTGCTGGCTTGCCCGCATGGGCAGGTGGGGCGTGGCAACGCATCATCCGGCCCACCCGTCTTGCCGAAGGAGGCCAAGGATGCCCAGCCTGAACGTCAACGGCCAGGTGCGCACGCACGATGCCGAACCCGACACCCCGCTGCTGTGGGTGCTGCGCGAAGAGCTGGGCCTCACCGGCACCAAGTACGGCTGTGGCGTCGCCCAGTGCGGCGCCTGCACCGTGCACGTCGACGGCGTGGCCACCCGCAGTTGCGTGCGGCCGGTGGCCAGCGTCGAGCCCACGGCGAAGATCACCACCATCGAGGGCCTGTCGCCCGACGGCCAGCACCCGCTGCAGAAGGCCTGGGTTGCGCTGGACGTGCCGCAGTGCGGCTTCTGCCAGAGCGGCATGCTGATGGCCGCAGCCGCGCTGCTGAAGTCCAAGCCGACACCCAGCGTGCAGGACGTGCGCGAGAACATCACCAACATCTGCCGCTGCGGCACCTACAACCGGGTGCAGGCCGCGATCATGATGGCGACGAAGGCATGAGGGGATCGACGATGACCGCAACGACCCTCCCCCGCTCGCCCGCCCGCCGCCGCTTCCTGGCCACCGGCAGCGCCACGGCCGGCGGCCTGATGCTGGGCTTTCACGTCCCCATGGCGCAAAGCCAGGACACACCCGGCGAGGTCAACGCCTGGGTGCAGGTCCTGCCCGACGAGACGGTGGTGATCCGCATCGCCCGCAGCGAGATGGGCCAGGGCACGCTGACCGGCCTGGCCCAGCTGGTGGCCGAGGAACTGCAGTGCGACTGGGCCCGCGTGCGCACCGAATACCCCACGCCGGGCCAGAACCTGGCACGCCAGCGGGTGTGGGGCAACTTCAGCACCGGCGGCAGCCGGGGTGTGCGCGAGTCGCACGACTACGTGCGCAAGGGCGGCGCCGCCGCGCGGCTGATGCTGGTGCAGGCCGCCGCCGATGGCTGGGGCGTGGCGCCAGCGCAGTGCAGCGTCGACAAGGGCGTGATCAGCCACGCCGCCAGCGGCAGGCGCACCACGTATGGCGCAGTTGCAGCGGCGGCCGCCAAGCTGCCCGTGCCCGCCGACGTGGCGCTGAAGGACCCGAAGGCCTGGACCATCGCGGGCAAGTCGCTGCCGCGGCTGGACACGGTGGCCAAGACCAACGGCTCGCAGGTCTACGGCATGGACCTGACCCTGCCCGGCATGCTGAACGCGGCCATCCGCGACTGCCCCGTCGTCGGCGGCAAGGTCCGCAAGTTCGACGCCGCCGCGGTGATGGCCATGCCCGGCGTGAAGAAGGTGGTGCCGGTGGGCGACACCGCGGTGGCCGTGGTCGCCACCACCTGGTGGCGGGCGAAGAAGGCGGTCGATGCCCTGCCCATCGAGTGGGACGAAGGCCCGCATGCCAAGCTGGGCAGCGCCCAGATCGCGCAGATGCTCAAGGCCGGGCTGGACGCGGCCGACGGCCTGGTCGGCCACACCGCCGGTGATGCGAAGCAGGCGCTGGCCGGCGCGGCCAAGGTGATCGAGGCCGAGTACGGCTACCCGTACCAGAACCACGCCTGCATGGAGGTGATGAACGCCACCGCCCGGTGGACGCCGGAACGCTGCGAGGTCTGGACGCCGACGCAGAACGGCGAGGCGGCCCTGGCCGCCACCGCCGAGGCCGCCGGCCTGCCGCCGGCCAGGTGCGAGGTCTACAAGATCCACCTGGGCGGCGGCTTCGGCCGGCGCGGCGCCACCGACTGGGTGCGCCAGGCGGTGGAGATCGCCAAGGCCCTGCCCGGCACGCCGGTCAAGCTGGTGTGGAGCCGGGAGGAGGACATGCAGCATGGCTTCTACCACCCGGTGACGCAGTGCCGGCTGCGCGCCGGCATCGACGCCAGCGGCAAGCTCAACGCCCTGCACATGCGCATCTCGGGCCAGTCCATCCTGGCCGGGCTGTTCCCGCAGAACATGCGCGACGGCATCGACCCGGTGGTGTTCCAGGGCCTGAACAAGGGCGGTGCCGAGGGCGCCTTCGGCTATGCGATCCCGAACCTGCTGATCGACCACGCCATGCGCAACCCGCCGGTGCGGCCGGGCTTCTGGCGTGGCGTGAACCTGAACCACAACGCGGTCTACGTCGAGTGCTTTCTCGACGAGGTGGCGCATGCCACGAAGCAGGACCCGCTGGCACTGCGCCGCCAGCTGCTGGCCGCATCGCCCAAGCACCTGGCCGTGCTGAACGCCGTGGCCGAGCGCGCCGGCTGGGGCACGCCCGCCAAGCCGGTCAACGGCCAGGCCGTGCACCGCGGGCTGGCGCAGATCATGGGCTTCGGCAGCTATGTGGCGGCCTGCGCCGAGGTGTCGGTCAGCAAGGACGGCGAGGTGACGGTGCACCGCATCGTCGCCGCCACCGACTGCGGCCATGCCGTGAATCCGCAGCAGATCGAGGCGCAGGTCGAGGGCTCGTTCGCCTATGGCCTGTCGGCGGCGCTGCTGGGCGAATGCACGCTGGAGAACGGCCGCTTCGTGCAGACCAATTTCCACAGCTACCCGGTGCTGTTGATGGCGCAGATGCCGGCGGTGGAAACCATCGTCATGCCCTCGGGCGGCTTCTGGGGCGGCGTGGGCGAACCGACCATCGCCGTGGCTGCGCCGGCGGTGCTCAACGCCATCTTCGCCGCCACCGGCAAGCGCGTGCGCCAGCTGCCGCTGAAGAACCAGGACCTCAAACGCGCATGAAGGGGCTGGTCTTGCTGACGGCGCTGTGTGCCACCGCCGCCGCCGCGCAAGGCGATGCAGCGCGCGGTGCGGCCATCGCCGCCAGCCGCAGCCAGGGACTGTGCGTGCTGTGCCACGCCCTGCCCGGCCAGCCGGCGGCGCTGGCTGGCACGGTGGGCCCGCCACTGGCCGGCGTGGCCGGCCGGCTGGATGTGGCCACGCTGCGCGCCCGGCTGGTCGAGCCCGAGCGCTTCAACCCCGCCACGGTGATGCCCGCCTACGGCCGCACCGACGGCCTGCAGCAGGTGGCGCCGGCCCAGCGCGGCAGGCCGCTGCTGGGCGCGGCCGAGATCGACGACCTGGTGGCCTGGCTGGCCACGCTGCGATGAGCGGCATCGCACTGCCCCGCCGCCGCATGCTGGGCCTGGGCGCCGGCACCGCGCTGGGCCTGGCCCTGCACTGCCGCCCGGTGGCGGCAGTGTCGGCCGCACCCAGCCTGCGCACGGTCGAGCTGGACTGGGCCGGCGGCAGGCCGATCACCGAAGGGCGGGTGAACTTCGAGATCGCCGCGCTCGTCGAGAACGGCAACACGGTGCCGATCCTGGTCAAGGTCGACAGCCCGATGACGGCCGCCGACCATGTGCAGGAGATCGTGGTCTTCAATGAGAAGAACCCGCAGCGCGACGTGGTGCGCTGCTTCCTGGGCCCGGCCAACGGCGTGGCGCAGGTGCAGACGCGCATCCGCCTGGCCACCTCGCAGCAGCTGGTGGCGCTGGCGCGCATGAGCGACGGCAGCCGCTGGTCGCAGCATGTCGATGTGCTGGTGACCCTGGCCGCCTGCATCGAACCCTGAAGCCCATGGCCGACGCAACCCCTGCCCCGCGTGCCCGCAGCCTGATCCACGGCCTGGACGCCTTGCGCCGCGGCCAGCCGGGCGAGGTCCGCGTCACGCTCGGCCACCCGATGGAGAACGGCCTGCGCCACGACGGCTACGGCAACGTGGTGCCGCGCAGCATCGTCACCCGCTTCGAGTGCCGGCTGGACGACCAGCTGGTGTTCGCCGCCGACCTGTACACCGCGGTCGCGGCCAACCCCTACCTGGCGTTCTGGCTCAAGGCCGACGGCCCCGGCACGCTGCGCTTCGACTGGACCGGCGACTGGGGCTTCAGCCACCGCGAGACGCGCCAGATCAACCCGGCATGAAGCGGGCGACCGGCATCGCGCTGCTGCTGGTCGCGGTCTCGGCGCAAGCCGAGGACAACCGCCGCTCCGGCCTGCAGTTCATGAGCCCGGCACTGCAGGCCCTGCAGCGCGACGACGCCCAGAACCCGGCCATGCTGGCGGTGCAGGACGGCGAGCAGCTGTGGTCGACAGCCGCCGGCAGCAGCGGCAAGCGCTGCGCCGACTGCCATGGCGAGGCGCCACGCAGCATGGCGGGTGTCGCCGCCCGCTACCCGGCCTGGGATGCGGCGATCGGGGGCGCGCTGAACCTGTCTGGCCGCATCAACGCCTGCCGTGTGCGGCATCAGCAGGCGAATGCGCTGCCGGGCGAGCACGCCGACCTGCTGGCGCTGGCGGCCTACGTCGGCCTGCAGTCGCGCGGCCAGCCGCTGCGCCCGCCGGACGACCCGCGTCTGGACCCGCTGCGCCAGCAGGGCCAGGTGCTGTGGAGTCGCCGACTGGGCCAGCTGAACCTGGCCTGCCTGCACTGCCATGACCAGCGCGCCGGCCTGCGCCTGGGCGGCGCCACCATCCCGCAGGGCCATGCCACCGGCTACCCGGCCTACCGGCTGGAATGGCAGGGCCTGGGCAGCCTGCAGCGCCGCCTGCGCGGCTGCGTGACCGGCGTGCGCGCCGAGCCTTGGGCGCCGGATGCCCCCGAGTGGCTGGCGCTGGAAGCCTGGCTGGCGCAGCGCGCGGCAGGCATGGCGGTGGAGACACCTGCCGTCCGGCCCTGAACATCAGAACAGCTTGCCGACGTTCATCAGCGTCAGCACGCCCAGCACCGCGAAGATGGCCGCGGCGATGCCGTGCACCAGGGTCATCGACACGCGCTTGGCGATCTGGTCGCCCAGCAGCACCGCCGGCACGTTGGCGATCATCATGCCCAGGGTGGTGCCGGCCACCACGCCGACCAGGTCGGTGTAGCGCGCGGCCAGGGCCACGGTGGCGATCTGGGTCTTGTCGCCCATCTCGGCCACGAAGAAGGCCAGCACCGTGGTGCCGAAGACACCCAGCCTGCGGCCCTGGCCCTCGGTCTCGACATCGTCGAGCTTGTCGGGGATCAGCATCCACACCGCCATCGCCAGGAACGAGCCGCCGATCACCCAGCGCAGCCAGGTCGGACCCATCCAGGCCGCCAGCAGCCCACCGAGGGCGCCGGCCATCGCGTGGTTGGCCAGCGTGGCCACCAGGATGCCCAGCACGATGGGCACGGGCTTGCGGAACCGGGCGGCCAGCAGCAACGCCAGCAGCTGCGTCTTGTCGCCCATTTCCCCCAGCGCGACGATGCCGGTGGAGACGAGGAAGGCTTCCATGCGAACGGTCTTTCAGGGGCCGGCGAGACACCGATGACCACGCCGCCCCCCGGCCCACAGACGGAGGCAGCGCGGTCAAAGGTCTTGCCGGGCGGCAACCGTGGTGGTTGCGATGCTGCGGGCGCCATGGCCGGATCGGGAATGTCCCCGGGCCAAGTGTGTTGACGCCCGCCCCGGCCAAACGCAAAGTGGTTGCGCACTGGCCGGGCGGCTACTCCCCAATGACGAGCAGAAGCCGCCAGTGTACCGACCGCCGCTGTCGATCCGCTGACAAGCCTTCCACCACCCCGAACCAGAGACCCGCCCCATGCTCAACGCCGCTGCCGTGCAGGCCATGCTCGACCCCGTGTTTCCCGGCCTGATGGGCATCCGCCTGACCAGCGTCGCGCCCGATCGCATCACCGCCGAGATGGCGGTGCGCGACAACCTGTGCACCAGCGGCGGCATCCTGCACGGCGGCGCCTACATGGCCTTCGCCGACACGCTGGGCGCGGTGGGCACGGTGGTCAACCTGGGCGAGGGCCAGCGCACCACCACCACCGACAGCAGCACCAAGTTCATCGCCGGCGCCAAGGTGGGCAGCACCGTTACCGGCGAGAGCGTGGCCCTGCACCGTGGCCGCACCACGCATGTGTGGCAGACCATGATCCGCAACGACCAGGGCAAGCTGTGTGCCGTGGTCACGCAGACCCAACTCATCATGTGAGCGTCCACCCGAAGACGCCAGCCAGGGCGGCTCCGGGCAGTCACAGCGGACCTGTGACACGCGTCACAGGTCGTCCGCCAAGCGGCTGAAAGCCGCTCAACAAGCGGATTAATCCGGCTGGATGAGCCCCTCGCGGCGCATCCGTTGACCCGCCATGCCGCGCACTCCTAAGGTTGCTGCCAGGCCGGAACGCATCCGGTCGCCTCAGGAGAAACGGACATGAAAGCACTGCACTTCACCACCCATCCGCAGCTGCGGCTGGCCCTGCGCTGCGCAGCCGGCGTGGCGCTGTCCACGGCCCTGGGCACCGCGCTGGCGCTGAAGGTGGACATGTACGCCATCGGCAACTGGAGCGGTGGCAACTGCACCCCCGGTAACACCGACAACGACCGCGGCAGCTGGCCGGGCATGGCCAATGCCTGGTACGACTGGATGGGGGCCATGGGCCACAGCAAGACCGGCAAGTTCGTCGACGGCGACATGACGGTCAAGCGCTTCTGCGACCCCTCCGCCAACCCCGGCTGCAAGGACTACCTCTACATCGACTGGCCCGACGCGGCCATCATCGCTGCCCACGGCTACAACGCCGGCGACCGCTGGGGCGCGCTGATGCGCAACACCGCGCTGGGCACCTGCAGCGCGATCATGGGCAACGGCGGCAACATGGCCTTCGGCGACGGCAACCTGAAGTTCCTGCACGCCTCGTCCTGCCTGAGCCTGAACGACAGCTACTTCAGCGGCATGCGCTCGGCGATGAAGGAGACCGGCGCCGCCAAGGGCTTGCATGTCTTCACCGGCTTCCATGGCCTGATGTGGATCTCGTCGTCGTTCAACGGCGACTACGCGGCCACCGCGATCAACGGCCATGCGCAGTCGGTGGCCCGGGCCTGGACCGGCGCGCACTACAAGTCCAACAAGTTCGCCTGCGCACCCTACGACCCGTTCAACTGGTTCGGCACCTGCCAGGACCAGTGCCCCACGGCGATGACCGTGGGCCCCACCGCGGCATCGGCGCTGAACCGGCTGCTCAACGAGCGCTACAACAACAGCGCCGCCTTCGGCGCGCCCAGCGGCCGCGCCTATTACGCCTGGATGGGCTACCCCGGCTGCGACCCGTCGGGCGAGAACGGCTTCGCGCCCTGAAGCGCCACCAGAGGCGCCACCAGAGG
>CALMIF010000026.1 GCA_937864045.1 uncultured Aquabacterium sp. | reverse complement strand
ATGACACACAGCGCTGCGACGATCCCGCGATTGTCTGGGAGAGTCATCAATGCAATGGGTTCACAAGCCGGGTACGTTCGGCCCGATCGCGTCAGCCGTTTCCACCTTCACGGCCCTGCTGCTGGCCGCTGGCTGCGGCGCGGCTGCAGCCGCCCCGCTCACAGCGGGCAACTACGTGGTGTACCGCGTGGGCAACGGCAGCGTCGCGCCCAGTGACGCCGCCACGCCGGTGTTCCTGGACGAGTTCCGGGCCGACGGCACGCTGGTGCAGTCCATCCCCATGCCCACCGCCGCGTCGGGCGCGCACCAGCCCCTGACGGCCAGCAAGACCGGATCCGAGGGTCTGCTGAACCGCTCGGCCAACGGCCAGTGCCTGGCAGTGCCGGGCTATGCCGCAGCGCCCGGCACCAGCGGCGTGAAGAGCGCCACCGCCGCTGCCGCACAACGCCTGGTGGGCCTGGTGGACGCAGCGGGCGCCATCGACACCCGCACGGCGCTGGGCACCAGCGCCTTCAGCACCGACGCCATCCGCGCCGCCACCAGCAACGACTGCAGCCAGGTCTGGGCCAGCGGCAATGGCACGTCCGCCACGCGCGGCGTGTGGCATGCGCCGGCGGGCAGCGCGGCCACCCAGCTCAACAACGCCAACTTCCAGGGCCTGGCCATCGCCGGCGGGCAGCTCTACGGCGGCTCGGGCAGCTTGAACAAGGTGGGCACCGGCCTGCCCACCAGCACCGGCCAGACGCTCGCCGCCGTGGCCAGCATTGCCAGCGACAACTACCGCGGCATCGCTTTCGCCCAGCTGGATGCGGCCAGCAGCGGGCCGGACACGCTGTACCTTGCGGCCAACGGCACCGCCAAGGCGCTGCTCAAATACGCGCTGAACACCAGCACCCAGCAATGGGAAGCCCGCGGCTCGGTGGCCCTGCCGGACATCCATGGCCTGGTGGCCACGCCGATCGGCGACGGCATGGTGATGTTGCTCATCACCGACGGCACCAAGCTCTACCAGCTGTTCGACCGCGCCGGGCGCACCGGCACCCTGGCGGGCACCCCGGCGGTGCTGGCCTTGCCCACGGGCAACAGCGCCTTCTATGGCGTGGCCCCCACCCCCGAAGCCAGCCTGGCCACCCAGGCACCGGACAGCCCGGGCTCGGCCCAGGCCTCCGGCCTCACCAGCTCCGGCTTCACTGCCAGCTGGACCGCGCCCGCCAGCGGCGGCAGCCCCAGCGTCTATGTGGTGGAACTGTCGCACGACGGCTTCGCCACCATCGACAGGACGGTGCTGGTGAACGTGGCCGACGGCACCAGCGTCCACTTCACCGGCCTGGCCAACGGCAGCTACAGCTTCCGTGTGCGGGCCGTCAACAGCGCCGGCGGCAGCGCCAGCCTGGCCTATGGCGGCACGGTGACCATCAACAACAGCAACACGCCGCCCACCATCACGGGGCTGGCGCAGGACGCGGCCTTCTCCGGCGTGCAGGGCGACCCGCTCGACCCGCTGGCCACCAGCGGCATCCCGTTCAGCGTGGCCGATGCGCAGGACGCGGCGGGCAGCCTGGCCCTGTCGGTGGCCTCCAGCAACCCGGCCGTGGTGCCGCCCGCCCAGGTCAGCCTGCTCAACCAGAACGGACAGGTGACCGTGAAGGTCTCCCCGGCGGGCGTGGGCTATGCCAACCTGACCCTGACCGTGACCGACAGCGGCGGCCTGTCCAGCAGCCGCACGCTGCACTATGCGGCCTCGGCCCACACCGCCGGCACGGCGGGCACCCGCTGGTTCACCGGCCGCTCGGACGCCTCCACCGCGCTGGTGCTGGCAGACGGCCAGACCATGCTGGTGGGCGATGACGAAGCCCCGGCGCAGGACGGCTCGGGCAACCCCGTGGCCGGTGGCAACGGCTTCATGGCCTATGACCGGCTGGCTTCGGGCGCGCCTGTGGCCGCGCTGCCGCCCGACGCCGCGCTGGGCCTGGGCAACAGCGCCCATTGCAGCCTGCCCGGCCTGACCGGACTCACCTCCTGCAAGACCGATGGCGAGGTGGACATCGAGGCCAGCGCCCAAGTGGGCAGCCGCATCTACGTGACGGGCTCCCACTCCAACAGCAAGTCGGGCAACTCGCGCGCCGACCGCTGGCGCTTCTACGCCGCCGACCTCAGCGGCACGGGCGCCGCCACCACCGCCAGCCCCCTGGGCTACTACCAGTGGCTGCGTGAAGACCTGCGCGCCTGGGATGCCAGCAACGCCCACGGCCTGGGCGCCGACCACCTGGGCCTGGTGGCCAGTTCGGCGGGCGGCCTGGCCCCCGAGAGCAGCCAGCGCGACGGCTTCTCGTTCGAGGGCCTCACCACCAGCCCCGGCGACACCGCCGCCTGGTTCGCCTTCCGCGCGCCGATGGTGTCGGCACCGGGGCAGCCAGCGGTCACCGCGGGCTCGGCCACCGGCCGCACCCATGCGCTGATCGTGCCGGTGCAGAACTTCGACGCGCTGGCCACCGCCAGCCAGGGCGGCGCGGCCGGGCAGGCCGTGCTGGGCAGCCCCATCCGGCTCGACTTGGGCGGCCGGGCGATCCGCGAGATCCGCAAGAACGCCGCGCAGCAGTACCTGATCGTGGCCGGCCCGCCGGACAGCGCCACCGGCACCGCGCCGCGCGACTTCCGCCTCTACACCTGGGACGGCAGCGTGGACGCCAGCGGCCTGGCCACCCACCTGCGCCCGCGCAGCGCCGATCTGGCATCCATCACCGCGCCCCACACCCAGTGCTCGGCCGAAGGCCTGGGCGTGATGCCCGCCGACCTGGACACGGGTGGCACCGTGGACATCATCAGCGACTGCGGCGACGCCGACTTCTACAACGACGGCAAGGCCGCCAAGGAGCTGGCCTACAACAGCTGGAAGAAATTCCGCGCCGACCTGCTGCCCCTGGCCCCGCTGCCCACCGCCACCCTGGCCCTGGGCGCCACCACCGGCAGCAACCAGACGGTGCAGGTGACCACCTCGCAGACCGGCCAGTGGCACTGGGTGCTGCTGCCTGCGGGCGCCGCCACGCCCGACTTCACGCAGGTGCTGGCGGGCCAGGACGCTGCTGGCCAAGCCGCGCCCCGCAGCGGCCAGCTGGCCGTGGCCGCCGCCACCGCCACGCCGCTGCAACTCGACAGCCTCTCGCCCGTGACCGGCTACACCCTGTGGGGCGTGGTGCTGGCGCAGGACGTGCCCGGCACGGTGGCCAGCACGGGCTTCAGCACCGTGCAGCTGGCCCAGGCCATCGACTTCCCCGCCCTGCCCGACCGCACGCTGGGCGTCGGCAGCGTCAGCCTGAGCGCCAGCGGCGGCGGCTCGGGCAACCCGGTGGGCTTTGCCTCGCAGACGCCCACCGTGTGCCTGACCACGGGTGCCAATGGCGCCACCCTGGTGCTGGCCACCACCGGCACGTGCACCGTGCGCGCCAGCCAGGCCGGCAACACCACCTATGCGGCCGCCACGCCGGTGGACCGCAGCTTCACCATCAGCCTGCCGCCCGGCACCGGCGGCAGCCTGGGTTCGGGCGTCGGCAACCCGGACGGCCTGGCCACCCTGCCTGCAGGCGGCAGCTGGGTGTTCGCCCCGGCGGGCAGCGGACCGCTGCAGTCCTCCGGCTTCATTCCGCTGCAGGGCCATGCCAAGTCGCCTGCGGACGCGCCGCCGGCCGGCGTGCAGTTCCCGCATGGCCTGCTCAACTTCGTGCTGCTCAACGGCACGCCCGGCTCGGTGGCTGCGGTGCAGCTCAGCTACCCCGCACCGCTGCCCGCAGGCGCCCGCTACTACAAGTACGGCCCGGTGGTGGCCGGTGGCGTGCCCCAGTGGTACAGCCTGCCCGAAGGCACGGGTGCCGGCATGGTGGAGTTCGCCCCCGACCGCCGCAGCCTCACGCTGCGCATCACCGACGGCGGCAGTGGCGACAACGACCTGGCCGCCGACGGCACCATCGTGGACCCGGGCGGCGTGGGTGTGCAGGCCGTGGCCCAGGCCGTGCCGGTGCCCACCCTGTCGCAGTGGGGCCTGGCGCTGCTGGC
>CALMIF010000025.1 GCA_937864045.1 uncultured Aquabacterium sp. | reverse complement strand
GCCGACAGCCGCAGCGTGCCGCCGCTCACCGTCGTGCCGTCCTGGCTGTTGGCGGTCTGCAGTGCCACCACGCCACCGGTCACTTCCACCAACTGGCCCGCGCTGGCATCGCCCCGCAGTTCACGCGCCATCTGCAGCGTGCTGTTCGCACCACCCGCCAGCTTCAGCGTGCCCGCCACCAGCGCCAGCGGCTGCGCGTTGGTCAGCGTGCCGCCGCCCGTGCTGCTGCTGATCACCGCGCCATCGGTCACCGTCACCAGGTTGGCGATCTGCGCCGCATTCGTGATGTCCAGCGTGTTCGCGCCCAGGGCGATGATGCCCGTGCCGGCCGCGCCGCTGGCCGACAGCTGCAGCGTGCCACCGTTGACCGTCGTGCCGCCCGTGTAGCTGTTGGCGCCGGCCGTGCGCGTCAGCGCCAGCGTGCCCGCGCCGCTCTTGACCAGCGCCGTGCCCGACACCAGCCCGCCCAGCCCCAGCTGCAGCCCGTTGCCCACCTGCACCGTGCCGCCACCCGCGCCCAGCACCACCGCACGGGCCGTGTCGAACGACACCGTCGGGTTCAACACCCCGCCGTCCAGCGTCAACCCGCCCGCGCCCAGCACCGCCTCCGCCCCCACCTGCAGCGTGCCGCCGCTCACCACCGTGCTGCCGTGGCTGTTGGCGGTGCTGGTCAGCACCAGGGTGCTGCTGGCGCCGGCCTTGGTCAGGCTGCCGGCACCCGACAGCGCCGCGCCCAGGCTGGTCGTGCCGTTGCCGGTGAGCGCCAGCGTCAGCGCCGTCGGGATCTCCAGCCCGCCGGTGACCTCCAGCGTGCCGGTGGTGATGGTGCCGCCCGCCTGGTGGATGCCGGTGCCGCCGTTGTTCGTCAGCGCCACCCGGCCGCCGGTGCTGGTCAGGTCGGCCGTCAGCAGCACGCGCCCGGTGGTGGTGGAACTGGTGGTGACGCTGGCCGGCGCCGGGCTGGTGTAGGTGAAGCCGGGCGTGCTGGCGCTCAGCACGATGTCGCCCTTGTTGCTGATCGGCTGCGACACGATGACGTCGTTGCCGGCGCGCAGGGTCAGCGCATGGGTGTCGGCATTGGCGGCGAGCACGGTGATGGCGCTGCTGACGGTGATGTTGCGCACCGCTTCCAGGCGCACGTCGCCGCCGGCCAGCAGGTTCTGCACCGCCAGTGCGGTGATGCGGCTGTCGCTGCCGGGCTGCGCATTGAACAGCAGGTTCAGGCTGTCCAGGTCGTTGTCGACCGTGCCCAGCAGGTTGGGCGCGTTCTGGGCGATCTCCAGGTTCAGCGGGTCGAGCAGCAGGGTGCCGGCACGCCCGGCCGGCGCCGAGCGGTCGGAACTGCCGTGGAAGTCCAGCTGGCCCTTGCCCGAGACCTCGACCACGCCGCCGTCTCCCCGCTGCGCGCCACCGCGGGCGTCGGCGCTGCCGGCAAAGCGCGTGGCCCCCTGCGACCACAGCACCACCAGGCCGCCGTCGCCGTGCTGGGTGGCGCTGGCATCGAGCCGGGCACCGGCCTGCACCACCAGCTGCTGGGCCGGGCGGTAGGTGTCGGCGTTGCCGCCCTGCAGGTCACCGCCCACGCGCAGGCCGCCGCCGCCGGCGGCGCCGCCGGCGTCCAGCCGCGCGCTGCCGGTCAGCACGAGCTTCTCGCCCAGCACCGTGAGCTGGCCGCCGCGCTCACCCGCGGCGGCGCCGCTGGCGTCGAGCGTGCCGGCCACGCGGCTGATGCCGCTGTCGCCGCCGTCGATGACGATGCGCCCCTCGCGCCGGCCGATGCTGCGCGCCTGCACCACGCCGTCCAGATTGAGCACCGTGTCCGCGAAGCCGGCGCGGCCGGCGGCGCGCAGCTCGGCCGTGCCGCCGTCGGCGCGCAGCGTGCCCAGCTGCGACAGCCGGGTTGCCAGGCTGCCATCGTTGCGGGCGTTGAAGAAGATCAGGCCGTCGCCCTCGACGTCGACCTCCACCTGCGTGGCCGCGGCCAGGCCGATGCGCCGCGCGTCGATGCGCCCGCCCTGGCTCAGGCTGGGCGCCACCAGGATCACGCTGCCATCGGACGCGCTGATGCGGCCATCGGCCTGGATGGCCCCGCCACCAGCCGCACCGTCACCCGGCAGGCGGCTGAGCAGCAGCCGGCCGGCGGCCATGTCGTCGCTGCGGATCGACAGCGTGCTGGCCAGCAGGCCGCCGACATCGATCTGGCTGTCGCGGCCGAAGACGATGCCGCGCGGATTGACCAGCCACACCGACCCGTTGGACTGCAGCTGGCCGAACAGGCGCGACGGGTCAGACCCGGTGACACGGTTGACCAGCACCGCGTCGCGCCCGGGCTGGGTGATGACCACCCGCTCGCCGGCGGCGATGGAGAAGCCGGTCCAGTCGAGGCCGGCGCGCAGCGTGTCCTGGCGGATGTCCAGCCGGCCGCCGCTGGCAGGCAGCACCTGGGCCTGGCCGAAGCGCAGCGTGGCGCCTTCGGGCAGGGCACCGGCCGGCGTCGCCGCCACGGCCAGCGCGGCGGCCAGCGCCAGCGGCCGCAGCGCCGGCAGCCGGGTCGGCTGCGGGCGGACTGTGGCGGCAGCAGCGGTGGCAGCGGCAAGAGGCAGGCGCTTCGGGGTCGGCATCGTGATCACCTTGCGGCTTGCCGCGGCGCCAGGTGGCGCGCGGGCATCAGTTGAAGAACTTGCTGGCCAGCAGGTACAGCCGGGCGCTGGGTTCCTTGGGGTCGCTGCGCGGCGTGCCCGACAGCGGCGCGGCCAGGCTCAGCCGCAGCGCATAGCCGCCCGGGCGCACCCAGGCCACGCCCACCCCGGCGCCGACGAAGCTGCCGCTGTTGGGCTCGGCGTCGACACCGGCCGCCGCCGCCGCGAGCTTGTGGCGGTAGCGCACCCAGCCGACATCGACGAAGGCGCTGAGCACCAGCTCGCTGGCGATGCGGCCGAACCACGCCTCGGGCGGCAGCAGCCGGGCCTCCAGGCTGGTGACCACCCCGCTGTCGCCGGTGCCCTCGCCGGCGGCGAAGGCGCGCACCCCCTCGGGCCCGCCGAGGCGGAACTGCTCGGTGGTGTCCAGGTTGTGCAGCGCCAGCTGGCCGCGCACCGACACATAGCCCAGCAGCTTGCCGGTGCGGGCGTTCTGCAGCGAGGGCGCGGCGAACGCCAGGTCCTGCAGGCGCGAGAAGCCGAACGTCAGCTTGGTGAAGCGGTTGGGCTCCTCCTGCGGCGTGGGCCCCTCCTGGAAGCTGCGCTGGCCGGACACCAGGGTCGCGTCGAAGGTGTTGACGCCGCCGCCCAGCAGCGCATCGCGGAAGTCGCCCGTGGTGCCCAGCGCCAGCGTGTCCACCGTCTTGCGGGTGCGGGTGCCGCTGCGCTGGTCCTCGTACTGCTTGTGCTCCAGCGTGCCGACGACGAAGAGGTTGAGGTTGCGCGCCCGCACGTAGGGATACAGGCCGTAGGCGTTGGCCGTGATCGCCGTGCCGAACAGGTTGGCCGGGAACACCGCCTTGTCGATCTGGTACTTCACCGCCGACAGCGAGCCGCCGAGCTTGATGCCGTCGCTGCCCACCGGCGTGTTGTAGCCCACCAGGCCGAAGGCCAGGCCCTGGGTGTGGGAGACCATCGCGTTGGCGGTGATGCCGTCGCCGCGGCCGAAGGGGCTGTTCATCTGCACCAGGCCGCCCAGCCGGTAGACCCCCAGGAAGCGCGAGCCGTTGGCGTCGGCATCGGCGCGCGCCGACCACACGCCCTCGGCCTCGGGCGTGACCACCAGGTTGGCGGTGCCGGGCCGGCTGCCGGGCTGCACGTCGAAACGTGCGCGCATGCCGCGCAGGTCGTTGACCAGGAACACCACCCGCTCGACGTCGCGCACCAGCAGCACCGCGCCGGGCCGCAGGCGGTCGAGGTAGGCCTGCACCACCTCGCGCCGCACCGGCAGGCCCTGCTCGGGCCAGCGCAGGATGACGCGGTCGAGCCGGCCTTCCAGCACCGCGATGCGCACCACGCCGTCGCGCAGCTCCTGCTCGGGCACGTAGGCGAGGCCCAGGTAGTAGCCCAGCTCGCTCTGCAGGAAACGGGTGATGCGGGCACGGGCGGTGGCCAGGTCCTCGAAACCCTTGTCGGGGCCCAGCAGGTCCTGCGTCAGCCCCGGCAGGGCCGCCACCAGGGCTGGCGGCGCCGACGGGTCGAGGGCAAAGGCCCGGATCTCGATGCGCACGTCGTCGTCGGGCTTGCCCAGCTCGCGCGGCAACCGCGGCGCATCGGGCAGGGTGGCATCGGTGGGCGGCACCGCCTGGCGCGGGGCCAGGTCCTCGGCCCGCGGCACCACCGGGCGCCCGGCGGGATCGGACGGCGGCACCGCCTGCGCCCGGCTGGCACCTGCCACACACGCCAGCCCCGCTGCAACCAGCACCGCCACCAGCGGCGCAGCCGCACGTCCAGAAACGCCCATCCTGCCCCCGCAACCGCACCCAGTTGCAACCCATGGTAACGAAGCGGATGAACGGGCGCCATCGTCGACCCGGCTGATGCAGGGGACGACCGCCACCCACCTGCGGGGGCCGCGGTATCGGCACTCTGGCGCCGTCATCAATCTGGGGTTCTCACTGACACACCGGCCTGAGACACTGGCATGATCCCGCCGCCGCGAACCGGTGCCGGCGCGCGGGCCCACCTCCTTCCCATGCACGCATTCGAAGCCGAAGAACAGAAGCTGGCCGGCTGGCTGCAGCCCCTGGCCGACGAGTCATCGCCCTGCGGTCCGGACCTCGAATACGACAACGACTTCCTGGCGCTCAGCGTCGCCGCCGCCGGCAAGCCCGAATCGACCTTCGGCCCGGCCGAGCCACCCGACTGGCCTGCGGTGGTGGGGCTGGCCGAGAGCCTGCTCGACCGCACGCGCGACCTGCGCATCGCCGTGCTGTGGATGCGTGGCCTGCTGCACCAGCATGGCTACGGCGCGCTGGCCTGCGGGCTGCGGCTGTTCAACGGCCTGTTCGACACGCACTGGGACCAGGTGCACCCGCTGCCCGACCCCGACGACGGCGACCCGTATGCCCGGGTCAACGTGCTGGCCTCGCTGGTCGACAACGAGGGACTCCTGGCCGACCTGCGCGCGGCCTGGCTGGTGCAGGACCGCGCCGCCGGGGCCTTCAGCGTGCGCCAGGCCCTGGTGGCACTGAACCAGTTGCCCGCCGCGGCCGACGATGCCGCGCCCAGCCGCGCCCAGTTGGCCACGATGCTGGCGGACGTGGCCCGGCGCGAACCCGCCCTGCGCCCGCAGATTGCCGAGGCGGCCACGCTGGCACGCCAGCTGATCTCGCTGGCCGGCGACCGGCTGGGCGATGCAGCACCCGACCTGCGGGCGCTGCACGCCATGGCCCAGCACATGGCCTCGCTGCTGCCGGCCGAGGACGGCGAGCCCGCCGCGGGCGACGACACGGCCGCCGATGGTCAGGGCGACGCCGCCATCCAGGACGCGCCCGGCCCGGCCGGCGGCAGCCGGGGCCTGTCGGGCACGGTGCGCACCCGCGAGGAGGCGATCCGCGCCATCGACATGGTCTGCGCCTATCTTGACCAGGCCGAGCCCACCAACCCGGCACAGCTGTTCCTGCGCCGCGGCCAGCAGTTGATCGGCCAGAACTTCCTGCAGCTGATCAAGGCATTGGCGCCAGACGCGCTGCATGGCGTTGCCGCCATGGTCGGCGTCGATCCGTCAAGCCTCGATCCGGCCGGCGGCGACGACAACGAGAACTATTGACGCGCAGCGCCGATTCGGGGAAAACCGTCGCCTGCCGTCCGCCCCTTCACCGCGAACCGCACTCCCCACGCCTTCTTCCCAGGAGCCAAGAGCATGAGCAGCAGCCAGAAATTCATCGCCCGCAACCGGGCCCCGCGCGTGCAGATCGAGTACGACGTGGAGCTCTATGGCGCCGAGAAGAAGGTGCAGCTGCCCTTCGTGATGGGCGTGATGGCCGACCTGTCGGGCAAGCCCGCCGACCCGCTGGCGCCGGTGGCCGACCGCAAGTTCCTGGAGATCGACGTCGACAACTTCGACGCCCGCATGAAGGCGATGAAGCCGCGCGTGGCCTTCCAGGTGCCCAACACGCTGACCGGCGAGGGCAACCTGAACGTCGACATCACCTTCGACAGCATGGACGACTTCTCGCCCGATGCGGTGGCGCGCAAGGTCGACGCGTTGAGCAAGCTGCTCGACGCGCGCCAGCAGCTGCAGAACCTGGTGACCTACATGGATGGCAAGGGTGGCGCCGAGGAACTGATCGGCAAGCTCATGAATGATCCCGCGCTGCTGGGCTCGCTGGCCGCCACGGCCAAGCCCAAGGACGCCTGAGCCCGCCAGCAGCCCCCGCAGAACACAGGAGAGCCCCCATGGCAGAAGCACAGAGCAGCACCGCACTGGCCGGTGTCGCCCTCGAAGGCAACGACCTCGCGTCGCTGCTGCAGAAGGAATTCAAGCCCAAGTCCGACGACGCGAAGAACGCGGTCGAGCAGGCGGTGCAGACGCTGGCGCAGCAGGCGCTGGCGCAGACCCAGCTGATCAGCGGCGACGTGGTCGCCTCGATTGAGGCGATGATCGCCGCCATCGACAAGAAGCTCAGCGACCAGATCAACCAGATCATCCACCACGGCGACTTCCAGAAGCTCGAAGGTGCGTGGCGGGGCCTGCACTACATGGTCAACAACACCGAGACCGACGAGAACCTGAAGATCCGGGTGATGAACGTCTCGAAGGCCGAGCTGGGCAAGACGCTCAAGCGCTACAAGGGCACGAACTGGGACCAGAGCCCGATCTTCAAGAAGGTCTACGCCGAGGAATTCAGCCAGTTCGGCGGCCAGCCCTTCGG
>CALMIF010000024.1 GCA_937864045.1 uncultured Aquabacterium sp. | reverse complement strand
CGATGCCCTTGGGCCCGTAGGTCTTGTGCGAGGCCAGGCTCATCAGGTCGACCGGAAGCGTCGCCAGATCAATGGCCACTTTGCCCGTGGCCTGGGCGGCGTCGACATGGAACACGATGCCGCGCTCGCGGCACAGCGTGCCGATGGCGGCGATGTCCTGGATCACGCCGATCTCGTTGTTGACGAGCATGACGGACGCCAGGATGGTGTCGGGCCGCAGCGCGGCCTTGAACTTGTCCAGGTCCAGCAGACCGTCGGGCTCGACGTCGAGGTAGGTCGCCTCGAAGCCCTGGCGCTCCAGTTCACGCACCGTGTCCAGCACCGCCTTGTGCTCGGTCTTGACGGTGACGATGTGCTTGCCGCGGCCCTTGTAGAACTGCGCCGCGCCCTTGATCGCGAGGTTGTTGCTCTCGGTGGCGCCGCTGGTCCAGACAATCTCGCGCGGATCGGCGCCGATCAGCGCGGCCACCTGGGCGCGGCTCTTCTCGACGATCTCCTCGGCCTCCCAGCCCCAGGCGTGGCTGCGGCTGGCCGGGTTGCCGAAGTGCTCGCGCAGCCAGGGAATCATCGCGTCGACGACACGCGGGTCGACCGGCGTGGTGGCGCCGTAGTCCAGGTAGATCGGGAAATGCGGGGTCATGGTCTTGATCAAATGCAGAGGGAGCGGAACGGGCGGCGTGTCACTTCGTCAGGGCGCTGCCCAGGGCGAACACCGAGTTCGGCGCGGTGATCTTGATCGGCTTGACCACCGGCACGCTGGAGATGGCGCGCTTGATCGGCGCCTCCTCGATCGACACGCCCTTGGCGAGCTGGTCCTCGACCAGCTTCTTCAGCGAGATCGAATCGAGGTACTCGATCATCTTCTGGTTCAGGCTGGACCACAGGTCGTGCGTCATGCAGCGGCCGGCGTCCTCGCCCATGCAGTTTTCCTTGCCGCCGCAGCCGGTGGCGTCCAGCGGCTCGTCGACGGCGACGATGATGTCGGCCACGGTGATCGCGTCGCTCTTGCGGCCCAGCGAATAGCCGCCGCCGGGGCCGCGGGTCGATTCGACCAGCTCATGCCGGCGCAGCTTGCCGAACAGCTGTTCCAGGTACGACAGCGAGATCTGCTGGCGCTGGCTGATCGCCGCCAGTGCCACCGGCCCGTTGTTCGAGCGCAGGGCCAGGTCGATCATCGCCGTGACGGCAAAACGGCCTTTGGTGGTCAATCGCATGGGGCTTCTCCTGAAGGTCGGCATCCGCCGGGTTGCGCGCCCGGCAGGCGCGGCGGTTACCCGACTGATGTGCTCAAGTATAGCAGAAGCCGACTGTTTTGCTCGGCATTGACGCCGGTCAGGCCGGGGCAGCCAGGCGGCGCCGGACCTCCTGCATCAGGCCGTCGCAGGCCGGCTCGATCAGGTCCAGCGCCAGGTCGAAGCCCGACAACGCGCCGTAGTACGGGTCGGGCACCTCGGTGGCGCCAGCCTGCGGCGCATGCGCCATCAGCAACTGCAGCCGGTGCTGCTCCTCGGGCGGGCAACGCTTGCGCAGCGTGGCCAGGTTGTCCTGGTCCATCGCCAGCAGCAGGTCGAAGCGGCTGTAGTCCTCGGCCACCACCGGGCGGCTGCGCAGGCCGTCCAGCGTGTAGCCGCGCAGCGCCGCCTGCGCTGCTGCCCGCGGGTCGATGGGGCTGCCCTTGTGGAAGCCGTGGGTGCCGGCGGAGTCGACGGCGACCACCCGTTCCAGGCCGGCACGCTGCAGGCGCTGGCGCAGCACGGCCTCGGCCATCGGCGAGCGGCAGATGTTCCCGGTGCAGACCATCAACACCCGCAGGCGGGCCGGATCGGCGCGGCGGAACCAGCGGTTCAACATGGGCGCGGAGGATAGCCGAGCGCGGGCGGCTGCGCGGCCACGCCACCCGACAGACGAGATCAAGATCTCCCGACAGAAGCGCATTGAATCTTCAACCGCTTGCCGACGATATCGGGGCACCAATCCCGGCCAATGTTGACCGGCGACAAGGAGAACGCATGCGCCAGAACGGCCCCGTCACGCAACGCGAGCACGTGCTGCCGCCCGGCACCACGCTGGTTTCGACCACCGACCTGCAGAGTCGCATCACCTACTGCAACCCGGCCTTCGTCGAGGTCAGCGGCTTCGAGCGCGACGCGTTGATGGGCCAGCCGCACAACATCGTGCGCCACCCCGACATGCCGGCCGAGGCTGACCGCGACCTGTGGGCCACGCTGAAGGACGGCCAGCCCTGTGGACGGCCCTGGTCAAGAACCGGCGCAAGAACGGCGACCACGACTGGGTGCGCGCCAACGTGACGCCGGTGCTCGAAGGCGGGCGCGTGGCCGGCTACATGTCGGTGCGCACCACGCCGGGCCGCGACGAGGTGAAGGCCGCCGAGGCGCTGTACGCCCGCATGCGTGACGAGGCCGCGGCCGGCCGGCTGCTGCACCGCCTGCACAACGGCGACCTGCAGCGCAGCGGCGCCGGCGCCCGCTGCTCCGCCATCACCCGCCCGGGCCTGGGTGCGCGGCTGACGGCCACCGCCCTGCTGGAAACCCTGGCCACGGCCGCTGCCGCCGCAGCGCTGGCACCCACCAGCCTGTGGGCCGCCGCCGGCGCCAGCCTGGTGCTGGCAGCCGGCACCGCCGCCTGGCTGCGCGCGCAGGCCCTGGCGCCGCTGCGCCAGGCCGTGGCCACGGTGCGGCGCATGTCGGCCGGCGACCTGTCGCAGCTGCAGGTGGCCGACCGCCAGGACGAGGAAGGCCAGCTGCGCCGCGGCCTGAGCCAGCTCAACGTCAACCTGCTGGCGATCGTGGGCGATGTGCGGCGCGAGGTCGAAGGCATCACCCTGGCCAGCAGCGAGATCGCCAAGGGCAACCACGACCCGGGCAACCGCACCGAGTCGCAGGCCAGCAACCTGCAGCAGACCGCGGCGTCGATGGAGCAGATCACCGGCACCATCCGCCAGACGGCCGACACCGCCGTGGCCGCCGCGCAGATGGCCGGCGAGGCCGCCGCCGTGGCCGAACGCAGCGGCCAGGCCGCCGGCGACGTGGCGCAGCGCATGGGCGAGATCAGCGCGTCGTCGCAGCGCATCGCCGAGATCATCGGCACCATCGACGGCATCTCGTTCCAGACCAACATCCTGGCGCTGAACGCGGCAGTGGAGGCCGCCCGCGCCGGCGAGGCCGGTCGCGGCTTCGCCGTGGTGGCCGCCGAGGTGCGGGCCCTTGCCCAGCGCACCAGTGGCGCCGCACGCGAGATCAAGGTGCTGATCGAGGATTCATCGACCAAGATCGAGGCCGGCACCCGCCTGGCCCAGGCCACCGGCGAGACCACCCGCCAGACCCAGGAGGCGGTGCACCGCGTGCATGCGCTGATCAGCGAGATCAGCACCGCCGCGGCCGAGCAGAGCAAGGGCGTGGCGCAGGTCAACGCCGGCGTCAGCGAGCTCGACGGCCTGACGCAGCAGAACGCCGCGATGGTGGAGGAACTGGCGGCCGCGGCGTCGTCACTGCACGGCCAGGCCGAGGTGGTGAGCCAGGCGGTGCGGATCTTCCGCACCGGCTGCTGAGCCCCGGGATCCGCGTCAGCGCGTGCCGGTCAGCGGCACCACATTGCTGTCGTGCCCCCCAGCCCCGAAGGCCTGCTCGCGCAGCAGGGCCAGCTGGTCGCGCACGCGGGCGGCCTTCTCGAATTCCAGGTTCTTGGCGTGTTCGAGCATCTGCTTTTCCAGCAGCTTGATGCGCTTGGCCAGGTCCTTCTCGCTCAGGGCCTCGACCTCGGCGGCTTCCACCAGCCCGCTCAGCTTGCTCTTGTCGTCCTGGGCGCTGACCACACCGTCGATCAGTTCCTTGACCTGCTTGACCACGCCGCGCGGCGTGATGCCCATCGCCAGGTTGTGGGCGATCTGCTTCTCGCGCCGGCGCTCGGTCTCGTCGATGGCCTTCTTCATCGAGTCGGTCATCTTGTCGGCATAGAGGATGGCGCGGCCGTTGAGGTTGCGCGCCGCCCGGCCGATGGTCTGGATCAGGCTGCGCTCGGCACGCAGGAAGCCTTCCTTGTCGGCATCCAGGATGGCGACCAGTGACACCTCCGGGATGTCCAGCCCCTCGCGCAGCAGGTTGATGCCCACCAGCACGT
>CALMIF010000023.1 GCA_937864045.1 uncultured Aquabacterium sp. | reverse complement strand
GGTAAGCCGTGTGCGGGAAATCCGCATGCACGGTTTGAACGGGGGTGTTGGCTTCCATCGAAACCTTCTGGCTCGATAGGGGCCAACATCTACCAATGCCGCCTGATTTCGCCGTGTACTGCCGATGGCCACGCTGACCCCGCGCCTGGCCCTGGCCCTGAGCCTGCCGCCGCTGCTGTGGGCCGGCAATGCGGTGGTCGGCCGCATTGCAATCCAGTCGATCAGCCCGCTGTGGCTGAACGTGCTGCGCTGGGGCATCGCGCTGGCGCTGCTGCTGCCGCTGGGCTGGCGCGCCTTCGGCACGGCCAGGCGAAGGGCGCAGCTGGCGGCGCGCTGGCCGCACCTGGCCCTGCTCAGCCTCACCGGCGTGGGCGCCTACAACGCGCTGCAGTACCTGGCGCTGCAGACCAGCACGCCGCTGAACGTGACCCTGATCGCCGCCAGCTCGCCGGTGTGGATGCTGGCCATCGGCGCCCTGGTCCATGGCGAGCGCCCGCGCAGGGCGCAACTGCTCGGCGCCGTGTTGTCGCTGGCCGGCGTGGCGGTGGTGCTGGGCCGGGGTGAGCTGCAGGCGCTGCGGCGGGTGCAGTTCGTGCCCGGTGACCTGCTCATGTTGTGCGGCATCGTCAGCTGGTGCATCTACAGCTGGCTGCTGGCGAAGCCGCCGGCCAGCATGCGTGCACCCGACCGGCCCGACTGGCACTGGGCCGAATTCCTGGCGATCCAGGTCGGCCTGGGCCTGGTCTGGGCCACGGCGTTCGCCGGCCTGGGCGCGGCCTGGGCACCGTCGACCCACGGCCTGCACCACGTGACCTGGACGCCTGGGCTGATGGCTGCCGTGGCCTATGTCGGCGTGCTGCCGTCCCTGGTCGCCTACCGGCTGTGGGGCCTGGGTGTGGCGCAGGCCGGGCCCACCGTGGCGGCCTTCTTCGCCAACCTGACGCCGCTGTTCGCCGCCCTGCTGGGCGCGGCGATGCTGGGCGAATGGCCGCAGCCCTTCCATGCGCTGGCGTTTGGGCTGATCGTTGCCGGCATCGTGGTCTCGGCGCGCCGCTGAGGCCAGCGCTGCAGAATCCACCGATGGCCCACGACGACCCTGACACCGACGACGGCGCCGACCTGGCCGGCCTGGTGCTGGCCCTGATCGGCAGCCGCCAGTCGGTGATGCCCAAGCGGCTGGAAGCGCCGGGGCCGGACGCCGCCCAGCTGCGCCAGCTCGTCGACGCCGCCGCCTGTGCGCCCGACCACCGCGGCCTGCGGCCCTGGCGGCTGGTCCGCATCGGCGACGACCAGCGCGGCCGGCTGGCCGACCTGTTCGAGGCCTGCACCCGCGACCGCGACCCCGACGCCAGCGCCGAGGACATCGCCCGCAGCCGCGAGAAGGCGCACCGGGCGCCCGTGCTGCTGCTGGCGGTGCTGCGCGGCGAACCGCCCGACGACGAGGTGCCCCTGGTCGAGCGGGCGATCACCCTGGGCGCAGCACTGATGAACCTGCTGCTGGCGGCCCATGGCCTGGGCTTCGGCGCGATGCTGACCAGCGGCCGGGCGGTGCGCAACCCGCGCTTCGCCCGCGCCTTTGCACTGGCGCCGGGCGAACAGGCGGTGTGCTTCGTCTCCATCGGCAGCGCCCGCGCCGCCACGCGCCGTGGCCGCGGCCAGGCGGCCGATTTCCTGGGCGACTGGACGCCGCCGGCCGGCTGAACCGCCGGCCCCGGGCCTGGCGCGTTGGCGACTGCCGCCACCGGGGGGCGGCCCCGACACTGCGCGGTCCCTGCACTGTCCTGGAGAGCGCCGCATGAACCGAGTCCTCGCCCACACCGGCGCCCGTTATCCGATCGTGCAGGCGCCGATGGGCTGGATCGCCCGCACGCCGCTGGCGAGTGCCGTGTCGCGCGCCGGCGGCCTGGGCATCATCGAGACCAGCAGCGCCGAGACCGCCGCCTGCCAGGACCACATCCGCCAGATGCTGGCGCTGAAGCTGCCCTTCGGCGTGAACCTGCCGATCCGGTTTCTCAAGGACGACGCGATGCTGCGCTTCGTCTGCGAGAGCGGCATCCGCTTCGTGACCACCTCGGCCGGCAGCCCGGCCAAGTTCATCGCGCCGCTGCACGACGCCGGCATCGTCGTCTACCACGCCGTGCCCACCCTGGACCTGGCGCTGAAGTGCGAGGACGCCGGCATCGACGGCCTGGTGGTCGAGGGCAGCGAGGGCGGTGGCTTCAAGAACCCCGAGGAAGTGGGCAGCCTGGTGCTGCTGCAGGCGATCCGCGAGCGGGTGGCCGTGCCGCTGATCGCCGCGGGCGGCATCGTCGACGGGCGCGGCATGGCCGCCGCCTTTGCGCTGGGCGCCGAGGGCATCCAGATGGGCACCCGCTTCGTCGCCAGCGCCGAGAGCCCGGTGCATGCCAACTACAAGGGCGCCATCGTCGACGCCGCGGCCACCGGCACCTGGATGCTCAACACCAAGTCGACGCCGTGCATCCGCGCGCTGAAGACCGACTTCACGGCGCAGATCCACGCCGCCGGCCTGATGGGCGCCGACGCCTTCAAGGGCATCCGCAGCGTCTACTTCGACGGCAACATGAACGCCGCACCGGCGCTGGCCGGGCAGTCGGCGGGCCTGGTCCATGCCGTCAAGCCGGTGCAGCAGATCATCGACGAGACGGTGGCCGAGTTCCATGCCATCACTGCCCGGCTGGGCGCCCTGGCCGCGTCGGCCAGTTTCTGAATCTTCAACGGAGACAACCCATGAACGAGCTCTTCTCCCTCGCCGGCCGCGTGGCCCTGGTCACCGGCGGTTCGCGCGGCATCGGCCGCATGATCGCCGAGGGCTTCCTGAAGCAGGGCGCCACGGTGTTCATCAGCGCCCGCAAGGCGGCGGCCTGCGATGCGACGGCGGCCGAGCTGTCGAAGATCGGCCCCTGCCACAGCATGCCGGGCGACGTGTCGACGATGGACGGCATCGCCCGGGTGGTGGCGGCACTGAAGGACCGGACGGACAAACTCGACATCCTGGTCAACAACGCCGGTGCCGCCTGGGGTGCGCCCTTCGACGAGTTCCCGGAGAGCGGCTGGGACAAGGTGGTCGACCTGAACATGAAGGCGCCGTTCTTCCTGACCCAGGCGCTGCACACCATGCTGACGGCCAGCGCGGCGGGCGGGCAGCGCGCCAAGGTGATCAACATTGCCAGCATCGACGGCCAGAGCGTGAACCCCTGGGAGACCTACAGCTACGCCGCCAGCAAGGCCGGCGTGATCCACCTGAGCAAGCGCATGGCGCTGCGCCTGATCCAGGACGGCATCGTCGTCAATGCCATCTGCCCGGGCCCGTTTGCCAGCGAGATGAACAAGGACGCCCGCGACAACGCCGAGCAGGTGGCCAGGCGCGTGCCCGCCGGCCGCGTGGGCGCCGACGACGACATGGCCGCCGCCGCGGTCTACCTGGCCAGCCGGGCAGGCGACTACGTGGTGGGCACGACGCTGACGGTGGACGGCGGCATCAACCTGGCCCGTTCGGCCACCTGAGCAGGGTGCCATGACCCTGTTGATCATTCGGCACGGCGAAACGCCACTGAACGTGGCCCGCGTGATGCAGCCGGCCGACACGCCGCTCTCTGCCAATGGCCTGGCGCAGGCCGGGCTGCTGGCGCAGCGCCTGGCGGCCGGGCAGCCGCTGCGGCCGACCGCCCTGGTCAGCAGTGACCTGCCGCGCGCGCTGCAGACGGCGCAGGCGATTGCCGCGGCCACCGGCCAGTACATCACCACCAGCGCGCTGCTGCACGAGCGCAACTTCGGCGACCTGCGCGGCCAGCCCTACGACACGCTGGGCTTCGACCCGCTGACGCGCGAGGAAGCGCCGCCGAATGGCGAGTCGATCCCGCAGTTCGCCGCCCGCTGCGCCGCGGCCTGGGACTGGCTGCTGCAACAGCATGCGGCCCTGGACGATGGCGCCGTGCTGGCGGTCGTCAGCCACGGTCTGGTCATCAAGCAGTGGTTGAAGCACGGCCCGCTGACCGTGCCGGCCACGCTGGCGCTGCCGGATCGGATGTCGAACACCTCGCTCACCGTGGCCGACGCCCGTGCGCCGCACGCCGTCAGCCTGGTCGACTGCACCGCCCACCTGGGCGGCGCCGTGGTG
>CALMIF010000022.1 GCA_937864045.1 uncultured Aquabacterium sp. | reverse complement strand
GCCCGGCTGGCCCGGCACCGGCTCCACCCGGTAGGCCTTGGCGCGGTAGCTGTCGCAGGCGGTCAGGCGGTCGGTCCACACCACCGTCCAGGTGGCGGTGCTGCTCTCGCCGGCCACCGCGGCGGCGGCCTCGATGGGGTCGACGCCCTCTTGCGGCGTGATGCGGAAGACGCACAGCGTGTCGGTGTCCTTGGGCTGGTAGTCGCCGTCCCAGTAACCCATCTGGCGGTACACGCGCGGCCGAGGCCCTGCACCTGACGCCGCCCGCGGTGTCGATGCAGGTCAAGGAACTGGAAGGCCAGGTCGGCATGCCGCTGTTCGACCGCATCGGCCAGCGCCTCACCCTGTCGACCGCCGGCGAGTACTACCTGGTCTATGCCCGCCGCCTGCTGGCCACGCTGAAGGAGGCCGACGACGCGATGGCGCGCTTCAAGCGGGTGGAATCGGGCCTGCTGACGGTGGGCATGGTCAGCTCGGCGAAGTACTTCCTGCCGCAGCTGCTGGCGCAGTTCCACCGCGAGCATCCGGCCATCGAGGTGCGGCTGCGCCTGGGCAACCGCGAGCAACTGGCCGCCTGGATGACGGCCAACGAGGTCGACCTGTCGGTGATGGGCCGCTCGCCGAAGGACTTCGCCAGCCGGGCCGAGCCCTTCGCCATGCACCCGCATGTGCTGGTCACCGCGCCTGGCCATCCGCTGGCCCAGGGCGAGGACGTGCCTGCCCTGGCGCTGGCGCGTGAGCCCTTCATCGTGCGCGAGCCCGGCTCGGGCACCCGCGCCGCGCTGGAGGACTACCTGGAGCGCCACCGCCTGCAGCCGGTGCAGGTGATGGAGATGAACAGCACCGAGGCGATCAAGCAGGCGGTGATGGCCGGCCTGGGCGTGAGCCTGATCTCGCTGCACACCATCGGCCTGGAATGGCGCAATGGCCTGATCGCCGCGCCCGCGGTCGAGGGCCTGCCGCTGATGCGGCGCTGGCATGTGGTCAGCAACGCCGGCAAGCTGCGGTCACCGGCGGCCGAAGCGCTGCGCTACTTTGTTCTCGAACGCGGCGAGGCCCATCTGGCGGCCATGTTCGCCGAGCGCGACGTGCTGGGCTGAGCGCCCGGCAGGCGGCCATCCGCCGGGCCGGCGGGGCATCGGCGTGCATCCGTCACAGGTCGATAAAACCGCTTCGCCACACCCCCCCTGAATGGGTGCCGCGCCCCCTCGCTTATGGGCTGGGGGCGACTTGAGGCGATCATGTGGCGATCAGATACTCGTCGGTATGGAAAAAAATCGACATCGCGAAAGGCCCTGCTGCCGCGCGCCGCCGACCTGGCCACGCTGGCCGTGGTCGTTGCGGCGACCTGGTGGTCGGCCGCGCAGCGGCCGGAGGGACCCGCAACACACCTGGCCGAGGCTGACACGCCCCTGGCCACCGAGACCACCGAGCAGCCGGCGCAGCGTCAGGCTGCCACCGGCACCAGCACCGGCGCCGCCGCCGTCACCAGTTGGCCGGCCCAGACCGCCGCCACCCTCGCCCGCGACGGCCTGCAGGCCGTGGGCTACCAGACCCGCAGCCCCCGCTGACGGCACCGGCCGCACCACGCGGCCGTCACAGCGCGCAACGCACCGGCTGCGCCCCCAGCAGCGCCACCAGCACCTGGGGTGCCAGCTCCACCAGGAAGCCGCGCCGCCCGCCGTTGATCAGCAGCGCGGGCAGGTCCAGCACCGTCGCCTCCACGTACACCGGCATCGCCTTGCGCGTGCCGAACGGCGACGTGCCACCCACCAGGTAGCCGCTGTGGCGCTGCGCCACCTCGGGCTTGCAGGGCTCGATGCTCTTCGCGCCGATGGCGCGCGCCAGGTTCTTGGTGCTGACCTGCTTGTCGCCATGCATCAGCACGATCAGCGGCTCGGCATGCTCGTTCTGCATCACCAGCGTCTTCACCACCGCATGCTCGGGCCAGCCCAGCTGGCGCGCCGACTCGGCGGTGCCGCCGTGGTCGACGTAGTCGTAGACATGCTCGGTGAAGGCCACGCCAGCGGCGCGCAGGCGCTGGGTGGCAGGTGTCTCACTGACGTGCTTGTCCTTCTTTGCCACGCCCGCCCCTTCGTTCAAGTCACTGCGCCGGGTCGCGCAGCTCCCAGCGCACCGCGTCGATCGCCGCCAGCAGCGCGGGCGACAGCGTCGTGCCCCAGGCCGCCAGGCATTCGTCGAGCTGCACCGCCGTGGTCACGCCGATGATGGTGCTGGCGACACGCCAGTTGCCGTAGCAGAAGGCCAGCGCCATCTGCGTGGGCGTGAGGCCGTGCTCCCGCGCCAGGGCGTTGTAGCGGCGCGCGGCCACCAGGGTCTCGGGCCGCGCCCAGCGCTGCTTGCGCATGCTCTCGAAGCGCGCCAGCCGCCCCAGCGTGGGCTGGGCAGGGTCGAAGCCGGGCGCGTCGTATTTGCCGGTGAGCGCGCCGAAGGCCAGCGGGCTGTAGGCCAGCAGGCCCACGCCGGTGCGCAGCAGGGTCTCGTCCAGGCCGTTGTCGACCACCCGGTTGACCAGGGCGTACGGGTTCTGCACCGACACCACCTTGGGCAGGCCGTGCAGTTCGGCCAGGCGCAGGAACTCGCCAAGGCCCCAGGGCGTCTCGTTGGACAGGCCGATGTGGCGCACCTTGCCGGCCTTGACCAGCCCGGCCAGCGCCTGCAGCTGGTCGTGGATCGACGTGTAGAACCGGTCCTTGGCCGGGTCGAGGTAGACCGCGCCGAAAGCCGGCACGTTGCGGTTGGGCCAGTGGATCTGGTAGAGGTCGATGACGTCGGTCTGCAAGCGGCGCAGGCTGTCGTCGCAGGCTTCGGCGATGTGGGCCGGCTGCAGGTCCTCGGCGCCGTTGCGCACCCAGGGCATGCCGCGCGAGGGCCCGGCCACCTTGGTGGCCAGCACCACGCGCTGGCGCATGCCGGGGCGGGACGCGAACCAGTTGCCGAGGATGGTCTCGGTGCGGCCATAGGTTTCGCGCCGTGCCGGTACCGCGTACATCTCGGCGGTGTCGATGAAATCGATGCCGCGCTCGACCGCCTGGTCGAGGATGGCGTGGGCCGTGGGCTCGTCGACCTGCTCGCCGAAGGTCATGGTGCCCAGGCAGATGCGGCTGACCTGCAGGCCGCTGCCACCGAGGTCGGTGCGGGGAATGGACGGGGATGCGGAGGATGGGCTGCTCATGCTGCCGATCATCCCCCGACGGCCACCGGCGCGTTGTCGCGCGAGCACCACTCGCTCCAGGAGCCGGCATACAGCGCGGCGCCGTCCAGCCCGGCGGCGGCCAGTGCCAGCAGGTTGTGGCAGGCGGTGACGCCCGAACCGCACTGCTGCACCAGCTCGGCCGGGGCGCGTGCGCCGGCCACGGCCTGCCACTCGGCCTGCAGCTGCGCGGGCGGCTTGAAGCGGCCGTCGGGCTGCAGGTTGTCGCGGAAGCAGCGGTTGGCCGCACCGGGGATGTGGCCGCCCACCGGGTCCAGTGTCTCGTTCTCGCCGCGGAAGCGGTCGGCCGCCCGGGCGTCGACGATCAGCCGGTCGGGCCGGCCCAGGCCGGCCAGCACCTCGTCGAAGGCCAGCAGCGTCTGCAGCGGCGGCCGCAGCGACAGCGACGCCGGCAGGTTGGGCGCCACCGGCCCGGCCTGCAGCGCGCCGCCCGCGGCGGTCCAGGCGGCCAGGCCGCCGTCGAGCACCTGCACCAGGGGGTGGCCGATCCAGCGCAGCATCCACCACAGCCGCGCCGCGTACATGCCGCCCGAGGCGTCGTAGGCCACCACCGGCAGGTCGTCGTTGAGGCCCAGCTCGCCCATGCGGCGGGCGAAGGCGTCGCGCTCCGGCAGCGGGTGGCGGCCGTTGGTGCCGGTCTTCGCGCCGGAGAGGTCGCGGTCCAGGTGCAGGTAGACCGCCCCCGGGATGTGCCAGGCCAGGTGGTCCGCCTCGCCATGGGCCGGGTCGGCCAGGTCGAAGCGGCAGTCGCACAGCAGCAGCCGCTCGCCGCTGGCCATCAGGGCCTGCAGCGCCGGCGCGGTGATCAAGGGGGTCATGGGGCCTTTCGCAGAAGCTGCCGGATTGTCGATGCAGCGCGGGCCAGCGGTCGTGCCCCGGGCATCAAGATTTCCCCTCAAGTCGGCGCAAGCCGTCGCCGATATGCACGCACCAGCAAAGCCGGAGTCGTCATGCAGTGTTCCCCGTTGTCCCTCGTCCAGGAGCGTCTGCAGCTGGGTGTGCCCCTGCCCTTCAACATCCGCGACCATGACCAGACCCTGCTGCTCGCCCGCGGCCAGCGGGTGCAGACCAGCGAGCAGCTGCAGGCCCTGCTCGAACGCGGCGCCCTGGTCGACATCGACGAGCTGCTGAGCCCGGCCGACCGCATCCGCCGCGCCAGCGCCGCCGAGCTGCCCGGCCTGTGGACCCATTGCCTGGGACAGGTCAACGAGACCCTGCGCAACGCCCACGACGAGGGCTTCCGCGATGCGCTGGAGAGCGCCGCCACCCCGGTGCTGGCCCTGGTCGAGCGCGACCCCGACCTGGCGATCTTCCAGGTGCTGCGCCAGCCGGGCAACCAGCACCTCGAGTACGGCCTGAACCACTCCACGCATGCCGCCATCACCGCCTGGCTGGTGGCCCAGCGCCTGGGCTGGTCGGCGGCCGATGCACAGCGCGCCTTCAAGGTGGCGCTGACGATGAACATCTCGATGCTGGAACTGCAGGGCCAGCTGGCGGTGCAGCCCACACCGCCCACCGATGAGCAGCGTGCGGCCATCGAGGCCCATCCGCACTTCAGCCGCGTGATGCTGGAGATGGCCGGCGTGGCCGACACCGACTGGCTGGACGCGGTGGGCGACCACCACGAGGCGCCCGACGGCAGCGGCTACCCGGCCGGCCGGCAGACGGTGGGCGAGCTGGCCGACCTGGTGCGCCGCGCCGACATCTACACCGCCAAGCTCAGCCCGCGCGCCGGCCGCAACGCCATCGCCGCCGACCGTGCCGGCCGGCAGATGTTCATGCAGGAGCCCGGCCATCCGATGGTGGCGGCCCTGGTCAAGGAATTCGGCGTCTACCCGCCCGGCTGCTTCGTGCGCCTGGCCTCGGGCGAGACCGGCATGGTGGTGCGGCGCGGTGTGTCGGTGGCGGCACCGATCGTCGCCATGCTGGGCACGCGCAACGGCACCAAGGTCGGCCAGCCGGAGCGCCGCGACACCAGCCAGAAGGCCCATGCGGTGCAGTCGGTGCTGGAGGGCCCGCCCACCGAGGTGCCGCCGTCGGTGCTGCTGGCGATGCTGGCCTGCTGATCAGCCGGCGTCGGGCGCAGGCCGGGCGAAGGCCTGCAGCCGCTCGCCGGTGACACGGCACAGCTGCCAGACGGTCATCACCGTCGCGCCCATCTTCTCGTAGAAGCGGATGGCGTTGGTGTTCCAGTCGAGCACGCACCACTCGAAGCGGCCGTAGTCGCGCTCCACCGCCAGCGCGCCCAGGTGCTGCAGCAGCGCCTTGCCGATGCCCGCGCCGCGGTGGTCGGGCTGCACGTACAGGTCTTCCAGGTACAGGCCCGGCTTGGCCAGGAAGGTCGAGAAGTTGGTGAAGAACAGGGCGAACGCAACGACCGGGGCTCCCGGCTGGTCGGTCAGTTCGGCCACCACCGCCTCGGCCACCGGGTGGGCGCCGAACAGGTGCGGATGCAGCGCCTCGGGTGTGCCCTGCACCAGGTGCGACAGGTGCTCGAAGTCGGCCAGTTCGGCGATCAGGCCGCAGATGGCCGGCAGGTCACGCGGCTCGGCCGCACGCAGCTTGAAGTTCCTCATCGCGCGATTTTGGCATCGAGTGCGCTGTCTCCCCACCGACAGCCCCGGCACAGGGCGCGCACCTACAGTGCGACGATGCAACCCCCACGCTCACGCTTGTTCGCTGCCCCCCGAGGGGGCGCTCAGTGGCTTCGGACGGCCGGGCGCCACTGAGATGACCGATCCCTACCTGCCGCTGCGCCCGGCGGCCTGCCGCCATGTCACCGTGCGCGGCCTGCCCTACCACCTGCATGAATGGGGCACGCACGACCCCGGCCAGCCGCTGCTGGTCATGGTCCACGGTTTCATGGACGTGGGCGCCTCGTTCCAGTTCGTCGTCGACGCGATGGCCCGCGCCGGCGATGGCGGGCGCGCCGTGGTCGCGCCCGACTGGCGCGGCTTCGGCCGCAGCGGTGGCCTGGCGGGCGCGGATTCCTATTGGTTCCCCGACTACCTGGGCGACCTCGACGCCCTGCTCGACCAGCTCTCGCCGGATGCGCCGGTGGACCTGGTCGGCCACAGCATGGGCGGCAACGTGGTGATGGCCTATGCGGGCGTGCGGCCGCAACGCATCCGCCGCCTGGTCAACCTGGAAGGCTTCGGCCTGCCCGACATGCCGGCCGCCGAGGCCCCCGCGCGCATGGCCACCTGGCTGGACGAGCTGAAGGTGCCGCAGCGCCTGAAGCCCTATGCCAGCCTCGCCGAGGTGGCCGCGCGGCTGCAGCAGAACAACCCGCGCCTGGCCAGGGACAAGGCCCTGTGGCTGGCCGGCGAATGGGCAGCGCCCGACGACCAGGGCCGCTGGCAGCTGCTGGCCGATGCGGCGCACCGGCGCACCAACCCCGTGCCGCTGCGCGCCAACGACACCATCGCCACCTGGCAGCGCATCACCGCGCCGCTGCTGTGGGTGCAGGGCGCCGGCAGCCGGCTCGACAGCCACTGGGGTGGCCGCTACAGCCTGGCCGAGTTCCAGCAGCGCCTGGCCCATGTGCGCAGCGTGCGCCAGGTGGCGCTGGACAACGCCGGCCACATGCTGCACCACGACCAGCCCGAGGCGCTGGCCGCCGCGCTGCTCGACTTCCTGCGCTGAGCAGCGTCGATCCCAGGGGGGCCGGCCGCCGAACGGTGACGGGCTTGTATGCTGGACGGCTGCACCGTCATGGCTTCGCCCGCCCCTTCGTCCGCGCCCACCGCGCCACCACCGTCGGCCCGCTGGCTGCGCCGGCTGGCGCTGGCCCTGCCGCTGGTGGGCCTGCTGGTGACCGGCCTCTACATCTGGCGCATGGAGCAGGCCCACGAGGCCCTGCTGGCCGGCACCATCGAGCAGGCCAGCGACCGTGCACAGCAGCTGGCTGCCGCCAAGGCGCTGCAGGTCGAGGGCCTGCTGTCGGCGGCCGACCTGGCGCTGCGCCAGTTCCGCGACCAGACCCTGCACGGCGACCCGGCGCAGGTGGAGGCCGCCGTGCGGCGGGTGGCAGCGGTGCTGCCGGACGGCGCGCTGGCGCACTTCGGCGTGGCCGATGCCGAAGGGCGGATGGTCTACCCGTCGGCCGCGGTGACGCTGCAGCCCTCGCCCGACCTGTCGGGGCGGGCCGACTTCCGCGCCCATGGCGCCGGCAGCGACGACCGCCTGCAGGTGCAGCCGGTGGTGCATGCGCGCCTGGGCGGCCAGTGGGTGCTGCCACTGAGCCGGCCGCTGCGCCGCGGCAGCCGCTTCGAGGGCATGGCGGTGCTGGCGCTGTCACCCAGCTTCCTGGCCGACGCCCTGGCGCGGCAGCAGGCCAGCGCGCAGGACACGATCGCCCTGCTGCACGCCGACGGCAGCTACATCGCCCGCAACACCGGGCTGGAGAAGCTGCTGGGCCAGCGGGCGCCGGGCAACATGCCGTTCCTGCAGGTCGATGCCCCCACCCAGGGCCGCATGCGCCAGCTGTCGCCGATCGACGGCCGCCAGCGGCTGTCGGCCTGGTACCGGCTCGACCGCCTGCCGCTGATCGTCACCGTGGGCCTGGACGAGGACCGCGTGCTGGCGCCGGTGCAGGCGCAGCAGCGGCGTGGCCGTCTGCGCACGGCCGCCCTGGTGCCGGTGACCACGCTGCTGACGCTGGCCGTGAGCGTGCTGCTGCTGCGCGTGGCGCGCGAGCAATCGGCCCTGGCAGCCAGCCGCGGCCTGCTGCGGGCCACGCTGGATGCCACCGGCGAGGGCGTGCTGGTGATCGGCGGCGACGGCCGCGTGCTGCACGTCAACCGCAACCTGCACCAGCTGTGGCGCCTGCCCGAATCCGCCGGCGCAGGCACGGCGCAGGCCGAGCTGCTGGCGCATGCCGCACGCCAGCTGGCCGATCCGCCCGGCTTCGAGGCCCTGTGCCGCCAGGTCGAGGCCAGCAGCGACATGACCCTGGCCACGCTGGCCTGCAGCGACGGACGCACGCTGGAATGCCACACCCGCGCCGTGCAGCTCGACGACGCGCCGCTGCGGCTGTGGACGGTGCGCGACGTGACCGAACTGCAGCGGGGCCGCGAGCAGCTGGAGCAGCGGGTGCGCGAGCGCACCCAGGTCCTCAACCGCACGACGCAGCAGCTGATGGACACCCAGTTCGCCATGGAGAGCGTGGGCATCGGCATCGAGTGGCTGGACTTCCAGACCCTGCGTTTCGTCTACGCCAACCGCAAGGCCGCCGAGATGCTGGGCTACAGCGTCGACGAGCTGCTGTCCCTGACCCTGCCGCAGACCAACCCCGACATTTCGGCCGAGACCTTCCGCGCCCGTGCCGACGAGGTGCGCGCGCGCGGCCAGACCCGGCGCGAGGTGCAGGCGAGGCGGCCCGACGGGCGGCTGCTGCAGATGGAGGCCAACGTCTACTACCTCGGCCCGCGCGAGGGCGTGCCGGCGCGGCTGATCGGCTTTCTCACCGACATCTCCGAGCGCAAGGCCGCCGAGCAGGCCCTGGTGCAGGCCAAGGAGGCCGCCGAGGCCGCCAACGTGGCCAAGAGCGCCTTCCTGGCCAACATGAGCCACGAGATCCGCACCCCGCTCAACGCCATCACCGGCATGGCCTGGCTGATCGGCCGCGATGGCCTGTCGGGTCGCCAGGCCGAGCGCCTGGGCCACATCAAGACGGCGGCCAGGCACCTGGTGGAAATGCTCGACGCGGTGCTCGACCTCTCCCGCATCGAGGCCGACCGGCTGACCCTGGACGAGCAGCCGGTGCAGGTGCGCTCGGTGGTCGACAACGTCGCCCAGATGCTGCAGGACAAGCTGCAGGCGCGCCAGCTGGCGCTGGACGTGCAGGTGGACGTGCCGCCCGGCCCCTGGCTGGGCGATGCGACCCGGCTGCAGCAGGCGCTGCTGAACTACGCCGTCAACGCGGTGAAGTTCACCGAGCACGGCCGCATCGGCATGCGGGTGCGGGAGGACGACAGCGCGCCGCACGAGGCCGCAGCGGACAGCGTGCTGCTGCGCTTCGAGGTGCAGGACACCGGGCCGGGGCTGGATGCGGCCACCGTGGCGCGCCTGTTCCGCCCGTTCGAGCAGGCTGACAACTCCAACACCCGAGCGCATGGCGGCAGCGGCCTGGGGCTGGCGATCACCGCCAAGCTGGCACGGCTGATGGGCGGCCAGGCGGGTGTGGACAGCACCCCCGGCCAAGGCAGCCGCTTCTGGTTCACCGCCAGGCTGCGCCGCGCCGGCACCTCGCCCGTCGCGGCGCCGGGCGCCCCCGCACCGGCACCGGCGGAAGAGGCCAGCCATGCCCTGCGCCGCCTGGGCGCGGGGCGCCGGGTGCTGCTGGTGGAGGACGACGCGGCCAACCGCGAGGTGGCGGTGGCCCTGCTGCAGGCCGTGGGACTGGCCGTGGACACCGCCGCCGACGGCCTGGCCGCGGTGCAGGCGGCGGCCACGCGCCGGCCCGACCTGGTGCTGATGGACCTGCAGCTGCCGCGGCTCGACGGCCTGGCCGCCACCGCCCGCCTGCATGCCCTGCCCGGGCTGGACAACCTGCCGGTGCTGGCCTTCACCGCCAACGCCTTCGCCGAACAGCACGCCCGCTGCCTGGCCGCCGGCATGGTCGACGTGGTGACCAAGCCGGTGAATCCGGACGACCTCTACCGCGCCCTGCTGCCCTGGCTGGCGGGCAGCGCGGCACAGCAGCCGGTCAGTCCACCGGCGTGAGCTTGGCGATGGCCAGCGCCAGCCACTTGGCGCCGTGGCGGCCGAAGTTCACCTGGGCACGGGCATCCGGGCCATTGCCTTCCAGCGTCAGCACCACGCCTTCGCCGAACTTGGTGTGGAACACCGACTGGCCCACCCGCAGGCCATGGCCGGCGCCGGCCTTGTTCTGCATCGCCGCGGGCAACGGCGGTGCAGCCGGAGGCGAGGCGTAGGCGGGCCGGCCGGCGACACGCCCGGCACCAACCACCGAGCCCATGCCCGTGCCACGCTGCCAGGCCTGCTGGTATTCCTTCGCATAGCCCGAGCCGAAGCCCTGGTTGCGCGGCGTCAGCCACTTCAGCGCGCCCTCGGGCAGTTCGTCGAGGAAGCGGCTCTTGACGTTGTAGCGGGTCTGGCCGTGCAGCAGCCGGGTCTGGCTGAAGCTGAGGTACAGGCGCTGGCGGGCGCGGGTGATGGCCACGTACATCAGCCGGCGCTCTTCCTCCAGCCCGTCGGTGTCGGCCAGCGCCTTTTCGTTCGGGAACAGCGCCTCCTCCAGCCCGGTGATGAAGACGCAGTCGAACTCCAGGCCCTTGGCCGAGTGCACCGTCATCAGCTGGATCGCGTCCTGGCCGGCCTGGGCCTGGTTGTCGCCAGCCTCCAGCGCGGCATGCGTCAGGAAGGCCGCCAGCGGGCTGACGATCTCGCCGGTCTCGGCATCGGGCGTCAGGTCCACCGGCGCCGGTGCCGGGCCGGCCGGCGTGGCCGCCAGCGTGCCCGGCCCGGTCTCGTCGACCGGCAGCGCCACCGCGTCCTTGCCGAAGCCTTCCTGCGTCACGAAGGCCTCGGCGGCGTTGACCAGTTCGGCCAGGTTCTCGATGCGCTCGGCGCCTTCCTTCTCGGCCTTGTAGAAGTCGACCAGGCCCGAGTCCTGCAGCATCTGCTCGATGATCTCGCGCAGTGTCAGTCCGCGGGTGCGTTCACGCAGCTGGTCGACCAGGCCGGTGAAGGCCAGCAGGTTGGCGCCGCCCTTGCCGACCATCGAGCCCACGCTCTGGTACAGGCTGCGGCCGCTGCTGCGGGCGGCGTCGGTCAGCTGCTCGATGGTGCGCGCGCCGATGCCGCGGGTGGGGAAGTTCACCACCCGCAGGAAGCTGGTGTCGTCGTTCGGGTTCTCGACCAGGCGCAGGTAGGCCAGCGCATGCTTGACCTCGGCGCGCTCGAAGAAGCGCAGGCCGCCGTAGACGCGGTAGGGCACGCCGGCATTGAACAGCGCGCTTTCCATCACCCGGCTCTGGGCATTGCTGCGGTAGAGGATGGCGATCTCGCTGCGCGCCGTGCCGCTGCGGTGCAGCTGCTGGGCTTCTTCGAGCAGCCACTGCGCCTCGGCGTAGTCGCTGGTGGCCTCCATCACCCGCACTGGCTCGCCGGGGCCGGCCTCGGTGCTGAGGTTCTTGCCCAGGCGGCGCAGGTTGTGGCTGATCAGCGCATTGGCGCTGTCCAGGATGTTGCCGAAGCTGCGGTAGTTGCGCTCCAGCTTGATCACCTGCTTCACGCGGTACTCGCGCTCGAAGTCGGCCATGTTGCCGACCTGGGCACCGCGGAAGGCGTAGATGCTCTGGTCGTCGTCACCCACGGCGAACACGCTCTGATCGGAGCCCGCGGGCGCGAACATCTTCAGCCAGGCGTACTGCAGCCGGTTCGTGTCCTGGAACTCGTCGACCAGGATGTGGGCGAAACGGTGCTGGTAGTGCTCGCGCAGCGGCGCGTTGTCGCGCATCAGCTCGTAGGTGCGCAGCATCAGCTCGGCAAAGTCGACCACGCCCTCGCGCTGGCATTGCGCCTCGTAGGCCTGGTAGATCTCGACCATCTTGCGCGTGGCCGGGTCGTGCGCAGCGACGTCGTGCGGGCGCTCGCCGTTGTCCTTGCGCGCGGCGATGAACCAGCTCACCTGCTTGGGCACGAAGCGCTCTTCGTCGACGTTCATCGCCTTCATCACCCGTTTCACCGCCGACAGCGAGTCGGCGGTGTCGAGGATCTGGAAGCCCTGCGGCAGGCCCGCCAGCTTCCAGTGCGCGCGCAGGAAGCGGTTGCACAGGCCGTGGAAGGTGCCGATCCACATGCCCCGCGTGGGCACCGGCAGCATCGCCGACAGGCGGTGCAGCATCTCCTTGGCGGCCTTGTTGGTGAAGGTGACGGCCATGATGCCGCCGGGCGACACCTGGCCCGTGGCCAGCAGCCAGGCGATGCGGGTGGTCAGCACCCGGGTCTTGCCCGATCCGGCGCCGGCCAGGATCAGGCTGGCGCCGCTGGGCAGGGTGACGGCGGCGTGCTGCTCGGGGTTCAGGCCCTTCAGCAGCGCGCCGGTGCCGTCGGGGCCGGGGCCTTCAGAATACTGTTCATGCATCCATTGATTCTAGGAGCCGGGTTGGTCGCGGCGGCGTTGGCCGCCAGCACCGCCCAGGCCGCGGCCACGGGCAAGCCGCGGACGCCGTCGAACGCCTGCCCGGCCGTTGGCGCTGCGGTGGTCGAGCACTTCATCCGCGCCGACTGCCCGGATTGCTGGGCCGCCGATGCACCCGCGCCGGCCGGCGCCTGGCGCCTGGACTGGATCGTGCCCGGCGCCGACGACGCACCGCTGTCGGCTGCCGCCCTGCCCGACGCCACCGAGCGCCTGCAGCGGCTGGGCCAGCCGTCGACCAGCCCGCACCTGCAGCCCGCCCGCCCGCTGCCCGGGGTGCAGCTGAAGGTCAGCGCCGGCCCGGCCTGGCAGGGCTACTTCGGCCTGCAGATGGCGCTGCGCGCCCGCCGTGCCGCCGCGCTGCCCGCTGGTGCCACCGGCTGGCTGGCCCTGGTCGAGGCGCTGCCGCCCGGCAGCGAGGTCAACAGCGGCGAGCGGGTGCTGGTGCGCAGCGTGGCCGGCCCGCTGCCGCTGGACGGCGCCGCCGCCGGGCGCGGCCTGAGCCACCTGCGCGCCCTGCGCTGGCCCACCGGCGCCAAGCCCGAGCGACTCCAGGCCCGCGCCTGGGTCGAGGACGGCGAGGGCCGCATCCTGGCGCTGGCCGGCAACCGCTGCCCCTGAGCCCGGCGCGGGCGCACCACGGCGCGCGGGCCTGCTTCCGTAGAATCAGCCACCGGGCCCAAATTCTGGAGTCCGGTCTCCAGCCTGCACCGTTCCCTGCCGGACGGCTTCGCGGGCCACCGGTCCCCCAGGTCAAGCGCTCGCAGCCATTGCCGTGGCACTGCCCAACGCCGCGCCCAACTTGCGACGAAAGCTTCCCCATGGACATCTTCGATTACGACAACATCCTGCTGCTGCCGCGCCAGTGCCGGGTCGACAGCCGCGCCGAATGCGACACCTCGGTGCCCTTCGGCCCGCGCCGCTTCAAGCTGCCCGTGGTGCCGGCGAACATGAAGACCGTGGTCGACGAGCAGATCACCGAGCAGCTGGCCGCCAGCGGCCACTTCTACGTGATGCACCGCTTCGACCTGGACACCGTGGCCTACGCCCGGCGCATGCGCGAGAAGGGCCTGTTCGTGTCGATCAGCGCCGGCGTGAAGCCGGCCGACGCGGCGGTGATCGACCAGCTGGCCACCACCGGCATCGGCGCCGACTACGTGACCATCGACATCGCCCACGGCCATGCCGAGAGCGTGCGGCGCATGATCGCCCACATCAAGCAGAAGCTGCCCGACGCCTTCGTCATCGCCGGCAACGTGGGCACGCCCGAGGGCGTGATCGACCTGGAGAACTGGGGCGCCGACGCCACCAA
>CALMIF010000021.1 GCA_937864045.1 uncultured Aquabacterium sp. | reverse complement strand
CGCGCAGCACGGCGCCGTACCAGACGCCGACGTTCTCACCCAGGGTGACCTTGCCGACCACGACCGCGGTCTCGGCCACCCAGGCGGTGGCATGCACCTCGGGTGCGGTGTCTTCAAGCTGGTGGATGGCCATGGGCTGGGGTCCGGTGCGAAACAGGTGAAGCCTATGATTCTAGGGATGCCGCCAAGCCCTTCCCGGCCGGATTGCCTGCGCACCGCCGCCCTCGCCGCGCTGGCCGAGCCCGATCCAACCACCAAGGCCCAGGCCACCCGCGCGCTGTGGGATGCGCTGCAAGCCGGGTCGCTGGCCGTCGACACCAGCCTGGTGCTGGCCGAACCCGCCGGCCTGCCCGGCCGCCCCGCCCTGCCCCGGCTGGTGCCGCCCGTCCAGGTGCCCACCCGCTCGCCCTTCACCCCGGACGGCCGGGCCGCGCTGCTGCACGCCATCTGCCACATCGAGTTCAACGCCATCAACCTGGCACTCGACGCGGTCTGGCGCTTTCCCGCCATGCCGGATGCGTTCTACCGCGACTGGCTGCGCGTGGCCGCCGAGGAGGCGCTGCACTTCACCCTGCTGCACGACCACCTGCGCAGCCTGGGCCATGCCTATGGCGACTTCGACGCCCACGACGGCCTGTGGCGCATGACCGCGGCGACCGCCGGCGACATCGTCGCCCGCATGGCCCTGGTGCCGCGCACGCTGGAGGCGCGCGGCCTGGACGCCACGCCGCCGATCCAGGCCAAACTGCGCAAGGCCGGCGACCTGGCGGCGGTGGCCATCCTCGAGGTGATCCTGCGCGACGAGATCGGCCATGTGGCGATCGGCAACCACTGGTACGGCTGGCTGTGCCGGCGCGACGGGCTGGACGCCGAGGCGCTGTACCCGCAGCTGGTGGCGCGCTATGCGGCGCCCCGGCTGCGGCGGCCGTTCAACCTGGACGCGCGGCGGGCGGCGGGGTTCAGCGAGGCGGAGCTGCGGGCGCTGCAGGCGGACTGACCGGCGGCTCGGCCGGTGCATCGGCCGGCGGGTGGATCGGCTGGGCCAGTTCCCTTCCGGCGGCCGGCACCGCCGGGCCCTGCTGCAGCTTGCGCAGCTTGTGCCACACATGCGGCAGCAGCCGCCGCAGCGGCAGGCGCCGCAGGTGGAAGCGCACGAACAGCAGCTTCGTCGCCAGGCGCTGCGCCAGCGTCGGGCCCACGTCGGGCTCGTCGGGCAGCAGGGCCTGGGCGAACAGCCACAGCAGCAGCGCCCGCGCCGGCCGGCCGGGCCCGGCGGGCTGCAACGCCGCCAGCGCCTGCGCGGGCACCGGCGTCTGCAGCCACTGCGCACACAGCGGCAGGGCCAGGCCCAGCGGCTCGGCCAGCTCCAGCTCCCGTGCCCGCGCGACCAGCGCCGGCCAGAAATCCGGCGTGCTGCCGAACTGCCGCAGCAGGCCGTCCATGTCGACCAGGTCGCGCACGCGGTCGCGCACGGCCGAGTCGTTGAACAGGTGGGCGGCGCTGTGCAGCACCTGGTCGACCGGCTGGAATACCAGCCAGCCGGCAAAGCGCGACGGCTGCGCCCGCGCCAGCAGCCGCTCCACCGGCAGCAGCACCCCGTTGCGCGGCGGCAGGATGTTGTGGTGCAGGTCGAGCTCCATGTCGTGCAGCGCATGCTGCATCGGCGGCACCTCGTGGCCGTATTCGTCGTAATGCGCTTGGTCATGCGCATCCATCTCGGGCGGCTGCCAGCCCGCCGCCTGCAACGCGGCCTGGCAGGCGGCCAGGTGCTCGCGGGGGACCAGGATGTCCAGGTCCGATGGCAGGCGGCCGCGGGCAATGGGCAGGTCCTGGCCGATGTAGGCCGCCCCCTTGAGCAGCACCCGCGGCCAGGGCGTGGCGGCCAGCACCGTGCCGACCCGCTCCATCGCCCACAGCACGGCGGCAATGCGGGTGCGCGAGAGCTGCTGCTCGCCGCGCAGATGGCGCTGCACCGGCACCGGCAACTGCGGCAGCAGGCCGGCCTCGTCCAGCGCGCAGGCCAGGCGCGCCAGCAGGCGCATGCGCCGCGCCAGCCGCACCACGCGCTGCCAGTCGGCCAGCGACCAGGCCAGCGTCTGCTCGGGCAGACGCAGGGCCTGCAGCCAGTCGAGGCGGCCGTCGGCGCCGGGCAGCCGCATCACGCCGCCTCCTGCCGGCGGTGGTGCGCCTGCACCTCGGGCCACAGCTGGTCGAGCGCAGCCACGGCATCGTCCAGCCGGCTGTAGGTCAGCCGCCAGCCCGGGCAGCGCTGCGCGATCTGCACCACCGCGTCGAAGCCGGTGCGGCCCAGCACGCGGTAGTTGAAGGCATTGAAGGCCACGGCCGAGAACAGCATCTGACCAGGGATGGGCTCCAGTTGCAGCGGGGCGTCGGCCACCCACTTCGGCAGGATCACGGCCCCGGGCCGGGCACCCCGGCCGCGCGCGGCGATGGCGGCATCGTCGGGCGCCAGGTGCGCCACCGTGCCCTTGCGGGTGCGCGGGATCGCCGGCCCCATCACCGCCTCGGGCGCGAAGCGGCGGATCACCTCGATCGACTGGTTCTTCAGTGCCACCGGCTTGAGCATGGCGCGCAGCTCGCCCTGCACCGGATCGTAGGCCCCGAACTCGTCGGACAGCAGCCGCCAGCCCCGGCGCGACAGGGCGGCGGTCAGCGTGCTCTTGCCCGAGCCCGGCATGGCCGGCAGCACCAGGGCCAGGCCATCGCGCTCCAGTGCCCCGGCATGCAGCAGCAGCAGGTGGTTCAGGCGGCTGGCCGCCAGCCAGTTGCCGCCCCATTCGTACAGCGGCAGCGGGCTGTCGGCCGGAAACGGCTCGAACGGATGCTGGCCGTCACAGCGGAAGATCACCTGGGGCCGCAGCCAGCGGCGCAGGCCGGCGGGCCGCACGATCTCGCAATGCAGGTCGGCCCAGTCGCCCGAAGGCTGGAACGGAAAGCCGCCGTAGACGGTGCGCAGTTGGTCGGCGAACACGCCCGAGTCGGACTGCACGCGCCACGTGGCCGCTCCCAGGTCGAGCCAGAGGCCGTCGCCGCGCAATGCGTCGACCACGCGGTCGCGCGCGGTGGCCGTCAGCGTCGGGCCGCCGGTGGGCAAAGGTGTGGAAGTCATGGGCCGACGTGCGGATCGAGCGCCAGCTGCTGCACCAGGCCACTGTCGATCAGGGTCAGCCAGCAACCGGCGACCAGGTCGTGCAGGTCGGCGGCGACATCGCCGGTGTCCAGCGCCAGCTGCGCCGCCACCTGCTGCGTGGTGGCCGGCCCCTCGGCCAGCACTTCCAGGATGGCCGCACTCTCGTCGTTCAGCAGGATGGACTCCCCGCTGACGGGGCTGAAGGCAGCCCAGAAATCGCCGACCGGCTCGACGGCGATGCCGTCGCGCCGGCCGTACGCAGGCGCCACGTCAGATCGTCTTGACGAACGAGCTCCAGCAGCTGCGCGTGAGCGCACTCGCGTTCGCCATGTTGGTCACGCCGACGATGGTGCCGGTGGTGGGATCGACACGCACGGCGATGTAGCTGCCGGGCAGCAACGCAGGCGTCACGTTGTTGATCGTCAGCATCGCTGCAGTGCTGGCGTAGGTGGTGCCAGCGGTGTAGCCCGTCTGGTTGGCACCGGCGTCGCTGCCGCCGGTGCCAGCCGAAACGCAATACCAGCGGTCGGTGTTGAGGAAGGAATACCCAGGCTTGCCGACCAGCCCCGCAGCATTGAGCAGGTCGTCGCCCCAGACCCAGGTGCTGTTGCTCGAGCCGTTCCCCTTGGAGCGCATCTGAACGCGCAGGAAAACATCGCTGTCGGACGCAGGCGCGATGTTCTGGGTCAGCGGCGTGGTGGGCGGATTCGCCAGGCAGTTCACCGTGCCGGCGACCGCGCTGCCGCTGAAGACCGTCAGGGCCACCGGGGCGCCGAAGGCGCCGCGGATCAGCCTGCGCCGCGCCGTGCGCTTGTCTCGGCCCGCTTGTTGTTCAGGACTGCTCGATTGCATGACTGCCACCCCAGTTGTGTCGTCCGTCGGTTCGGCCGCGATTCTTGCGCCAGAACATGACCGGATCCGGATCCTGGCTGCCTGCCGCGTGACCAAGGCGGCAGAAATCGCCACTTGACACCGCGGCGAAGGTTCGCCACCTGCGCCCATTGTCGGGGCATGCGGCAGGCTTCCGGCCTTGTTACTGTGCCAGATGCGCCAGTGACCCCGCACATTGGGGGGCGGGGGACACCGGGCCGGACAGGCCGGCGCCGCGCCTGCCAGGCGGGTTCGGCTGCCTTGGGCGGAAGGGGCTGAACGTAAGATGCGGCCCGTCCGTCGTCCCCCGCGCGGCCCTGCCGCGACCTGCCATGAACTACCGCTCTGCGTCGACGACCATGCTGTTCGTCGCCGGCCTGCTCCTTCTTCCCGCCGGCCCGGCCGCAGCGCAGGCGGTGGCGCCCGCCGCGGCGCCCGCACCAGCTGGCGTGGTCAAGCGCCTGGCCGGCACGGTGAGCCTGGAGCGTGCCGGCACACGCAGCGCGGCAGCCGTGGGCGCCACGGTGTTGCCCGGCGACACCCTGCGCACCGGCGCCGACGGTGCGGTGGGCATCACCCTGGCCGACGACACCCTGCTGACGCTGGGCGCGGACAGCGAACTGGTGCTCGACAGCTTCAGCTTCGACAGCACCACGCACGACGGCGGGCTGCTGGTGTCGCTGTGGCGCGGCACGGTGGGCGTGGTCACCGGGCTGATCGGCCGCAAGGCGCCGGAGAAGCTGCGCTTCCAGACCCGCACCGTGGTGCTGGGCGTGCGCGGCACCGAGTTCATCGTCGACGCCAGCGGGGTGGCGCGGTGAGCGCGCGCCTTCTGCCCGTGGCGCTGCTCGGCGCCGTGCTGGGCCTGCTGGGCGGCTGTGCGGCCGTGGTCAGCGACCGCATCATCCTGCTGCCGCAGGCCGACGGCCGGCCCAGCGCGGTGGAGGTGACGGCCGGCAGCCAGACGCTGCGCCTGAACCAGCCCTACGCCACGGCCGAGCTGCGTGACGGCCGCCTGACACCCGCCACCACCACGGCCGAGGCGGTGCGTGCGACCTATGGTGCGCTGCTGGCGCAGCAGCCGGCACGGCCGCGCAGCTTCACCGTGCAGTTCGAGTCCAACGGCAACCGCCTGGCCGCCGGCGCCGAGGCGGTGCTGACCGAGATGCGCGCCGCCCTGGCCGTGCTGCCGGCCGCCGAGGTGGTGATCACCGGCCACACCGACCGGGTGGGCTCGGTGGAAGCCAACGACCGGCTGTCGCTGGCGCGGGCCGAAGCGGTGCGCGACATCCTGGCCGCCGCCGGTGTGCCGCGCAGCGCGATGTCGGTGGCCGGCCGCGGCGAGCGCGAGCCGGTGGTGCCCACGGCCGATGAGGTGGCCGAGGCGCGCAACCGCCGTGTCGAGATCAAGATCCGCTGAGCTTGCCGGGGCCGGCCGGCCCCCGCCCGGCCCTGCCCGCCGCCGCCCCGGCGGCCTGCTGGTGGCGCTGCTGCCGGTGCTGCTGCTGGCCCTGCTGGCGCACTGGCCGTCCGGGCGCGGGCCGCTGGCCGGGCTGGACGACCTGCTCTACGACCTGCGCCTGCAGGCCCTGGCGCCACGCGAGCGCAGCGCCCAGGTGGTGGTGCTGGACATCGACGAGCGCGCCCTGGCCGCGCATGGCCGCTGGCCCTGGCCGCGCACGCAGCTGGCGGCGCTGCTGGAGGCGGCGCATGGCGCCGGCGCCCGCCTGGTGGGCCTGGACATGGTGCTGGCCGAGCCCGACCGCAGCAGCGGCGCGGCGGCGCTGGACCGCCTGGCCCGCGGGCCGCTGGCTGGCGATACCGCCTTCCAGGCCGCCTGGCAGACGCTGCGCCCGCAGCTCGACGACGACGCCCGCCTGGCCGACGTGCTGGCGCAGCGGCCGGTGGTGCTGGGCTTTCACCTCTCGAACGAACCCGGCGCGGCCGACGTGGGCGTGCTGCCACCGCCGCTGCTGCCGCTGGCGCTGCTGGGCGATGCCGGCACCGCCCTGCCGGCCTGGCGCGCGCATGGCGGCAACCTGCCGGCGCTGCAGCAGGCGGCCCGGCTGGGCGGCGGCCACCTGAACGCGGTGATCGATGCCGACGGCACGGTGCGGCGGCTGCCGCTGCTGGTGGCCCACCGCGACGGCCTGCAGCCGGGCATCGCCCTGGCGATGGCACGCGCCCTGCTGGGCGGGCCCGGCGGCGCGGCCGTGCTGTCGGTGGAGCCCGGCGGCGGCGGGCCGCTGCAGGCGCTGCACCTGCGCGGGCCGGGCGGCAGCCTGCGCATGCCGGTCGACGCACAGGGGCAAGCCCTGGTGCCCTATGCCGCGGCCGGCATGGTGCCGCAGCGCGTGCCGGCGGCCGACCTGCTGGCCGGCCGCCTGCCGGCGCAGGCGCTGGCAGGCAAGCTGGTGCTGGTGGGCGTCAGTGCGCCGGGGCTGATCGACCAGCGCCGCACGCCGGTGGATGCGGCGATGTTCGGCACCCTGGTGCACGCCCAGATGCTGGCCGGGCTGGTGCAGGCGGTGCAGCCGGCGCCGCCGGCCACGGCGCGCGCCGCCAGGGCATTGCCCGCCATGCCGGCGCTGGGCCCGGCAGCCAGCGTGCTGTGGCTGCTGGCCACCGGCACGCTGCTGGCCTGGGCCCTGCCCCGGCTGACGCTGGCCCGCGGTGCGCTGCTGGCCGCCGCCGTGCTGGCTGCGGCGCTGGGCCTGAACCTGCTGGCCTGGCAGCAGGCCGGCTGGGTGCTGCCGCTGGCCGGCGCGCTGATCCTGCCGCCGCTGCTGCTGGCGCTGCACCTGGCCCAGGCCTACCGCCGCACGGCCGGTGCGCGGCGCCAGCTGGCGCAGCTGTTCGGCCAGTACGTGCCGCCGGAACTGGTCGACGAGATGAGCCGCCAGCCCGAGCGCTACTCGATGAACAGCCGCAACGCCGAGCTGACGGTGCTGTTCGCCGACGTGTCCGGCTTCACCGCGCTGGCCGAGCACATGCGCCCCGAGGAGCTGGGGGCGATGATGAACCTGCTGTTCTCGCACCTGACCGACGTGGTGCGCGACCACCGTGGCACGCTGGACAAGTACATCGGCGACTCGGTGATGGCCTTCTGGGGCGCGCCGCTGGACGACCCCGACCACGCCCGCCATGCCGTCGACGCCGCGCAGGCGATGCTGGCGCGCCTGCCCGCCATCCAGGCCGAGATGGCCGCCCATGGCTGGCCGGCGCTGCAGATCAACATCGGTGTGAACAGCGGCACCGTGGTGGTGGGCGACATGGGGTCGCGCCACCGCCGCGCCTACACGGTGATGGGTGACGCGGTGAACATGGCCGCCCGGCTGCAGGCCTTCTGCAGCCGCTACGGGCTAGGCCTGGTGGTGGGCGACGCCACCCACGCGGCGATGCACAACGCCCACGACACCCGCCCCTGGCTGCCGCTGGGCCCGCTGGCGCTGCGCGGTCGCCACGCCGGCCAGCCGGCCTGGCAGCCGCTGGCCGGCGTGGCGGGGGCCGAGGCCGAGGCGGTGATCGCCGACTGGCAGGCCTTGCGCCAGCTGGTGCGCAGTGGGCGGCCGGGCGAGGCCCTGGCCCGCATCGACGCCCTGGCGGCCGCGCATCCGACCCTGGGCCTGCTGTGCCGCTGGCAGCGCCTGCGGGTGCACGAGGAATTGGGCACGACCGGCCCCGCCGGCTCGCTGTGACGGCGGATCAGGCGCGCGGGTGGTGCGCCGCGTGCAGCGCCCGCAGCCGCTCGCGGGCGACGTGGGTGTAGATCGTCGTCGTGCCGATGTCGGCATGGCCCAGCAGCAGTTGCACGGCGCGCAGGTCGGCGCCGTGGTTCAGCAAATGGGTGGCGAAGGCGTGGCGCAGCGTGTGCGGCGACAGCGGCGCGGTGATGCCGGCCACCAGCGCATGGCGCTTGACCAGGGCCCAGAACATCTGGCGCGTCATCGCGCCGCCGCGGGCGGTGACGAAGAGCGCGTCGCTCTGCTGGCCGCCCAGGATGGCGGCGCGGCCTTCGGCCAGGTAGCGCTCGATCCAGTCCTGCGCCTGGGCGCCGAAGGGCACCAGCCGCTCCTTGCTGCCCTTGCCCACCACGCGCAGCACGCCCTCGCGCAGGCCCACGCGCACGGTGGCGATGCCGGTCAGTTCGCTGACGCGCAGGCCGCTGGCGTACAGCAGCTCCAGCATCGCCCGGTCGCGCAGGCCCAGCGGCGTGGCCACGTCGGGCGCGGCCAGCAGGGCCTCGACCTGGGCCTCGCTCAGCACCTTGGGCACGCGCATCGGCTGGCGCGCACCGTCCAGGCGCAGCGTCGGGTCCTCGTTGACGAGGTGCTCGCGCAGTGCCCAGCGGAAGAAGCGCTTGAACACCGTCAGCCGCCGGTTGGCGGTGGTGGCGCGGCTGCCGGCGTGGCGGTGGGCGATGTAGGCCAGCAGGTCGCTCTCGCGGGTGGCGACCAGGGCCGGGCCACCCTGGTCGGCCAGCCAGTGCGCATACAGCGTCAGGTCGCGGCGGTAGGCCTCCAGCGTCAGCTTGGCCAGCCCGTCCTCGATCCACAGCGCGTCGGCAAAGCGCTGGATCAGCGCACGGCTGGCCGCGGGCAGCGGCACGGGGCCGGTGTCGTCCAGCGGCATCGGCGCTTCAGTCCAGCGACAGCTTCTGCGACGCCACCACCTTCTTGTAGACCTCGAACTCGGCGGCGATCTGGGCGGCGAACTCGGCCGGGCTGTTGGCCACGATCAGCGAGCCCGTGCCCTCGATGCGGGCCTTCACCTCGGGCAGGGCCACGGTTGTCTTCACCGCCGCGTTGACCTTGTCCACCACCTCCTTCGGCAGGCCCTTGGGGCCGTAGATGCCGTAGTAGGCCATGCGGTTGACCGGCTCCAGACCCACGTCCTTGAAGGTGGGCACGTTGGGCAGCTGGGCCAGGCGCTGCGGCGCGGCCACCACGATCGCGATCAGCCGGCCGTCCTTGATGAAGGGCAGCGCCGAGGGCAGGTTGTCGAAGATGATCGGCACCTGGCCGGCCACGGTGTCGTTCAGCGCCGGGCCGGCGCCGCGGTACGGGATGTGGGTGACGAAGGTGCCCGACAGGTTCTTGTACAGCTCCATCTGCAGGTGGCCGATGCCGCCGGTGCCCGAGCTGCTGTAGCTGTACTTGCCGGGGCTCTTCTTCAGCTCGGCGACGAAGCCCTTGTAGTCGCGCGCCGGAAAGCTGGGGTGCACCGCGATCACGTTGGGCGTGGCCGCCACGTTGATGATGGGCGTGAAGTCGGTCAGCGGGTTGTAGGCGATCTTCGGATTGATCGCCGGGTTGGCCGCCGTGGTGCTGACCGTGGCCATGCCCAGGGCATAGCCGTCGGGCGTGGCGCGCGCCGTCTCGGTGGCACCCACCGAGCCGCCGCCGCCGGCCTTGTTCTCCACCACCAGGGTCTGGCCCAGGGCGGGGCCGATCTTCTCGGCCACCACGCGGGCGACGATGTCGGTGGTGCCGCCGGGCGCGAAGGGCACGACCAGGCGCACCGGCTTGCTCGGGTAGGCCTGGGCCAGGGCGGTCAGCGGCGCGGCGACCAGGGTCAGCGCCAGCGTGGCGGTCTTGAGGGTGCGCGACAGGGTGGACATGCGGAAACGCTCCAGGGCAGCTCGGATGGGCGCCATTCTGCATGGCTGCAGACACTGGCTGCCCGGGTGGACGGCACCCCGCTGGCACACTGCCGCCGATGCCCGACCTGCTGCTGCTGCTGCCCGACTTCGCGCTGATCGCGCTGGGCTACCTGATCTGCCGCCACACCCCGCTGGACCGCACGGTGTGGGACGGCGCCGAGCGGCTGGTGTACTTCCTGCTGTTCCCCTGCCTGCTGTTCCAGTCGATCCTGAAGAACCCGATCCGCATCGCCGACATCGTCTCCATCGGCGGTGTCGGCCTGGCGATCGTGGGCAGCGGCATCGCCCTGGCCTATGCGCTGCGCCGGCTGCCGGGCGTCGACCCGATGACGCATGCCAGCGGCGCGCAGGTCGCCTTCCGCTTCAACAGCTACGTGGCCCTGGCCCTGGCCGAACGCCTGGCCGGCGCCAGCGGCGTGGCCTGGCAGGCGCTGCTGATGGCCGTGTGCGTGCCGGTGGCCAACGTGGCGGCGGTGTGGCCGCTGGCGCGCCAGGGCGGACATGGCTACCTGAAGGAGCTGGCCCGCAACCCGCTGATCCTGGCCACGGTGGCGGGCCTGGCCGGCAACCTGGGCGGGCTGCAGTTGCCGGGCGTGGCCAACACCACGCTGTCGCGCATCGGCGCTGCCGCACTGCCGCTGGGGCTGATGGCCGCCGGCGCCGGCCTGCGCTTCGGCGCGCTGCGCGAATCACCGGTGCTCACCGCCGGGCTGATGGGCATCCGCCACGCCGTGCTGCCGGTGGTGGGCATCACCCTGGTGATCGCGCTGCAGCTGCCACCGGCGCAGCAAGCGGTGATCGTCGCCTTCTCGGCCATGCCCACGGCCAGCAGCGCCTACGTGCTGGCCACCCGCATGGGCGGCAACGGCGCCTACGTGGCCGGCCTGGTCACGGTGTCGACCGGCCTGGCGATGGTCGGCCTGCCCGCCGCGCTGCTGGCGCTGGCCTGGTTGCGCTGATTCAGCGCTGAATCAGCGCTCAACTGCGGCCCGCACCCGCACCACTGCCGCCGGCAGGTCGGTCCACGGCGGCTGCTGCGGTGCGAAGCGCTGGCGCATCCAGCCGGCCAGTTCGACCAGCTGCGCATCGTCCAGCGCTTGGCCGAAGGCGGGCATGTGGCCGATGGCCGGGAAGGCGGGCCGCTGGATGCCCTCGACGATGCTGCGCAGCAGGTTGTCGGGCCGGGTGCTGTGCAGCGTGGCGTTCAACGCCAGGGGCTGGTTCAGGCCCAGCGTCGGCGCACCATCGCCGTCGTGGTGGCAGGCGCCGCAGGCACCGTCGAACAATCGCTGCGCGGGGCCGGGCAGCAGCGCGGGCTGGGTCGCGGCCGCTGTCACCAGCGCCTGCGCATCGACGGCCGGTGCCGGGGCCTGCAGCGCCACCAGGTAGTGCGCCATCGCCCGCACGTCGGCCTCGTCCGCCTGGGCCAGGGCCTGCACCACCGGCGCCATCGTGCCGCCGGCGATGCCGTGGTGGGCATGGTGGCCGGTGCGCAGGTACTGCACCAGCGCGTCCTCGGTCCAGGGCACCGGGCCGCGCGACAAGGCGCCCAGCGGCGGCGCCTCCCAGCCGTCGACCATCGCGCCGCCCAGGTAGGCCGTGCGCGCCCGTTCGCCGCCGCGGGTGTCGCGCGGCGTGTGGCAGGCGGTGCAGTGGCCCAGGCCGTTGACGAGCTGGGCGCCGCGGTTCCATTGCGTGGTCTGCCCGGCCACCGGTGCGACCGGGCCGGGCTGCAGGTAGACCGCGTTCCACAGCCCCATCAGCGGGCGGAGGTTGTACGGGAAGGCCAGCCGCGTCTCGGCCACGGCGTTGGCCACGGCCGGCTGGCTCATCAGGTGCGCATACAGCGCCTGCAGGTCGTCATCGTTGGCCTGGGTGAAGGCGGTGTACGGAAACGCCGGGTACAGGTGCCGGCCGTCGCGGCTGATGCCTTCGCGCATCGCCCGCTGGAAGGCGCTGAAGCTCCAGGTGCCGATGCCGGTGGCGGCGTCGGGCGTGAGGTTGGTGCTGAAGACCGTACCGAAGGGCGTGGCGATCGCCCGTCCGCCGGCGTTCGGCGCCCCGCCCTGCGCCGTGTGGCAGGCCACGCAGTTGCCCATCGCGGCCAGCTGCCGGCCACGTTCCAGCAACTGCGGGCTGTAGACGCCGGCCGCACTCGCCTGGACCGGCGCGATGGCGCCCGGTCGCAGCCCCAGCAGCGCCGCGCCCAGGCCGACCACGCCCACCGCCAGCCCGGCCGCCACCGCCCACCACGGCTTGCGGCCGCGCTGCGGATCGGCCACCGGCGGCGGCGCGGGCGGCTGCGGCACAGGCGCCGGCTGCGGCGCCGGCAGCGGATTCAGCGCCGCGCGGACCACCTCGGGCGTGAACGGCGGCTGGCGGAAGCGCACACCCGTCGCGTCGAAGATGGCATTGGCGATCGCCGCCGTGCCCGGGACGGATGCCGATTCACCCGCGCCCAGCGCCGGCTCGCCAGGGCGTGGCATCAACAGCACCTCGACCACCGGCACCTCGCGGAAGCTGAGGATGGGGTAGCCGCCCCATTCGCGGCTGGCCGCGGTGCGGCTGACGGGATCGACCCGCAGCTGCTCCTTCAACGCCCGGCTGGTGGTCTGCAGCACGTTGCCGTGCACCTGCTGCTCGACGCCCTTGGGGTTGACCATCAGGCCCGCGTCGTGGCCGACGACCACCCGGCTGACATGCACCTCACCGGTGGTCTTGTGGACCTGCACGTCGGCCACCCAGGCCGCCCAGGCGGCGCCGAAGCCGGGGAACTTGCTGTGCACGTAGCGGGCGTAGGCCACGCCCTGCCCCTGCAGCCAGTCGCCGTCGACCGCCTTCAACTGCGGCTGCGTGTGCGGCACCCAGCCGGCCTTGTCTGCCGTGGCACGCAGCAGTTCGGCAGCGCGCTGGTCGGGCAGGTGGCGCAGGCGGTAGGCCACCGGGTCGACACCGGCGGCGGTCGCCAGCTCGTCGATGTAGCTCTCGTGCGCAAAGCTGTTCGGCAGCGCCGACACGCCGCGCAGCCAGCTGGCCCGGAGGATGGGCGCCATGTCGTTGACGGTGATCCGCTGGTCGGCGTAGGCGTAAGGCGGCACCGACGTGCGGTCGCCCATCTCGAAGGCCTGGGCCACGGCCGGCACGGTGCCGGTCAGCAGCAGGGCCAGCGTGGGCGCGCCGTTGCTGGGGTAGCTGGTCGAAAAGTCGTAGCCCTGCGGCGTGCCATCGGCCGCCAGCCCGCCGCGCACCGTCATCAGCTGGGCAGCACCTTTCGGCTCCCAGGCGTGCTCCTGCTCGCGGGTCAGCTGCACCCGCACCGGCCGGCCCACCGCGCGCGCCAGCAGCAGCGCGTCGGCCGCCACGTCGTCGGCGCCGTTGCGACCGTAGCAGCCCGCTGCTTCCAGCCGCACCACGTCGATGGCCACATCGGGCAGGCCGGTCAGCTTGGCCAGGTCGGCGCGCAGCACATGCGGGTTCTGCGTGCCGGTCCACACTGTGGCGCGCTCGCCGTGCCAGTCGGCGACGGCGCAACTCGGCCCGATGGACGCATGCAGCTGGTAGGGCCAGACATAGGTGCGCGCAAAGGCGCGGTCGCTGTGGGCGATGGCGGCGTCGACGTCGCCAATCTCCTGCACCACCCGCGGCGTGGCCGGATGGGCGCTGATCGCCGCGGCCAGGTCGTCGAGCGGCGCGACCGGCGTGAACGGCTTCCAGCGCACCTGCAGCGAGCGCATCGCCGCCTCGGCCTGGTCCTCGCGCTCGGCGACGATGCCGATGAAGTCGCCCTGCACCACCAGGCGCACGATGCCGCTCAGATGGGCGATGGACGCCTCGTCGACCGCATCCAGGCTGTGGCCGACGAAGGGCCCGGCGTCCAGCCCGGCATAGGGCGGCCGCACCACGCGGCCATGCAGCATGCCGGGCAGGCGCACATCGTGCACATAGACCGCACCGCCGGTGGCCTTGGCCGGCAGGTCGACGCGTGGCGCGCTGGTGCCCACCACGGTGTAGTCGGCCGGCGGCTTGGTGGGTGTGGCGGCATCGAGCACCAGGTCGACATGCCGGTCCGCCAGCAGCCCGGCGCCGGGGTCGACGCCACGGGCCGCAGCCTCGGCCACCAACCAGGCCCGCGCCTGCGCCGCGGCCAGCCGCAGCGGCTGGGCATGGATCTGCAGCGACGCGCTGGCGATCGTCGGCCCCTGGTTGGGCGCCCGGCCGGTGTCGCCAAGGATGACCTGCACGGCCTCCAGCGGCAGGCCCAGCTCCTCGGCGACGATCTGGCCGTAGGCGGTGCGGATGCCGGTGCCCAGGTCCACATGGCCGGCCAGCGCGGTGGCGGTCAGCCGGCCGTCGTCCTCAGCCACCAGGGCCAGCAGGATCTCGGGCCCCTCGGCCGGGTTGCCGGGCACGGCGGGCGGCTGGCCTTTGGCGGGCGGTGGCGGCGCAGGTGGATCGCGCAGCACCAGCAGCACGCCATCGGCGGCACGGAAGTCGGCGCGCAGGCGCCAGGCCGATGCGCGAAAGTTCATGCGCCGCTGCTCGTCTGCGCCGTCAGCTCGGCGGCCCGCTGCACCGCCGCCAGGATCTCGATGTGGCTGCCGCAGCGGCACAGGTGGTGCTGCAGCGCCGTGCGGGCCTGGGCGTCGCTGGGCCGGGGCGTGCGCCGCAGCAGCGCGACGATGGCGATCAGCATGCCGTTCAGGCAGTAGCCGCACTGGGCGGCCTGGGTGTCGATGAAGGCCTGCTGCACGGGGTGCGGCGCGTCGAGCGAGCCCAGCCCTTCCAGCGTGGTCACCGTCCGGCCCGCCAGGCCATCCACCGGCAGGCAGCACGACCTTGCCGCCACGCCGTCGACCAGCACCGCGCAGGCGCCGCATTCGCCCAGGCCGCAGCCGTACTTCGGCCCGTTCAGGCCCAGGTCGTTGCGCAGCACCTGCAGCAGCGGCACGCCGCCGTCGACCGCCAGCGCCTGCGCCCGGCCGTTGACGTGCAGCGTGATCGGCGCGGGCAAGGCGACTGGGTCAGACGGAAATGTCAGCCGACTGGATGCGCTTGACGCCCTTGGCCGTCATCTGCGTCCACGCGGCGGCCAGCGACCCGTTCAGGTCGATCGCCCGGCAGGCGTCCTCGACCACCAGCACCTCGAAGCCGGCGTCGCGCGCGTCCATCGCCGTCCAGGCGACACAGAAGTCGGTGGCCAGGCCGGTGACCACCAAGGTCTGGATGCCGCGCGCCTTGAGGTAGCCGGCCAGGCCGGTCACCGTCTTGCGGTCGGCCTCCTGGAAGGCCGAGTAGCTGTCCACGCCCTTGTTGAAGCCCTTGCGGATGATCAGCTGGGCGGTGGGCAGCTTCAGATCCTTGTGCAGCGCCGCGTCCTCGGTGCCCTGCACGCAGTGGTCGGGCCACAGCACCTGCTGGCCGTAGGCCAGCGTGGTGGTCTCGAACGGCTTCTTGCCGGGGTAGGTGCTGGCGAAGGAGGCGTGACCGGGCGTGTGCCAGTCCTGCGTGACGATGATGTTGGCAAAGGCCGGTGCGATCCGGTTGATCACCGGCACCACCTCGTCGCCCTTGGCCACCGGCAGGTTGCCGCCAGGCACGAAGCAGTTCTGCACGTCGACCACGATCAGCGCGGTCTTCGCATCGGGCTTGAAGCCGGCGGCATGGGCGGGCAGCACGCCGCCAGCCGCGGCGGCCGACAGGGCTTGCAGGAAGACACGGCGTCGGATCATGGTCATGGCAACTCCTTGGGGTTGAGGGATGACAACGGGGGAACGCTCACATCGACAGGTAGGCGCGGCGCACCGCGTCATCGGCCGCCAGCGCGGCCATCGTGCC
>CALMIF010000020.1 GCA_937864045.1 uncultured Aquabacterium sp. | reverse complement strand
GGCGCCGGCGGCGTGATCCCGCCCAACGCCACCCTGGTGTTCGAGGTCGAGCTGCTGCCCGAGCCCGAGCGCGTGCCGCTGCAAATGGACGACGTGGTCGAGGGCAGCGGCGCCGAGGCCCGCGCCGGCCAGCGCGTCAGCGTGCACTACACCGGCTGGCTGCACGACCCGGCGGTGCCCAATGGCCGCGGCCGCAAGTTCGACAGCAGCAAGGACCGCGGCCAGCCGTTCCAGTTCCACCTTGGCGCCGGCCAGGTCATCCGCGGCTGGGACGACGGCGTGCGGGGCATGAAGGTGGGCGGCACCCGCGTGCTGGTGATCCCGCCCGAACTGGGCTACGGCCCGCGCGGCGCCGGCGGCGTGATCCCGCCGAACGCGACCCTGGTGTTCGAGGTCGACCTGCTCGGCGCCTGAACCAGGCCGGCGCCGTGGCCGACGACCCCATCGTCCTGGCGCCGCCCGACCCGCGCTGGGCGGCATTGTTCGCCGCCGAGCGCGATGCCATCGCCGCCGCGCTGGCGCCGTGGCTGGCCGGCGCACCCGAGCACATCGGCAGCACCGCCGTGCCCGGCCTGCCGGCCAAGCCCGTCATCGACATCATGGCGCCGGTGGTGTCGCTGGACGCCTCGCGCGCGGCCATCGCCGCGGCGGCCAGCCTGCAGTACGCGTACGTCGCGTACCAGGCGGACCGCATGCACTGGTTCTGCAAGCCCGGGCCGGTGAACCGCACGCACCATCTGCACCTGGTGCCGGTGGGCAGCGCGCTGTGGCGCGAGCGTCTGGCCTTCCGCGATGCGCTGCGCGCAGACACGGCGCTGCGCGATGCCTATGCCGACCTGAAGCGGCGCCTGGCCGCTGCCCATCCGCAGGACCGCGAGGCCTACACCGACGCCAAGGGGCCGTTCGTCGCCGCGGTGCTGGCCGCCAGCTTGCGCTAGACTGCGCGCCCGGTCGGCAGTTCACCCAGGCGTTGCCGCGCGGTCACCCCGCGAGCTCAACCTGCCATCACCCCACCATGCCCTCGCATCCAGCGTGCGACAGGCTGGAAGTCGGCAACCACCAGCGCCCCGTCCGGGGTCCAAGTCGTGCGTGTGGAGTGCAGGCCATGCCCCGTTCCCCGCTGTCCTTCGTCGTGCCCGATGCCTCGGCCTTTGCCAAGGCCCTGGGCCAGTCGCTCAAGACCCGCCATGCCGCCGGCGAGCCGCCACCCGGCCATGTCGAGCTGCTCAACCATGTCGCCCGCGCCCTGGGCCACCGCAACCTGCAGGCACTGCAGGCCGCGGCCCTGCGCAGCGACACCCTGCCAACGCCACCGTTGGCGCTGGAAGACCGCCCGCCACCCACCGCGCTGACCGACAACGCCCGCAAGGCGCTGGGCCAGTTCGACAGCCGCGGGCGCCTGGTGCGCTGGCCGGTGAAGTACAGCGTGCAGACGCTGGCGATGTGGGTGCTGTGGACGCTGTTCGACGGCCGCCGCGTCTACACCGAGGCCGAGGTCAACCAGATCCTGAAGGCGGCAAACGCCTTCGGCGACCACGCCACGCTGCGCCGCGAATTGATCAACCACCGGCTGATGTCGCGCAAGAGCGACTGCAGCGAGTACCGCAAGCTGCCCGCCCGCCCCGACCCCGAGGCGCGTGCCCTGCTGCAGGCCTGGCGGCTGCAGCGGCGCACGTCCACCGGCGTGCGGGTGGAGCGCGACGACAGCCCGCGCAAGCGGTCTGCGGCGCGCCAGGCTGCGCAGCTGCCCGCGTCCTGATCAGACGCGGAGGAAGTGGCTGCGGTAGTGCAGCAGCTCGTCGATCGACTCGTGGATGTCGGCCAGCGCGGTGTGGGCCTGGGCCTTCTTGAAGCCCTCCAGCACCCTGGGGTTCCAGCGCTTGGCCAGTTCCTTCAGCGTGCTGACGTCGAGGTTGCGGTAGTGGAAGAAGTCTTCCAGCACCGGCATGTCCTTGGCCAGGAAGCGGCGGTCCTGGCAGATCGAGTTGCCGCACATCGGGCTCTTGCCCTTGGGCACGTAGGTCTTCAGCCAGTCGATCACCGCGGCCTGCGCCGCCGCCTCGTCGACCGTGGAGGCGCGCACGCGGTCGATCAGGCCGCTCTTGCCGTGCGTGCCCTTGTTCCAGGCGTCCATGCCGTCGAGCACCGCGTCGCTCTGGTGGATGGCGAACACCGGGCCTTCGACGCGGATGGCCAGCGTCGGGTCGGTCACCACCACCGCGATCTCGATGATGCGGTCGGTGAACGGCGACAGGCCGGTCATCTCCAGGTCGATCCAGATCAGGTTCTGCTCGCTGCTGCGCAGCGCGGGGGTGGTGGGTTCGCTCATCGCGGGGATTGTCGCTGCCCGCCGAGGCGCCCGCCGGGCGCCGCCTACACTTCCGCGCCATGCCTCCCCTGCCGCCGCTGCCTGTCACCCTGCTCTTCGCCGCGGCCTTGCTGCTGTCGCTGGCCGTCAAGTTCTGGCTGGCCACGCGCCAGATGCGCCATGTCGCCACCCACCGCGGCGCGGTGCCGGCAGCGTTCGCGGCCACGGTCCAGCTGGCCGACCACCAGCGTGCGGCCGACTACACGCTCGCCAAGGGCCGGCTGGACCTGCTGAGCACCGCCTTCGGTGCCGCCACCCTGCTGGGCTGGACCCTGCTGGGCGGGCTGGACGCGCTGAACCAGGCGCTGCTGGCCAGCGTGCAGCCGGCCTTCGGCAACCTGGCCTACCAGCTGGGGCTGCTGGTGGCCTTCAGTCTGATCGGCATGGCGCTGGATCTGCCCTTCGAGCTCTATGCCACCTTCCGCGTCGAGCAGCAGTTCGGCTTCAACCGCACGACGCCCAGGCTGTTCGTGATGGACCTGCTGAAGAACCTGGGGGTCGGCGCGCTGATCGGCCTGCCGCTGGCCGCCCTGGTGCTGTGGCTGATGGGCGCGGCGGGCACGCTGTGGTGGCTGTGGGCCTGGGGCGCCTGGGTGGGCTTCAACCTGCTGATCATGGTCGTCTACCCGACCCTGATCGCCCCGCTCTTCAACACCTTCGAGCCGCTGGCCGACGAGGGCCTGAAGGCCCGCGTGCAGGCCCTGATGCAGCGCTGCGGCTTCGCCGCCAAGGGCCTGTTCGTGATGGACGGCAGCCGGCGCTCGGCCCATGGCAATGCCTACTTCACCGGCCTGGGTGCGGCCAAGCGCGTGGTGTTCTACGACACCCTGCTGGCCAAGCTGAGCCCGGCCGAGGTGGAAGCGGTGCTGGCGCACGAACTGGGCCACTTCAAGCACAAGCACATCACCCAGCGCATCGTGATGGTGTTCGGCCTGAGCCTGGTGGCGCTGGCCTTGCTGGGCTGGCTGGCGCAGCAGCCGGGCTTCTACGCCGGCCTGGGCGTGCTGCCCAACATCGCCCACCAGTCCGGCGCGCCCAACGACGCGCTGGCCCTGTTGCTGTTCCTGCTGGTGGTGCCGGTGTTCGGCTTCTTCGCCGCGCCGCTGTCGGCCCTGCTGTCGCGCCGGCACGAGTTCCAGGCCGATGCCTACGCCTGCGCCCAGGCCGACGGACGCGCCCTGGCCAGCGCCCTGCTCAAGCTGCACCAGGACAACGCCGCCACGCTGACACCCGACCCGGTCTACGTGCGCTTCTACTACTCGCACCCGCCTGCCAGCGAACGGCTGGCGGCGCTGGCGATGCGGGGCGCATGAAGTCCGAGCCGAACGGGCTGGTGGTGGCCGCCCACGGGCGGCATTGCATGGTCGAGGCCGACGACGGCACCCGCCTGCTCTGCCACGGCCGCGGCAAGAAGACCGAGGTGGTGGTCGGCGACCGCGTGCGCTGGCAGCCGGCGGGCGACGAGGGCGTGGTCGAGCAGGTGGCCCCGCGGCGCAACCTGCTGTTCCGCCAGGACGAGTGGAAGACCAAGTCCTTCGCCGCCAACCTCGACCAGCTGCTGATCCTGGTGGCGGTGGAGCCGATGTATGCCGAGACCCAGCTGGCGCGGGCGCTGATCGCGGCCGAATCCGCCGGCATCCCGACCACCATCGTGCTGAACAAGACCGACCTGCCCGGCGCCGATGCCGCCCGGGCACGCCTGACGCCCTACCGGGCGATGGGCGTGGCGGTGCTGGAGCTGTCGCTGAAAGGCGACGGCGACGCCGCCCAGGCCGTGCTGGCGCCGCTGCTCGACGGCAAGGCCACCCTGGTGCTGGGCCCCAGCGGCATGGGCAAGAGCACGCTGATCAACCGCATGGTGCCCAGCGCCGAGGCGCAGGTGGGCGAGATCAGCACCGCGCTGAACACCGGCCGCCACACCACCACCCACACCCGCTGGTACTGGCTGGACGACACCCGCCGCAGCGCGCTGGTCGATTCACCCGGCTTCCAGCAGTTTGGCCTGCGTCAGCTGCAGCCCACCGACCTGGCCGGCCTGATGCCCGACCTGCGGGCGCATGCCGGCGATTGCCGCTTCTACAACTGCACCCACCTGCATGAGCCGGGCTGCGGTGTGCGCGCCGCGGTCGATGTGGGCGCCATTCATCCGTCGCGCTACCGCATTTACGGCGAGTTGCACGCGGAGCTGTCGGCGACCCGGTACTGACGTTCCGTCACCCACGGCCTCGCCGAGCTCGGCCGGTTCGCCAGGCACAACCAGTCCTCAGGACCGTTTGTGTCCGAGCTCACCCAACCAGGTTGGCCAGCGTCAGCAAGGCCACCAGCAGCATCCACAGCACCACCGAGCGCCAGACCAGGCCCACCACGCTGCGCAGGTGCGCCATCTGCGGCGGGTCGCCACCGGTGGAGCCGTCGGCGGCGGCGTCGGGCGTGGGGCCGCTGTTGAAGCCGCGCGAGCGGTCGGGCGTGACACCCGGCGCGGCGCTGCCGCCCAGTTGCACGCCCACCGCGCCAGCGGCCGAGGCCAGGATCACGCCTTCGTTGGCGTGCTTCCACAGCATGGCGTCGCGGCGCCAGGCGTTGATCGCCTCCTCGAAGTTGCCGACCACGGCGAAGCCGAAGGCCGTCAGCCGCGAGGGCACATGGTCGATGGCGGCGAACATCTGCCGGCTGACGGCCATCAGCCGCTGATTGGCCGGCACGCCCAGGGCCTTGCTGGGGTAGGTCCAGTAGCGGGCGGCGAACTCGGCCATGCGGTAGAGCACCGCGCCCAGCGGCCCCAGGCCCAGGGTGCTGAACAGCACGAACCAGAAGAACACGCCGAACACATGGCGGTGGGCGGCCAGCAGCGCATGCTCGATGACGTGGCGCAGCAGTTCGGTGCGCGGCAGTTCGCTGGCGTCCAGGTGGCGCCACTCGGCAAGCAGGCGGCGCGCCTCGATCTCGTCGCCGCGCTCCAGCGCGTCGCGGATGTCGGTGTAGTAGTGGCTGAACTGGCGGAAGCCCAGCGTCAGGTAGAGCACGCCGACGTCGAACAGCAGGGCCAGCAGCACGCTCCAGTGGGCGATGGCCAGGTACACCGCGCCCAGCAGCAGGGCCGGTGCGCCCACCGACACGCCCCACACCACCCAGGCGTGGTGCGACCGCCCGGCGTCGAAGTTGCGGCCGGTCCAGCCCACCCACGACACCAGCAGGTGGTGCACCCAGTTGTCACGCGGCAGCGGCTTGAACTGCTCGATGACCAGGGCCAGCAGGACGGCGAAGAAACTCATGAGCCCGCGATGATAGCGAGGGGGGGCCTGCGCCGGCCTTCAGCCATGGGCCAGGAAGCCATAGAGGTTGCGCAGCATCGCCGCGGTCGCGCCCCAGATGAAGTACTGCTGGCCGGCGGCATTGCGCCAGGGCATGGACAGGAACTGGCGCGTGATGCCGCCGCCCGCGTCCCAGCGGTGGCGGCGGTGGTGGGCGGGCGTCATCAGGAAGGGCAGCGGCACCTCGAAGGCCTCGTCGACCTCGCCACTGTCGACCTTCAGGCCGAAGCCGGGCGTGACCAGGCCCACCACAGGCGTGACGACGAAGCCGGTCACCGTGGTGTAGGCCGGCAACCGGCCGATGACCTCGACATGGCGGCGGTCCAGGCCGACTTCTTCCTCGGTCTCGCGCAGCGCGGTGGCGACCAGGTCCGCATCGGTCGGCTCCATCTTGCCGCCGGGAAAGCTGATCTGCCCCGCATGGCTGCGCAGGTGGGCGGTGCGGCGCGTCAGCAGCACCTGCAGCGCGTCGTCGCGCATCACCAGGGGCACCAGCACGGCGGCCTGGGCGGTGGGGCCGTCCGGGTTGAAGCGGGCGCCATCGCCGCCCAGTTCAGGCTGCCAGGTCAGCGGCGCGGCGAAGCGCTGGCGCAGCGGCCACGGCTGCAGGCGGTCGCCGGGCACAGGGGGCAGGTGGTCGTCGACACCGGCCACCGGGATGGATTCGGGATCGGCGATGCGGGGAACCGTCGGGGACATCGCTCGATTGTCGCGGCTTCCAACGAAACAAGCCGCCCGAGGGCGGCTTGCTGTGGCGGAAACCGGGCCGTGATCAGGCGCCCAGCTTCTCCTTGATGCGCGCGCTCTTGCCCGAACGCTGGCGCAGGTAGTACAGCTTGGCGCGGCGCACGTCGCCGCGGCGCTTGACCTCGATGCCCGAGATCAGCGGGCTGTAGAGCTGGAAGGTGCGCTCGACGCCTTCGCCGCTGGAGATCTTGCGCACGATGAAGCTGCTGTTGAGGCCGCGGTTGCGCTTGGCGATCACCACGCCTTCGTAGGCCTGCACGCGCTTGCGCGTGCCTTCGACGACGTTGACGCTGACGATCACGGTGTCGCCGGGGGCGAACGCGGGGATCGTCTTGTTCAGGCGAGTGATCTCTTCCTGTTCGAGGGTGCGGATCAGGTCCACTGGTTTCTCCTGGGCGTTCATGCCGGCGCGCTCTCGGCACCCGGTTGGTGCCGACGTTGTAGCCCGGTAGAGGATCGCAAAGCCGATGATTATAGCGTGCCAGCAGGCGGCTGTGCCTGGTGACTGGCAGCAAGCTGCGCCAGCGTGCGTTCGTCCGCCTTGGACAGGCGCCCAGCCGCCCGCGCCGCGGCGATCAGCTCGGGCCGGCGCCGCAGCGTGAGGGCCAGCGACTGCTCGCGCCGCCAGCGGGCGATCTGCGCGTGGTGCCCGCTCAGCAGCACGGGCGGCACCGGCAGTTCGGTGCCGTCGGGCGTGGTCAGCAGTTCGGGCCGGCTGTAGTGCGGGCAGTCGAGCAGGCCGTCGTCGGAAAAGCTGTCCTGCTCATGCGACTCGGCCGTCAGCACGCCGGGCTGCAGGCGGGCGACGGCATCGAGCAGGGCCAGCGCCGGCAGTTCACCGCCGGACAGCACGAAGTCGCCCAGGCTCAGCTCCAGTGTGACGTGGCGATCGATCACGCGCTGGTCGATGCCCTCGTAGCGGCCGCACAGCAGCACCGCGCCGGGCGCGTCGGTGGCGGCCAGCTGGCGCACCAGGGATTGCGTGATCGGGGCGCCGGTGGGGGTGAAGTGGATCAGCGGGGCCGTTCCGCCGACGCCCTGCGACGGCGGCACTCCCGCTGCAGCACGCTCGGCCTGCACGGCGGCGAGCGCCCGCTCCAGCGGCTCTGCCAGCATCACCATGCCAGGGCCGCCGCCGAAGGGGCGGTCGTCGACGCGGCGGTAGGTGTCGGTGGCGAAGTCGCGCAGCGGCCACAGCCGCACCTGCACCGCGCCGCCGTCGAAGGCCCGGCGCGTGATGCCCTGGCTCAGGTGCGGGCCGAACAGGTCCGGGAACAACGTGACGACGTCGAAGCGCATGGGCGGCGCCGGGAGTGTCAGTAGTCCAGGCCCCAGTCGACCGTGATGCGCTTGTCGGCCAGGCTGACGTTGTCGACGAAGGCGGCGACGAAGGGAATCAGCCGCTCGGCCGCGTCGGGTGACGCATCGGCCGGCGCGTCGGGCCGGGCGACGCGCAGCACGCTGTGCGGGCCGGTGTCGATCAGGCCGGTGACCGTGCCCAGGGCCTCGCCCTGGCGGTTGACCACGGCCAGGCCGATCAGGTCGATCCAGTAGAACTCGCCGTCGCCGGCGGTGGGAAAGGCCGACCGCGGCACGAAGATGCGTGCGCCCTTCATCGCCTCGGCGGCGTTGCGGTCGGGCAGTTCCCTGGCGGTGGCCACCACGGCATCGCCCTGCTCGCGGGCGCGGCTGACGTTCAGCACGCGTGGCAAGGGCGCTGCGGCGACGCGCGGCCCGGCGACAGGCGCCTCGGGCGGCAGCACGAACCAGGTGCGCGTGGCGAACAGCGCCTGCGGGTCCTTGCTGAAGGGGGCGACGCGGATGCCGCCCTGGATGCCCCAGGCGCCGGTGACGCGGCCGACTTCGACCGCGTCGTCGGGGCAGGCCGGGGAATCCGGCCCGCCGGGTGCGGCCAGCGTCATCGCGACGTGGTGCTCGGCGGGCGGTTGCAGGCTCAGGCGGCGGCGGCCGGGGCCACCTGCGCCTTGGCAGCGTCCTTGACCAGGCGCTTGACGGTGGGCGAGAGCTGGGCGCCGACGCCAGTCCAGTAGGTGACGCGGTCCAGCGCCACGCGCAGCGGCTGCTCGGCACCGGCGGCCATCGGGTTATAGAAACCCAGGCGCTCGATGAAGCGGCCGTCGCGGCGCTCGCGCGAGTCGGCGACGACGATGTTGTAGAACGGGCGCTTCTTGGCGCCGCCGCGAGCGAGTCGAATCACGACCATGATGATCTTCCAAAAGAATCGGGGCGACGCGCCAGCCAGGGAGACACCGCAAGGCCGGAACATCTGGGGGCCACCGCAACCGCACCATCTGGTGCTGTGCGGCGGAGCAGGATCGGCGCCGTAGATACGCAGGACTTGCCGCCAAGGCAGCAGGGCCCACCGTCGCCGAAAACCTCGCATTATAAACTGAGCTTCGCTGCTTCCTGCAGGCCGATCGTTCGAACAATGACCCAGTCCGCCCTTCTCATCCGCCCCAGCACGCCGGCCGACCTGCCCGCGATCACCGCCATCTACGCCGACGCGGTGCTGCACGGCACCGGCACCTTCGAGCTGGAGCCGCCCGACCAGCCCGAGATGGCGCGCCGCCGCGACGACGTGCTGGCCAAGGGCCTGCCCTGGCTGGTGGCGCAGGAACGCGGCGACACCAGCGGCCGTGTGCTGGGCTACGCCTACGCCAACCACTTCCGCCCGCGCCGCGCCTACCGCTTCTGCCTGGAGGATTCGATCTACCTGCACCGCGATGCCCGCGGCCGCGGCGTGGGCCGGCTGCTGCTGGCCGAGCTGGTGACGCGCTGCGAGGCCCAGGGCGCGCGCCAGATGCTGGCGGTGATCGGCGACGCAGACAACGCCGGCTCGATCGGCGTGCATGCCGCGCTGGGCTTCACCCACAGCGGCGTGCTCAAGTCGGCCGGCTGGAAGTTCGACCGCTGGCTGGACGTGGTGCTGATGCAGCGCTCCCTGGGCCTGGGCGACGGCGCGCCGGGCGCGGACCGGGCATGACGACCGGGCACAAATCCAGGCGCCTGGCGACCTGGCTGGCCCTGCTGGGCGGCCTGCTGGGCGCGCACCGCTTCTACCTGCATGGCTGGCGCGACGCCATCGGCTGGCTGCATCCGCTGCTGTCGCTGACCGGCCTGGCCGGCGTCATCCGCATGCGCAACCTGGGCCAGGACGACCATGCCGCCTGGCTGCTGATCCCGCTGTTCGGCGGGATGGTGGCGGTGGTGATGCTGTCGACCATCGTCATCGGCCTCACATCCGAAGAACGCTGGAGCGAGCGCTTCGGCAGCGCCGGCGCGGCCACCGGCTGGCCAGTGGTGATCGCCGTGGTCATCGCGCTGATGGCGGGCGGCGCGGCATTGATGGGCACGCTGGCCTTCGCTGGCCAGATGTTCTTCGAATACCAAAGATTGCCTGCTTGAGCCAGCGCAGGGCCGCCGCCCTGCACCGGTGCACACTGGTGCCTGTCTCGACAGCAGGCGACCCCATGCAACTGCAGTTCCTCGGCGCGGCCGATGCCGTCACCGGCTCGCGGCACCTCGTCACCCTGGGCGACCAGCGCATCCTGCTCGATTGCGGCCTGTTCCAGGGCTTCAAGGTGCTGCGCGAGCGCAACTGGGCGCCGCTGGGCCTGCCGCCGCACACCATCGATGCCGTGGTGCTGAGCCACGCCCACCTGGACCACAGCGGCTGGCTGCCCGGCCTGGTGAAGGCGGGTTTCCGCGGGCCGATCTACGCCAGCCCCGCCACCTGCGACCTGGCCGCGGTGCTGCTGCTCGACAGCGCCCACCTGCAGGAAGAGGACGCCCGGCGCGCCAACCGGCAAGGCTTCTCGCGCCATGCCAAGGCGTTGCCGCTGTACACCAAGGCCGACGCGAAGAAGGCGATCGCGAAGTTCGTGCCCCTGGCGCCCGGCAAGCCGCGCCTGGTGGGCGACGTGCAGGTGCTGCTGACGCCGGTGGGCCACCTGCTGGGCGCCTGCGCGGTGACGCTGTCGCACGGCGGGCAGACCCTGGGCTTCTCGGGCGATCTCGGCCGCGATGACGACATCCTGATGCCGCCGCCGCAGGCGCTGGGCGGCGTCGACGTGCTGCTGGTCGAGTCGACCTACGGCAACCGCCGCCATCCGCCCGGCGACGACGCGCCGCAGCGCCTGGCACAGACCGTGCGCGACACCATCGGCCGTGGCGGCAGCGTGCTGCTGCCCACCTTCGCCGTGGGCCGGGCGCAGGCGCTGCTGGCGGTGCTGCAGCGCCTGAAGCGCGCCGGCGAGATTCCGACCCACCTGCCGATCTTCCTGGACAGCCCGATGGCGATCGAGGCGACCGCGCTCTACACCCGCCACCGCCGCCTGCTGCGCCTGCCGGCGCGCGAGGTGGCGCAGCTGTGCGACGGCGTGCGCCTGGTGGCGACGGCGGCGCAGTCGCAGCGCCTGGCGGCGATGCGGGTGCCGGCCATCATCCTGTCGGCCAGCGGCATGGCCACCGGCGGGCGGGTGCTGCACCACCTGAAGGCGATGGCGCCCGACCCGCGGCACCACATCGTCTTCGCCGGCTTCCAGGTCGGCGGCAGCCGCGGCGCCCGGCTGGTGGCCGGCGAGCCGGAGGTCAAGATCCACGGCGAGTACGTGCCGGTGCGCGCCACGGTCAGCCAGATCGAGGGCTTCTCGGGCCATGCCGATGCCGACGGCCTGATGGCCTGGCTGGGGCGGCTGCCGCGCCCGCCGGCGCAGACCTTCGTGGTGCATGGCGAGCCCGACGCCGCCGACGCGCTGCGCGTGCGCATCCAGGACCGGCTGGGCTGGCGCGTGCGTGTGCCGCAACACCAGGAGACGGTGAAATTCTGACCCTGCCCGACACTGCCGCGCTGCTGCCCGGCCTGGCGGTGGCGCTGGGCGGCGGCCTGCTGATCGGCCTGGAGCGCGAGCGCCGCAAGGGCGAAGGCCCGGCCCGCCGCGCTGCCGGCATCCGCAGCTTCACCCTGGTGGCGCTGGCCGGTGCGCTGGCGCAGGCCCTGGGCCAGCCGACGCTGGTGGCGGTGGGCGCCTTCGGGGTGGTGCTGCTGGCCGCCCTGGCCTACGGCTTCGACCGCTGGCGCAGTGCAGTGCACCCCGAGGCCGCCGACCCCGGCATGACCACCGAGCTGGCCCTGGTTGTCACCTACCTGGTCGGCGTGCTGGCCCAGCAGCGCCCGGCCCTGGGCGCCGGCTGCGCGGTGGCGGTGGCCGTGCTGCTGGCCGCGCGCGGGCGTCTGCACCACCTGGCCACCCGGCTGCTCAGCGAGCAGGAACTGCACGACGGCCTGCTGCTGGCCGCCCTGGGCCTGGTGCTGCTGCCTCTGCTGCCGCAAGCGGCGCTGCCCTGGCTGGCGGGCCTGCAGCCCAGCGTGCTGGCCGGCCTGGTGCTGCTGATCCTGCTGCTGCAGGCGGTGGGCCACATGGCGCTGCGCTGGGCCGGGCCGGGCATCGGCCTGCCGCTGTCGGGGCTGCTGGGCGGCTTCGTCTCCAGCACGGCGACGGTGGCGGCGATGGGCAGCCGGGCCCGTGCCGACGCCCGCATCGCCACGCCCTGCACCGCCGCCGCCGTGCTGTCCACCGGCGCAACCTGGCTGCAGGTGTTGCTGATGCTGCTGGCGGTGGCACCACCGCTGGCAGGGCTGCTGGCACCGGCACTGCTGGCAGGCGCGGCCACCGCGCTGGCCCTGGGCGGCCTGCTGGCCTGGCGTGGGCAGGCCGTGGCCGCCATTGCACCCGCTCCCGGTGGCGGCGCCCTGCAGGTGCGCCAGGCGCTGCTGGTGGCGGCCCTGCTCACCGGCGTCACCCTGGCGGTGGCCCAGGCCGACCGCCTGTTCGGCGCTGCCGGCACCTTGGTGGGCGTGGCCCTGGCCGGCCTGGCCGACGCCCATGCCGGCGTGACGGCGGTGGCCGCCTTGAACGCCCAGGGCCGGCTGGACGACGGCACCGCGCTGGGCGCGCTGCTGCTGGCGATCGCCGTCAACGGCCTGACCCGCTGCGTGGTCGCCGGCACCACCGGCGGCCTGCGCTACGCGCGCTGGGTGGCGGGCGGGCTGGCCGCGTCACTGGCTGCGGCGCTGGCGGTCAGCCTGGTGCGGTTGGCCTGAAAGCGCAGAACCCGGCCGAAGCCGGGTTCAACACCAACCAACCGGCCGAGGCCGGGCTCAAAACAAACAACCCGGCCAAGGCCGGGTTGTCCGGGATGCAGGACCCGGCAGTTGCCGGGCCGGAACATCAGGCAGCCTTGGCAGCCTTCTTGGCCTTCTTGGCGTGCTTGGCGTGCTTGACGGCCTTCTTCTCGGCCTTGGCCGGCGCGGCAGCGGCCGGAGCGGCAGCGGCGGCGGGGGCAGCGGCGGCCGGGGCGGCGGCTTGGGCGAAGGCACCCAGGCTGAAGGTGGCGGCGATGAGGGCGGCGGCGATTTTGGTCACGATGAGGATTCCTGAGTTGTGGTTGAGCGACTCGCTCGCTGGCACAACGCGCCCCCGCCAACCGTGGTTGACAGTTCCGTCAAATGGCGTCGCATCTGTCACACATCAGGCGAATTCGCCTTCGCGCAGCCACTTGGTGGCCACCCACTTGTCACCCGCCAGCACCGGCGCGCCACCATGCAGCGTGCGTGTGGCGGCATGCGGGCGGTCGTAGCTGAAGAACACCGCATTGCCCTTGATCGGCGCCACTTCCAGCTGCACGTCGGGGAAGACGGTGCCGCCGCCCTGCTGCGGCGTGTTGAGGTACATCACCAGCGTGCCCACGCGCTGGCCGCCGCGGCGCAGCACCGCGGCCATGCCGGGCTGGGCCGGGTCGAAGTAGTCGTGGTGCGGCTTGTATTCGGCGCCGGGCCGGTAGTGCAGCACCTGCAGGCCCTCGCCGTTGACCACCGGCCAGCGCACCAGGGCGGCGATGCGCCGCTCGATGCGCGCGCAGATCGGCAGCTCGCCGCGGCCGAAGAACATGCCGTCGCTGGTGCGTGCGGCGTTGACCTCGTTGCCGCCGGTGGCATTGACCACGGTTTCCGAGCGCGCCATGCGCGGCGCGGCGGCGGCCACCAGCTCGTCGCATTCGGCATGCGACAGCAGGCCGCCGAACACCACCACCCGCGGATGGCGCATCGTCAGCAGCACGGTCACCTCGCGGTCGTGCGCCCACAGCACGCTGGGCGAGCCCTCCAGCGCCGGCTCGGGCACCGCCACGGGCTGCGGCAGGGCCTGGGCCACCGCCTGTGCCGCGGCCTCGCTGCCGAGCACGTCCTGCAGCGTGTGGTTCAGCGCCTCCAGCGCCACCGCCTCGTCCCAGCCGCTGCTGCGCATGGCGGCCAGCACCGTGTCGGGCGGGCAGCCGGCGCGCGCCTGCTCGATGATCCACTGGCGCAGTTCGGGGGTGACGGCTTGCGGCGAGGTCATGCCGCAATTCTGGCAAAGGCCGCTGGCGCGCCCACCCGGGGCAAGCCCGGCGTCAGCCGTCCTGGCGACGCCGGAACACCAGCCGGTCGGGGCCCGAGGCCGCCTTGTCGAAGGCGTAGCCGTCGGCATCGAAGCCCTGCAGCGCCTTGACGCTGCGCGCCCGGTGCTGGATGGCCCAGCGCGCCATCGCGCCGCGGGCGCGCTTGGCGAAGAAGCTGATGATCTTGTACTGGCCGCCACCGGGGTGGGCGGATGTCGCGCCGGCCTTCCAGTCCTCGAACACGCACTCGACCACCCGTGCCTTGAGCGCCTTGCGGTCGGCGACCTTGAAGTACTCCTGCGAGGCCAGGTTGACGATCACCGGGTGCCTGTCGTCGGCCAGCCGTTCGTCCAGGTACTGCGCCACGGTGTCGCCCCAGAAGGCGTAGAGATCCTTGCCACCGGGGTTGGCGTGGCGCGTGCCCATCTCCAGCCGGTAGGGCTGCAAACGGTCGAGCGGCCGCAGCGCGCCGTACAGGCCGCTGAGGATCACCACGTGCTGCTGCGCCCAGGCCAGGTCGGCGGCCTGCAGGCTGCGCACGTCCAGGCCGTCGTAGACATCGCCGTTGAAGCCGAAGACCGCCGGCCGGCTGTTGCGGTCGTCGTGCTGCGGCACCCAGGCGGCATAGCGCGCCACGTTCAGCTGCGCCAGGTCGTCGGACAGGTCCATCAGCGCGGCCACCTGGCGGGCCGACAGCGGCTGGAGGCTGTCGATCAGCGTGGCGGCGCGGTCGAGGAACAGCGGCTCGGTGGCCCGCTGGCGCACGCCGCGCGGCAGCGGGCGGTCGTAGTCCAGGCTCTTGGCGGGCGACAGCAGGAACAGCATGGCGGCGCTCCGTCAGTCGTCGTCCGCACCCGCCTGGCGCTGCGCCAGGCCGGGCACCGCGCCCATGGCCGCCATCCAGGTGCGGTGCGGAATGTGCGTCTGCAGCCGCTGCACGGCGCACTGCACCAGCTCGGGCGGCAAGGCATGGCCAACGCCGTTGGCGATGTCGATGGTGGCATCGCCGTGCAGCTCGCCCATGCGCTGCATGGCCAGGCGCGACTGCTGCGCGGGAATCACCGTGTCGGTGGCGCCGTGGAAGAAATGCAGCGTGGTGTGGGCCAGCGGCACCTCGGGCAGGCGGGCGTAGCGGCCCGAGAAGCTGAGCACCCGGCCGCAGATGCCGTCATGCCGTTGCGCCAGCTCCAGCGCCAGGATCGCGCCCTGCGAGAAACCCACCAGCGCGGTGGCCGCCGGCCCCACGCCGCTGGCCTGCTGCGCGGCGCGCACCCAGTCGGCCAGGCGCGGCAGCACGCTGTCCACCCGCCCGGGGCGGTTGGCTTCGGTGATGTCCTGCAGACTGAACCACTGCCGCCCGGCCAGGCCGCTGTCGACCGGCTCGAAGCCCTCGGGCGCCAGCAGCGCGGCCTGCGGGAAGGCGCGGCGCAGGGCGGTGGCCAGCGGCGCCATGTCGGCCGCGGCGGCGCCCCAGCCGTGCAGCAGCAGCATCAGCTGTTCGGGCTGGCCGGTGGCGGGCAGCCATTGCAGGGTGTCGGGCATCAGCGGAGCGGCGGCGGGCATTGGTAGATGTTGGCCCGTTTCAGGCCCGAAGGTCGATAACAGAGCCAA
>CALMIF010000019.1 GCA_937864045.1 uncultured Aquabacterium sp. | reverse complement strand
GCGTGCGGTCGCCGTCGGCCACGATGGCCAGCAACTGGCGCGCCGTGCCGGCCGGACGCCAGGCGCGGCGGGCGGCGGCCTCCAGCCGCTCCCGCAGGCGCTGCGGGTCGGGCGGATAGCCCGGGCTGCCGATCACGCCGACCACGCGTTCCAGGTGCGCCACCACGTCGGCCACCGCACTGCTGCGCGGCCGGCCCAGCAGGGCCTGGCGCACCCGCAGGCCGGGCTGCGGCAGGCGGCGCGCACCACTGCTGGTCATCACCAGGGTCAGGCTCTTCACCCGTGACGCATGCCGCACGGCCAGGTGCTGGGCGATCATGCCGCCCATCGACGCGCCGCACACGTGTGCAGCCACCATGCCCAGCGCATCGAGCACGCCTGCCGCGTCGTCGGCCATGTCGCGCAGCGTGTAGGGCGAGGCCACCGGCAGGTGCAGCGCGTGGCGCAGCATCGGGCCCGCCATGCCGGGCATGCCCAGGTGGTCGAAGCCGTCACTCAGGCCCGCGTCGCGGTTGTCGAAGCGCACCACCCGGTGGCCGCGCGCCACCAAGTCAGCCACCAGCTCGTCGGGCCAGGCCAGCCACTGCATGCCCAGGCCCATGATCAGCAGCACCGGCTCGCCATCGGCCGGGCCCTGCACGTCGACCGCGATCTGCAGCCCGTTGGCGCTGACCTTCATGCGCCGGTCGCCCGGCTGCGCTTGCGGGCAGCCGGCTTGGCCGGTCGGGTCAGCGGCTTGGCGACTGGCTTGGCCCGACCCGACGAGGCGGCGCCACCGACCGCACCCGCCACCGCCCGCTTGACCACGTTGCCCACCACGCCGCCGACCAGGCTGCCGACCTTGCCACCGACACTGCCCAGCCCGCCGCGGATGCGCCGGCCGGCCTCGTCGGCCACGGCCCCGGCCACCGCCAGGCCGGTGTCGGTCAGCGTCGGCGGCTTGCTCAGCTCGGCGTCGAGCAGGCACAGGTCGTCGAAGGCCACGCGCAGCGCATCGGCGAGGGTGCGCACGTCGGGCATGGCCCCGGCGTCGGCCATCAGGCCGAAATCCATCTGCTGGTCGTAGCTCTGCACGGTGATGTTCAGCGCCATGCCGTGCACCACGATGCTGGTCGGATAGTTCGACAGCATGCGCGCGCCGGCCATGTACAGCGGCACCGGCGGTCCGGGCACATTGCTGATCACGACATTCGCCACCAGCGGCAGGCGGTCAGCCACCCTGGCCTTGCCATACAGGGCGGTCAGCGCCTCCATCAGCCAGGGCACGCCGATCGACGGGAAGTCGGTGGGCAGCACGCTCTTGAGCCCGCCCACGGTGGCCTTCATCGCGCCGGTGGCCTGCTTGATGTGGGCCAGGCGCTTCTTCAGGTCGGCCAGGTGCGTGCCCAGGCTCACCAGGCTCATCGAGGCCTGGTTGTCCGAGCTGGCGTCGCCCTTGGCGCGCAGCGAGATCGGCACCGCTGCCACCAGGCTCTTGCGTGGCACGCCGCCATGCGCGCCCAGCCAGCGCCGCAGCGCGGTGGCGCACAGCAGCAGCACGATGTCGTTGAGCGTGGCCTCGTGCAGGCGGGCGCTGGCCTTCAGGCGGTCCAGCGGCAGGCTGATCGCGGCAAACGCCCGCCCGGGGCCGATGCTCTGGTTCAGCGGCGTGCGCGGCGCCAGGGTCAAGTTCGACGGCGTGGCCTTGTCGCCGGCCAGCAGCTGGGTGCGCTGCAGCGCGGCGCCGGCCGCACCGGCCAGCGCCTTGGCGGTGCCGGGCAGTTGCCTGACGATCTGCGCGACCTGGCTGGCCTCGTTGGCGATGGCGCCGCGCAGCATTTCCTGCCAGCCCAGCTGGAACACCTTGCTGCGGCTGCTGGGACGGATCGCGAGGTCACGCCCCTCGGCCTGCAGGTCGAGGATGACCTGGGCCAGCGCCACGGCGGCCTGGCCATCGACCGCCGCATGGTGGAACTGCGTGTACAACCCCACCCGCTTCAGGCCCGATGGCGACGGCGCCAGGCCTTCGAGCACGTGCATCTTCCACAGCGGCCGTTCGCGGTCCAGCAGCACCGGGTGCAGCTGCGACACCGCTTCCTCCAGCGCGGCCTGGCCGTCGCCCAGCTTCGCCGAAGGCGGCAGCTTGATCTCGACGATGTGGCGCTTCAGGTCGGGCTCGGCATCGACCCAGGCCGGGTTGGCCAGGTTCAGCGGCATCCACCACAACCGGCGGCGCAGCACCGGCGCGGCCGGCAGCCGGCTGGCGATGTGGGCGCGCAGGCGGGTGACGAACTTGCCGGTCTGGCCGGGCGGGATCTCGAAGACATGCAGCGCGCCGACATGCATCGGCTGCGCAGGGGTTTCGAGGTGAAGGAACGAGGCGTCGAGGCCGGAGAGCTGCTTCATCGGGCCATGCTAGCCGCCCCCGCGGCCCATGGGCGCCCGGAGTTTCACCCGGCCTTGCCGGCGGTCAGCGTCAGCCTGTCAGCCGCACCAGGGCGCGCTGCCACAGCGGCAACCCTCGCCAGCTGTCCAGCGCCTGGCGTGCGAAGCCACGGCCGGCCTCGGTGATGCGGTAGTAGCCCACGCCGGCAAAGCCGCGCGGGTTGTGGAAGGGGGCGATCAGGCCGTAGTGCAGCAGCGTGCCGAACGAGCGCCGCAGCGGTGCGCCGTTGAGCTGGCAGCCCCAGGAATCGGCGCTGACCCGCACCAGCACATGGCCCAGCAGCAGCTGCTGCAGCGCCTCGATGAACTCGCCCCGGTCGGCAATGATCGGGCCGGGGCCCGGGCGGTGCATGGCAGACGTCAGCATCGGCATGGTCGGCCCAGTATCCCGGCCGGGTCACAACCCTGATCGCGGCAGGAGCAGGGTCGCCGTCCGCCAATTCGCCGGCCGCAGCCCGGTTCAGCCCGCCTGCTGCAGCACCGCGCCGCTGCGCCGGCCACGCAGGCCGAACAGCTCGTTGGCGACCAGGGCGCCGATCACCAGCGCGCCGCCGGCCAGTGCATTGGCGCCCGGCGCCTCGCCCGCGCCCACCCAGGCCAGCAGCACGCCGAAGATCACCTCCAGCAGGCCCAGCAGCGCCATCTCGGGCGCCGGCAGCACGCGGGTCAGCACGACAGCCAGCAGGCACGGAATCGCCAGCTGGAACACGCCCAGCGCGGCCAGCAGGCCCAGGTCATGCGGCGTGGCCGAGAACGGCAGCGCGGCCGGCAGCGTGACCGCCGCCGACAGCAGCGCGCCGATCAGCACTGCCGGCAGCATGTCCGGCGCCTTCACCGACGGATCGGCCGCGTGGCGCTGGTGCAGGTGCTGCAGCAGCACCCAGTTGGTGGCGCCGGCCATCGGCACGCCGATGGCGACCAGCGCACCCGTCATCGATGCACCGGGGGCGAGGGCTTGCTGCCCGAACATCCAGGCGATGCCCAGGCCGGCCACGGCGATGGCGCCCCAGGTGCGCGCCGGCAGCGCGTGGCGCAGGAAGATGCGGGCGAACAGCGCGGTGAGCAGCGGCGCGATCGACATCGTGATCAGCACCGTGGCCACGGTCGTCAGGGTGATGGCCAGCATGAAGTTGGTGTACATCACCATCCAGCACAGCCCCGACACCCACAGCGCCCAGCCGCCGCCGCGGATGTCGGCCCACAGCCGGGCACCGCGCATCCAGCCCAGCGCCAGCAGCAGCGCCAGCACGTTGAAGGCACTGCGCCAGAAGGTGACCTCGAAGCTGCGCGCGGCCTCCAGGTGCCGCGACACCACGCCCGCCGTGCTCCACAGCAGCGTGACCAGCACCATCAGGGCCACGGCCCTGCCATGGCTCATGCCGCTTCGCGGCTCGCCCGCTTGCGGTCGTGTTCCGACAGGTGGCGCTTGCGCACCCGCACGCTCTTGGGCGTGATCTCGACCAGCTCGTCGTCCTCGATGAACTCGACGCCGTACTCCAGCGTCAGCTCGATCGGCGGCGTGATCTTGACCGCGTCTTCCTTGCCGCTGACACGGAAGTTGGTCAGCTGCTTGGTCCGGGTGGCGTTGACCACCAGGTCGTTCTCGCGGTTGTGGATGCCGACGATCATGCCCTCGTAGACCGGATCGTTGG
>CALMIF010000018.1 GCA_937864045.1 uncultured Aquabacterium sp. | reverse complement strand
CTGCACCGCGGCCAGTTGCTGCTGGTGCAGGAGGACGCCGCCGGCCGCGTGCTGCGCGCCACGCGCGTGCAGCACGCGGCGGCGCTGGATGACCTGTACGAACCGGCCGAGCGCCTGGCCGACCTGGGGGTGACGCCGGGCGCGCAGGCCGTGCACTGGCGGCTGTGGGCGCCCACCGCCCAGGCCGTGTGGCTGTGCCTGCATGCCGGCGACACCGCGCCCGCCGCGGCCACCGTGCCGGCGCTGCAGCGCGACGACGCCACCGGGAGCTGGTCGCTGACGCTGGCGCCACCGGTGCCGGGCAGGTTCTATCGCTACCTGGTCGACGTCTGGGTGCCCGGCACGGGCCTGGTGCGCCAGCGTGTCAGCGACCCGTACGCCGTCAGCCTGGGCACCGACGGGCGCCATGCCTGGATCGGCAGCCTGGACGACCCCGCCACGCAGCCGCCGGGCTGGGCGACCGCGCCGCGCCCCGCGCCGCGCCAGGGCAACACCGGGCTGGCGATCTACGAGCTGCATGTGCGCGACTTCTCGCGTGACGACGCCAGCGTGCCGGCCGAGCAGCGCGGCAAGTACACGGCGTTCACCCAGGCCGGCAGCGCGGGCATGCGCCACCTGCGGGCGTTGGCCCGGGCCGGCCTGACCGACGTGCACCTGCTGCCGGTGTTCGACATCGCCAGCGTGCCCGAGCAGGGCTGCACCACGCCCGCCGTGCCTGCCGCGCCGCCCGACAGCCCCGCCCAGCAGGCCGCGGTGATGGCCCAGGCTGCCCCCGACTGCTTCAATTGGGGCTACGACCCGCTGCACTTCAATGCGCCCGAAGGCAGCTACGCCAGCCGGGCCGACGACGGGGCGACGCGCATCCGCGAATTCCGCGCGATGGTGCTGGCCCTGCACCGCGCCGGCCTGCGGGTGGGCATGGACGTGGTCTACAACCACATGGCGGCGGCCGGCCAGCATCCGCAGTCGGTGCTCGACCGCATCGTGCCCGGCTACTACCACCGGCTCGACGCCCAGGGCCGCATCGAGCGCAGCACCTGCTGCGACAACACCGCCACCGAGCACCGCATGATGCGCAAGCTGATGCTGGATTCGGTGCGCCTGTGGGCGCGCCAGTACCGCATCGACAGCTTCCGCTTCGACCTGATGGGCCACCAGCCGAAGGAGGCGATGGTGGCGTTGCAGCGGCTGCTGCGCCAGGACAATCGCCGCGACATCCAGCTGATCGGCGAGGGCTGGGACTTCGGCGAGGTGGCCCACGGCGCGCGCTTCGTGCAGGCGGCGCAGGACCGGCTCGGCGGCACCGGCATCGCCACCTTCAGCGACCGCGCCCGCGACGCGCTGCGCGGCGGCGGCGCCGGCGACGGCCCGGCGGCGCTGGTGGAACGCAAGGGCTGGCTGAACGGCCTGGCCGAGGGGCCGCAGCGCGACGACGCGCTGCACGCCGCCGACCTGCTGCGCCTGGGCCTGGCCGGCACGCTGCGCGCCTACACCTTCACCAGCCGCAGCGGCGCGCCGCTGCGCGGCGACCAGGTCCTCTACGCCGGCCAGCCGGCGGGCTATGCCGACGCGCCCGGCGAGGTGGTCAACTACGTGGAGAACCACGACAACCACACGCTGTGGGACCTGAACGCCTACAAGCTGCCGATCGACACGCCCGCCGGGCAGCGCGCCCGTGTGCAGGTGCTGGCGCTGGCCACCACCGCCTTCAGCCAGGGCGTGGCCTACTTCCATGCCGGGGTCGACCTGCTGCGCAGCAAGTCGCTGGACGGCAACAGCTACGACAGCGGCGACTGGTTCAACCGCATCGACTGGACGGCGCAGACCAACCACTTCGGCAGCGGCCTGCCGCCGGCCCGCGACAACCAGGCGGTCTGGCCGCTGGCCGCGCAGCGCCTGGCCGATGCCCGCCTGCGGCCGTCGCACGCCGACATCGCCTTCACCCGCGACGCCTTTCGCGACCTGCTGCGCATCCGCGCCAGCAGCGGCCTGTTCCGGCTGACCACGGCCGATGCCGTGCAGCAGCGGCTGCGCTTCCACGGCACCGGCCCCGGCCAGGACCCGGCCCTGGTGGTGGCCGAGCTGGACGGCGCCGGCCTGCCCGGCGCGGGCTTCCGCCGCATCCTGCTGGGCTTCAATGCCGCCACCCAGCCGCGTGCGCTGGTGGTCGACGGCGCCCGCGGCCGGCCCTGGGTGCTGCACCCGGTGCACCGCGCGCCCAGCGCGGCCGACCGCGTGGCCGCCACGCAGGCCGGCTTCGACCGGGCCAGCGGGCGCTTCACCGTGCCCGGCCGCAGCGCGGTGGTGTGGGTGCTGGACTGAACGCGCGCCGACCCCCCAACGGAGACCCGCCATCGTGACCTTCCCGCTTCCGCCGACCGCCCGCCGCCTGCTGGCCGGCGCCGCGCTGCTGCTCGGCGCCGCCGCCGCGCCCGCGGCGACGATCACCATCGCCTGCGGCGCCAGCGCGCCGGAGATCGAGCACTGCTGGAAGCATGCCGAGGCCTGGGCGAAAAAGACCGGCCACACGGTGCGCAACTACACCCAGCCCAACAGCCCCACGGCGGCGCTGGCGGTGTACCGGCAGCTGTTCGCGGCCAAGAGCAGCGACATCGACATCGTGCGCATCGACGTCGTCTGGCCCGGCATCCTGAAGGACCACCTGGTCGACCTCAAGCCCTACACCCGGGGCGCCGAGGCCGAGCACTTCCCGGCCATCATCGCCAACAACACCGTCGGCGGCCGGCTGCTGGGCATCCCCTGGTACACCGACACCGGCCTGCTGTACTACCGCGCCGACCTGCTGAAGAAGTACAACCGCCCGCCGCCCACCACCTGGGCCGAGCTGGGCGCCACCGCCGCCCTGGTGCAGGCCGGCGAGCGGGCGGCCGGGCAGAAGGACTTCCAGGGCTTCGTGTTCCAGGCCAAGAGCGGCGAGAGCCTGACCTGCAACGCGCTCGAGTGGATCGCCAGCTTCGGCGGCGGCCGCATCGTCGATGCCAGCGGCGCCATCACCGTCAACAACCCGCAGGCGGTGCGGGCGCTGGCCACCGCGGCGCAGTGGGTGGGCAGCATCGCCTCGGTGGGCGTGCTGAACTACGCCGAGGAGGACGCGCGCGGCGTGTTCCAGAACGGCCAGGCGCTGTTCATGCGCAACTGGCCCTATGCCTGGTCGCTGCTGGAAAGCGCCGACAGCGTGGTGCGCGGCAAGGTCGGCGTGCTGCCGCTGCCCAAGGGCGAAGGGCCGGGCGCCCGCCATGCCGGCGCCCTGGGTGGCTGGCAGCTGGCGGTGTCGAAGTACAGCCGCCACGCCGCCGTGGCGGCCGACCTGGCCCTGTACATGGCCAGCGCCCCGGTGCAGAAGGAGCGCGCGATCCGCAGCAGCTTCAACCCCACCCGGCCCGCGCTGTACAAGGACCCGGAGGTGATCGCCGCCAACGCCTTCATGGCCAGCCTGCTGACCACGTTCGAGGAGTCGGTGGCCCGGCCCTCGGGCGAGGCGGGGCTGAAGTACCCGGCGGTGAGCCTGGCGCTGGCCAACGCCGCGCACGACGTGCTGGGCCGCAAGGCCACGCCCGAGGCGGCGGTGCGCAAGCTCGAAGGCCAGCTCAAGCTGGCGCGGCGCGACCGCTGGTGAGGCCGAGGAGAGAGACGACACCATGAACAACCGTGTCCGCACTGCCTGGCTGTTTCTCGCGCCGATGCTGGTGCTGATGGGTGTGGTGGCGGTCTGGCCGCTGCTGCGCTCGGTCTGGTTCGCCTTCACCGAGACCAACATCAACAACCTGGAGGCCAGCCGCTTCATCGGCCTGGAGAACTTCGTCGGCCCCTACGGCCTGTTCTTCAACCCCAACTACACCGACGGCTTCTGGGCCAGCGACTGGGGCACGGCGATCCGCAACACCTTCCAGTTCGCCTTCGTTTCAGTGATTCTGGAAACCCTGGCCGGCCTGGGCGTGGCCATGCTGCTGAACCAGGAATTCAAGGGCCGCACCCTGGTGCGCACTGCGGTGCTGGTGCCGTGGGCGATCCCGACCATCGTCTCGGCCAAGATGTGGGGCTGGATGCTGCACGACCAGTTCGGCGTGGTGAACCAGCTGCTGCTGGACTGGGGGCTGATCGCCGACAAGATCGCCTGGACCGCCGACGCCGGCACGGCGATGTGGAGCGTGGTGCTGGTCGACGTGTGGAAGACCACGCCCTTCATGGCGCTGCTGATCCTGGCGGCGCTGCAGACCCTGCCCAGGGACTGCTACGAGGCCGCCCGGGTCGACGGCGTGCACCCGCTCCGCGTGTTCTGGAAAGTGACGCTGCCGCTGATCCGCCAGCCGCTGCTGGTGGCGATGGTGTTCCGCCTGCTCGATGCGCTGCGGGTGTTCGACCTGATCTACGTGCTGACCAGCAACGACAGCAGCACCATCAGCATGTCGGGCCTGGTGATGCGCGAGATGGTGGAGGCCGGCAACGTCGGCTTCGGCTCGGCCGCGTCGACCTCGCTGTTCCTGATCATCATGCTGTCGGCGGTGGTGTTCCTGCGGGCCACCCGCGTCAAGCTGGCGGAGGCCTGATGAACCAACGACCGCTCCTGGGCAGCGTGGCGCTGTATGCCGCCGCCGCGCTGGTGGTGTGCATCTCGGTGGGCCCGTTCCTCTACATGGTGCTCACCTCGCTGAAGACCGGCGCCGCGCTGTTCGACCCCGCCATCTGGCCGAAGCAGGCCACCACCGCCAACTACACCGCGCTGTTCGAGGGCGCCCAGCCCTTCGGCCGGCACCTGCTCAACTCGGTCATCGTCGCCACCGTCACCGTGGGCGGCGCGATGGTGCTGGCCGTCACCGCCAGCTATGCGCTGGGCCGCATCCGCTTCAAGGGCAAGGGCCTGCTGATGCTCACCCTGCTGGGCGTGTCGATGTTTCCGCAGGTGGCGGTGCTGTCGGGCATGTTCGAGCTGATCCAGGCCCTGGGCCTGTTCAACCGCACGCTGGGCCTGGTGGTGCCGTACACCATCTTCACCCTGCCGTTCACGGTGTGGATCCTGACCACCTTCATGCGCGACCTGCCCGGCGAACTGGAGGAGGCCGCGATCATGGACGGCTGCAGCCCGCTGCGCATCATCTTCCAGGTCTTCCTGCCGCTGCTGTGGCCGGCGCTGGTGTCCACCGGGCTGCTGGCCTTCATCGGTGCGTGGAACGAGTTCCTGTTCGCGCTGACCTTCATCGTCGAGGACGACCAGCGCACCGTGCCGGTGGGCATCTCGATGATCGCCGGCGCCACCGCCTACGAGATCCCCTGGGGCTCGATCATGGCCGCCTCCGTCATCGTCACCCTGCCGCTGCTGGGGCTGGTGCTGGTGTTCCAGAAGAAGATCGTCTCCGGCCTGACGGCCGGTGCAGTCAAGGGCTGAATCACATGTCGCGCATCGAGTTCAACAAGGTCTGCAAGCGCTACGCCCCTGGCCTGCCGCTGACCATCAAGGACGCCACGCTGACCATCGACGACGGCGAGTTCTGCGTCTTCGTCGGCCCGTCGGGCTGCGGCAAGAGCACCCTGCTGCGCTGCGTCGCCGGGCTGGAGGACATCAGCAGCGGCGACCTCAGCATCGCCGGTGTGCGCGTCAACGACCTGCCGCCGGCGAAGCGCGGCGTGGCCATGGTGTTCCAGAGCTATGCGCTGTACCCGCACATGACGGTGCGCGAGAACATGGCCTTCGGCCTGCAGGTCATGGGCGCGGACAAGGCGGCCATCGCCAGGAAGGTGCAGAACGCGGCCGACATCCTGCAGCTGGGCCCGCTGATGGACCGCCTGCCCAAGGCGCTGTCGGGCGGCCAGCGCCAGCGCGTGGCCATCGGCCGGGCCATCGTCAAGGAGCCCAAGGTCTTCCTGTTCGACGAGCCGCTGTCCAACCTGGACGCCGCGCTGCGCGTGCAGACCCGGCTGGAGATCGCCAAGCTGCACCGCGACCTGGGCTCGGCCAGCATGATCTACGTGACGCACGACCAGGTCGAGGC
>CALMIF010000017.1 GCA_937864045.1 uncultured Aquabacterium sp. | reverse complement strand
CCAGCCGCACCCGCCAGCGCGGGCTCAGCAGGCCCGACAGCAGGCTCAGGTTGGCCGGCGTGTCGTCGACCACCAGGATCGAGGCGCGCAGGTCGGCCGCACCGGCAGGGTCGGTGTGGGGCGGCGCCAGCAGTTGCGGATGGGGATGGGCCAGGTTCGTCACGGCAGGCTCTCGGATCGGGTGGGCCGGTCGTCGCCGGGCTGGCCGACCGCGCGCTGGCACAGCGCGAGGGCGGCGTCGAAGTCGAAGCGGGCGATGGCCCGCGACAGCGCGCGCAGGGCCACCGGCTCCAGCACGCCGGACAGGGCCAGCTCATGCGCCTGCCACCAGTCGATGGCCCGGCTGTCGCTGTCGGCCAGCAGGGCCGCCAGGGCGCCCAGGTCGGGTGCGGCACGTGCCGGGGCCGGTGCGGGCGAGGCGGCGGGGGCCACCGGCGGCGCGGCGGGGGCGGCCGGCGGCGCATCGTCCAGCTGGCCGCGCACCGCGTGCAACGCGGTCAGCAGGCGCGCCAGCGCGGTGGCGGTGGGCGGCAGGTGGGCGGCCACGCCGGCGGCGTCGGCCGCGGCGGCGGCCTGTTCCAGCGCCAGCGCGGCGCTGCGCAGCGCATCGGCGGCCAGCGTGCCGGCCAGGCCCTGCAGCGTGTGGGCAGCATGGTGCAGGGCCGGCCAGTCGCCGGCATCGGCCCAGGCCTGCCAGCCCGCCAGGCCGTCGGCGTAGTCCTGGGTGATGCCGCGCAGCAGGCGCCGCGCCAGCGCCGGCTGCTGGTTGCAGTGCGCCAGCAGGCGGGCAGTGTCCAGGCCGGCCACGGCGGGCAGCGGTGCTGGCCGGGCCAGGCCGGCGGCCGGCAACGCGGTGGCGGCGGCCGGCACCGGCAGCGGGTCGCGTGCGGCCGCGTCGCCACGGGCTGCCCACCGTGCCACGGTGTCGAAGAGCTGCGCCGGCACCAGCGGCTTGGTGATGTAGTCCTGCATGCCCAGGGCCAGGCAGCGCTCGCGCTCGCCGGCCATGGCATGGGCGGTCATCGCCAGGATCGGCAGGGCGTCGAAGCGGCTGTCGGCGCGCAGGCGGCGCACCGCGTCATAGCCGTCGAGCACCGGCATCTGCAGGTCCATCAGCACCAGGTCGAAGGCCTCGGGGCCGTCGGCCTGCAGCCGCTCGATGGCCTCCAGCCCGTGCAGGGCCATCTGCAGCTGCACGCCCTGGCCCTGCAGCAGGCCAAGCGCCACCTCGCGGTTCAGCGCGTTGTCCTCCACCAGCAGCACGCGCCGGCCGGCCAGGGCCGGCGGCGCGGTGGCCGGGCTGGCGGCCACCGGTGCCACCGCGGCGTCCGGGTCGGCCAGCGCGGCCAGCACGCGGCGCAGGTCCTGCGGCATCACCGGCTTGTCGAGCATCGCGGTGGCGCCGCCCGCGGCGGCCACCGCCTGGCCGGCCGCACCGTGGGCCGACATCACCACCACCGGCAGCGCCGGCCAGTCGCGGCGCAGGCGCGCCAGCAGGCGCGCGCCCTCGATGTCGGGCAGCAGCCAGTCCAGCACCAGCAGGTCCACCGGATGGCCCTCGCGCTGCGCCGTCTGCAGCTGCGCCACCGCGCTGCGGCCGTCCTCGGCGCCCAGCAGGCCGCCGGCCACGCCCACGCCCATGCGCTGCAGCATCGCCAGCAGCATGGCCAGGGTGTCGGCGCGGTCCTCCACCACCAGCACCTTCAGCGCCGCCGCGGCGGCGTCCACCGGCACGGCGCTGGCCGGCTCCACCTGCAGCGGCACGCGCACGGTGAAGCAGCTGCCCGCGCCGGGCGTGCTCTGCACCGACACCGTGCCGCCCATCAGCGTGACCAGGCGCTGGCTGATGGCCAGCCCCAGGCCCGAGCCGCCATAGCGCCGGGTGATCGACGCGTCGGCCTGGCTGAACTCGCGGAACAGCTGGCCGCACTGGGCCTCGGTCATGCCGATGCCGGTGTCGCGCACGCGCAGCACCAGGGTCAGCCGCGCCTCGCCGGGCTGGCCGGCGGGCTCGGTGCCCACGGCCAGCACCACCTGGCCGGCGTCGGTGAACTTCACCGCATTGCCCAGCAGGTTGACCAGCACCTGCTGCAGCCGCAGCGCGTCGCCGCGCAACTCGGCGCGGTGGCCCAGCAGGGTGGCGTCCTCGATGTCGCACAGCAGCTCCAGGCCCTTGTCCTGCGCCCGCTCGCGCACCAGGGCCAGGGCCCGGGAGCACAGGTCTTCGACGCGGAACGGCCCCTGCTCCAGCGTCATGCCGCCGGCCTCGATCTTGGAGAAGTCGAGGATGTCGTTGATCAGGTGCAGCAGGTGCTCGCTGGCGGCCATGGCCTTCTCGAGGTGGCCGCGCGGCTGCGGCGGCAGCGGCGTCTGCAGCGCGAGCTGGGTCATGCCCATGATCGCGTTCATGGGCGTGCGGATCTCGTGGCTCATGTTGGCCAGGAAGGCCGTCTTGGTGCGCGCCGCCGCTTCGGCCTCGTCACGCGCCAGGGCCAGCGCGCGCTGGGCGCCGTCGCGCGCGGCCAGCTCGCCCTGGATGGCCTGGGCCATGCGGTCGAGGGTGCGCGACAGCGTGGCCAGCTCGTCGACCTGGCCGCGCTGCTGGCGCGCCTCGGCGCGGTGGCGGTAGTGGCCCGAGGCCAAGTGCTGCGCCGTGTCCACCAGGGCGGCGATGGGCCGCAGCACGCTGCGGCGCATGCCCACCATCGCCAGCGCCGCCATCGGCAGCAGGGCCAGATTGGCCAGCAGCGCGCCCATCACCGCCAGCGCCATGCCGCTGCGGGCCTGGTCGAGGTCGGCATCGGTGCGGCGCCGCACCTCGGCCGACAGCCGGCTGACGGCGCGGATCAATTCGGCCCGCAGCGATTCGTAGCGCGGTGAATGCACCCGCTCGGCGGCGTAGGCGCGGTCGGGCCGGCCCTCGTCGACGAACTGGCCGGTGTGGCGGTCGTACAGGCCCTGGGCGGCGGCGAAGGCGATCTTGTCCTCCACCTGCAGCGCGGCAGTGGCGTCCAGCACGATCTGCGCGGCGCGCAGCTCCACCGCGGTGAAGTCCAGCGCGCGCAGCCGCTCGATCATGCTGCGCGGCTCGCCCGGTGGCACCACGTGCACGTCGCTGCCGCTGCCGATGCGCTGGCGCCAGTAGTCGGCCAGGCCGGCCTGCGCCGGCCAGGGCAGCTCGCCCTGCCAGGTGCCAAGGATCTCGTAGTACAGGTCCAGGTAGCGGGTGCGGCCGGTGGTGGTGTAGCTCTGCACCAGCGAGGCCAGCAGCTCGGTGCCCTGCACCAGCTCGTCGACCTCGGCATGCGCGGCGCCGCTGCGGTGCATGGCCTGGTCGATGCGGTCCTGCGCGCTGCGGATGCTCAGCAGCAAGGCCAGGTTGAGCAGCAGCACGCCACCCACCAGGCCGAAGAACAGCCGCGAGACCTGGCGCAGCTTCATGGGCGGCGCGCCGGCAGGGCCGGCGCAGACGGTCGGGGTCGGGCAGGGGCAGCGGACATCGGCAGGGGGCGCGGCGCGCGCAGACAGCAAAAAGCGCAGCTGCGATTGTTCGGCGCCACCGCCACCGCCGCCGCGGTCGCGGTCGCGGTCGCAGCCCGAGGCCCGCGATCCGGCCCCAGTTCCGTGCTTTATGCGACGGCCGCTGCGGTGCCGGCCGCCACCGGCACCACGCCGCCCGGGCGCAGCCGCACCGCGCAGAACTTGAAGCCCGGGATCCTGGCCGCCGGGTCCAGCGCCGGGTTGGTCAGCCGGTTGGCCGCCGCCTCGGCATAGGCGAAGGGCATGAACACCGTGCCCGGCGGCGTGCCGTCGTCGCGCCGGGCATGCAGGGCCACCTCGCCACGCCGGCTCTGCACCGTCAGCACGTCACCCGGCTGCAGGCCCAGGGCGGCCAGGTCGGCGCCGTTGAGGCTGGCCGTGGGCAGGGGCTCCAGCGCGTCCAGCGCCTGGCTGCGCCGCGTCATGCTGCCGGTGTGCCAGTGCTCCAGCTGGCGGCCGGTGATCAGCACGAAGGGGTAGTCCGCGTCCGGCGGCTCGGCGCCGGGCAGCAGCGGTGCGCTGACCAGCTTCACCCGGCCGTCGGCCGTGGGAAAGCGCTGGCCGAAGACGATGGGCTGGCCGGGGTCGGCCTCGCTCAGGCAGGGGTAGGTGATGCTGCCGGCGGCGTCCAGCCGCTGCCAGCTGACACCGGCGATGACGCCGTGCAGGGCCTGGCGCATCTCCTCGTAGACGGCGGCCACGCCGCTGTCGGGGCCGTCGTACTGCCAGTCCAGCCCCAGGCGCCGGGCCAGCTGCTGCAGGATCCACAGGTCCTGCCGCGCCTCGCCCGGGGGGTTCAGCGCGCGGCGGCCCATCTGCAGCATGCGGTCGGTGTTGGTCACGGTGCCGGCCTTCTCGGGCCAGCCGGACGCCGGCAGCACCACGTCGGCCAGCCAGGCGGTCTCGGTCAGGAACAGGTCCTGCACCACCAGGTGCTGCAGGCCGGCCAGCCCGGCGCGGGCATGGTTCAGGTCCGGGTCGCTCATCGCCGGGTTCTCGCCCATCACCAGCATGCCGCGCACCTTGGCGGGGTCGTCGTCCGGCGCCGCCGCCTTGTGCAGGATCTCCACCACCGTCAGCCCCGGCGTGGCGCTCAGCGGCTGGCCCCAGAACTGCTCGAACCAGGCATGGGCCGCCGCGTTGTCCACCCGCTGGTAGTTGGGGAACATCATCGGGATCAGCCCGGCGTCACTCGCCCCCTGCACGTTGTTCTGCCCGCGCAGCGGATGCAGGCCGCTGCCGGGCTTGCCGATCTGGCCGGTGATGGCCGACAGCGCGATCAGGCAGCGCGCGTTGTCGGTGCCGTGCACATGCTGGCTGACGCCCATGCCCCACAGGATCATGCTGGCCGGGCTGGTGGCGAAGGCCCGCGCCACCTCGCGGATGGTGGCCGCGTCGATGCCGCAGCCCGGCGCCATCGCCTCAGGGCTGCAGGCCGCCACGCCGGCCTTCAGCGCGTCGAACTGGGTGGCGCGCTCGGCGATGAAGGCGGCGTCGGTCAGGCCCTCGTCGATCACCGCATGGATCAGCGCATTGAGCAGGGCCACGTCGGTGTCGGGCCTGAACTGCAGCGTGCGCCACGCGTGGCGGCTCAGGTCGGTGCGGCGCGGGTCGGCCAGCACGATCTTCGTGCCGCGCGCCGCGGCGTTCTTCATCCAGGTGGCCGCCACCGGGTGGTTGGCCGTCGGGTTGCTGCCGATCACCAGGATGAGGCCCGCATGCTGCACGTCGTTGACCGGGTTGCTGACCGCGCCCGAGCCCAAGCCTTCGAGCAGGGCCGTCACGCTGCTCGCATGGCACAGCCGGGTGCAGTGGTCGACGTTGTTGCCGCCGAAGCCGGTGCGGACCAGCTTCTGGAACAGGTAGGCCTCCTCGTTGCTGCCCTTGGCCGAGCCGAAGCCGGCCAGCGCCTGGGCGCCATGCGTGTCGCCAATGGTCTTGAGCCCGCCGGCGGCCAGCTCCAGCGCCTCGTCCCAGGTGGCTTCCCGGAAGACGTCGCGCCAGTCGCCGGGGCGCGCATCGCTGCTGCCGTCCTTCGCCACGCCGGGCTTGCGGATCAGCGGCTTCGTCAGCCGCTGGCGGTGGTGCACGTAGTCGAAGCCGAAGCGGCCCTTGACGCACAGCCGCCCGGCATTGGCCGGGCCGTCGCGGCCCTCCACCGCGACGATGGTCTCGTCGCGCACCTTGTAGGTGATCAGGCAGCCGACGCCGCAATACGGGCAGACCGAATCGACGCTGCGGTCGACCCGCTGGTCGCCGACCAGCGTCCTGGCGCTCAGCGCGCCGGTCGGGCAGGCCTGCACACATTCACCGCAGCCCACGCAGCTGCTGTCGCCCATGGTGTCGCCCAGGTCGAAGCCGATCTGCGTGCCCGCACCGCGGTGCAGCAGGCCGATGACGTCGTTCATCTGCGTTTCGCGGCAGGCGCGCACGCAGCGGGTGCACTGGATGCAGGCGTCCAGGTTGACCA
>CALMIF010000016.1 GCA_937864045.1 uncultured Aquabacterium sp. | reverse complement strand
TCAGCGCACCGGCAGGTCGCCGAGGGCCTGCCGTGCAGCCGTGAAAGCCTGCCAGAAACGGGCGTCCTGCGCCGCCGCGAAGTTCACCCTCATCTGGGTGGTCGGGCGCGGCGCAGCGAGGAAAAGTCGACCGGGCGCCACCAGCCAGCCCTCGGCGGCCAGGCGCGCGGCCAGCGGCTCGGTGTCCACGCCGGTGTCGACCCAGCCGAACAGGCCCTGCGGCGGCGTGACGAAGCGGCAGCCGCTGGCCTGCGCCAGCCGCACCACGCGGCTGCGCGCGGCGTCCAGGCGCTGCACCACGCGCTCGGCATGGCGGCGCAGCAGGCCCTGGTCCAGGCACCAGGCAACGGCGCGCTCCAGCAGGGGCGGCGTGGTCAGCATGCCCAGCAGCTTGCTGTCGACCAGGCGCTCGGCCAGCGCCGGTGCCGCCGCGGCCACGCCCACGCGCCAGGCCGGCGCCAGGATCTTCGAGAAGCCGGTGATGTAGACGGTGCGCTGCAGGCCGTCCAGCGCGGCCAGGCGCGGCGCATGCGGCGGCGCCAGCCAGGCGTAGGTGTCGTCCTCGACGATGGTGAAGTCGTGCTGCTCGGCCAGCTTGAGGATCTGGTGCGCGCTGGCCAGGCTCAGCGACTGGCCGGTGGGGTTGTGCAGCACCGACACGGTGACGTACAGCCGCGGTTTGTGCCGGGCCAGCAGCTCGGCCATCACCGCGAGGTCGGGGCCGTCGGCGCCGCGCGGCACCGGCAGCAGGCGCATGCCCATGCGGGCGAGGCGGGCGAACTCCACCGCCCAGCCGGGCTCGTCGACCAGCACCGCGTCGCCCGGCTGCAGCAGGGTGCGGGCCACCACGTCCAGCGCATGGGTGGCGCCGATGGTGGTGACGATCTGCCCCGGCTGGGCGGTGATGCCCAGCTCGCCGCCCAGGCGCCGGGCCATGGCCTGGCGCAGGGATTCATCGCCGGCCGGGCTGCCGTAGCGCAGGGCCTCGCCGGCCACGCTGCCGCCGCCCGGCGCACCGCCGATGGCCCGGCGCAGGGCCCGGTCAAGCAGCGGCTGGTCGAGCCAGGCCTCGGGCAGGGTGCCCATGCCGGGGCCGCTGGGGGCCGAGCCCTGCTGGAACATGCCGCGGATCAGCGCCGTGGCGTCCAGCGGTGGTGCCAGCGGCGCCGCGGGTGCCACCACGGCATTGGCCGCCCCGCGCGCCGCGGCCTGCGGTTCGCGAACGAAGAAGCCGCGCTGGCGCCGCGCCTCGACCAGGCCCTGGGCCTGCAGCTGGTCGTAGGCCGCCACCACGGTGCTGGGGCTCACGCCGTGCAGCCGTGCCCCTTCGCGCACCGAAGGCAGGCGCGCACCGGGCGACAGCCCGCCGCCGCGGATGCGCTCGGCCACGCGGGCGGCCAGCTGCTGGCCCAGGGTACCGGCGGCGGCGGCCGGCGTGCTGGTGAGGGTGTCGGGCAGGGCGGACATGGCGCTGTATCGCGTCGATTGGCAGTACAGATGCGGAAACTGTATTGCTGAGTGTACCGTTGCTGTGCTGGCCATCGGCCTAGACTGGGCCGATGACGACCTCTGCCTCCACCCTGCCTGCCGACGCCGCACGGCTGTCCGCTGAAACCCGCGGCTGGTGGCTGGGCCTGCTGGGTGTGGCGGTGTTCGCGCTGACGATCCCGATGACGCGCCTGGCCTCGGGGTCAGTCGATGCGCCGCAGCTGCCGGCGGTCTTCGTCGCCATCGGTCGGGCCGCGCTGGCGGGCCTGCTGGCTGCCGCCTGGCTGCTGGCAACCCGCGCACCGCGCCCCAGCGCGGCGCAGTGGCGCGGGCTGGCGCTCACCGCCATCGGCGTGGTGTTCGGCTTTCCGCTGTGCCTGGGGCTGGCGGTGCAGCGGGTGGACGCGGCGCATGCCGCCGTGGTGTCGGGCCTGCTGCCCATCGCCACCGCCGCCATCGGCGCCGTGGTGCTGCGCCAGCGGGCGGCGCCGGCCTTCTGGGCCTGTGCGCTGGCGGGCACGGCCCTGGTGCTGGCCTATGCCGCCTGGCAGGGCGGGGCGCGGTTGCAGCCGGCCGACGGCCTGCTGCTGCTGGCCGTGCTGCTGGGCGGCCATGGCTACGTGATGGGCGCGCGGCTGTCGGCGCCGCAGGGTGACGGATCGCCGCCGATGGCGCCGCAGCAGGTCATCAGCTGGGTGCTGGTGCTGTGCCTGCCGGTGACGCTGCCGCTGGCACTGTGGACCTGGCCGACCGCGCCGGCCAGCGCCGCGGCCTGGGGCGGCTTTCTCTACGTCAGCGTGTTCTCGATGTGGCTGGGCTTCTTCGCCTGGTACCGCGGCCTGCAGCTGGGTGGCATGCTGCGGGTCAGCCAGATCCAGCTGCTGCAGCCCTTCGGGGCGATGCTGCTGGCCGTGCCGGTTCTCGGTGAGCCGCTGCAGCCGCTGACCGTGGCCTTTGCCGGGGTGGTGATGGTGGCGGTGGCCGCCACGCGGCGCCTGGCCCATGCGCCCGCCAGCGCGCCGGCGCCCCGTTGAACAATCCCGGCATCACTGATCACTCAATTGGAGACGCACCCCATGTCCCTCTGGAAGCAGGCCCGCCGCAGCGCGCGGCTCAACCCGTCGATCATCCGCGAGATCCTCAAGGTCACCGAGCAGCCCGGCATCCTGTCGATGGCCGGCGGCCTGCCCTCGGCCGACACCTTCCCGGTCGACGCCATCCGCGCCGCCTGCGACCGGGTGCTGACGCAGGCCCCGCGCGAGGCCCTGCAATACGCCGCCAGCGAGGGCTTCGCGCCGCTGCGCGAATGGGTGGCCCAGCACCTGTCCGGCCAGGGCATGCGCGTGGACCCCGGCCAGGTGCTGATCACCACCGGCTCGCAGCAGGGGCTGGACCTGGTCGGCAAGGTG
>CALMIF010000015.1 GCA_937864045.1 uncultured Aquabacterium sp. | reverse complement strand
AGGCCATCACCACGCTGGCGCAGTCGGTCAGCGGGATGAAGCCGATGCGCACCTCCTTCTTCTCGGGTGCGTCCGAGCCGGCGGCCCAGACCGACGGCTGCAGCGCCGCACCGGCTGCCAGACCGGCGGCGCCCTGGATGAACCGGCGCCGCTCGCTGCTGAACCCACCTTCACGCTGGACCATGCTGAAACTCCTGGCGGCGTCGAGCGCCGCGATCAATGACAAGGAAAGACAAAGAAGAACGGCGCCACGACGGGCCATGACCACGGGACTTCCGCTGCCAAGACCGGTCGGACGCCGTTGTCCACAACCGCTGCCCCCGGTCGCGCGTCGTTGCGCTGTTGGGGATCGCTGCCTCTCTTGCACGAGCCATGCCAGCCGCCGGACGTGACGAATGCCCGGGCAAGGGCCTGCCTGCCCCGCCCCGGCGCACGCTTTCGGTGAATGACCTGCTGCGCATTGGTGCGGCGCAGCATCGGCGGTGCGCGGCGGCTCAGCCGCCGCACCGCGCCCGGTGGCTCACCAGGCGTCGACGAACGCCCGCTTCTTGCCGGCGTGCCTGGGCGGCTCGGGCATGGCCCGCAGCGCGTCGATCAGCCAGTCGCGGGTCTCGGCCGGGTCGATCACGTTGTCCAGCTCGAACAGGCTGGCGGTGTTCAGCGCCTTGCCGCGCTCGTAGGCGTCGGCCACATGCCTGTCGTAGACCGCACGCCGCTCGGCGGGGTCGGCGATGGCCGCCAGTTCCTTGCGCCGGCCCAGCTTGACCTGGCCTTCCAGCCCCATGCCGCCGAATTCGCCGGTGGGCCAGGCCACCGTCATCACCGCCGCATGGAAGCTGCCGCCAGCCATGCCCAGCGCGCCCAGGCCGTAGCCCTTGCGGATGACCACGGTGAAGGTGGGCACGGTGACGTTGGCGCCCACCAAGTAGGTGCGGCAGCAATGGCGCACCAGGGCGGTCTTCTCGTGCTCGGGGCCGACCATGTTGCCCGGCGTGTCGCACAGGAAGAGCAGCGGAATGTCGTGCGCGTCGCACAGCTGCATGAAGCGCGCGCCCTTGTCGGCCGCCGGGCTGTCGATGGCGCCGGCCAGGTGCGCCGGGTTGTTGGCCACCACGCCGAAGGCCCGGCCCTCGATGCGGACCAGCGCGGTGATCATGCCCTCACCGAACTTCGGGCGCAGTTCCAGCATCGTGTCGGTGTCGGCCAGCAGGCGGATCACTTCGCGCATGTCATAGGCGCGCAGCCGGTTGGGCGGCACCACATGGCGCAGCAGGCGCTGGTCTTCGCAGTCCCATTCCGCCAACGTGCCCTGGAAGTACGACAGGTACTGCTTGGCCGCTGCCACCGCTTCGCTCTCGTCGGCCACCGCGATGTCGACCACGCCGTTGGGCACCTGCACCGCCATCGGCCCCACTTCCTCGGGCTTGTAGACGCCGAGGCCGCCACCTTCGATCATCGCCGGCCCGCCCATGCCGATCGAGCTGTTGGCGGTGGCGATCACCACGTCGCAGCAGCCCAGCAGCACCGCGTTGCCCGCAAAGCAGCGGCCTGACGCAATGCCCACCAGCGGCACCAGGCCTGAGAGCCGCGCAAAGCGGTGGAAGGTGTCCAGCTGCAGCTGGCCCACACCGACCGAATCGGTGTCGCTGCCGCGGCCGCCGCCACCTTCGGCGAACAGCACCAGCGGCAGGCGCCACTGCTCGGCCAGCTTGAACATGCGGTCCTGCTTCTCGTGGCCCTTGCGGCCCTGCGTGCCGGCCATCACCGTGTAGTCGTAGGCCACCACCGCCACCCGCGCCCGGTCGTCGGGAAAGTGCACGCCATTCACCCGCGCCAGGCCCATCACCAGCGAATCCGCCTGCGTGGTGTCGATCAGTTCCTGCAGCGGCACCGTGCGTCGCCGCGCCGCCACCACCAGGCCGCCGTACTCGCGGAAGCTGCCGGCGTCGACCAGGTCGGCGATGTTCTCGCGCGTGGTGCGCTGGCCGGTGGCGCGGCGGCGGGCCACGGCGTCGGGCCGGCTGGCGTCCAGCAGCTTGGCCTGGCGCGCCTGCACCTCGGCCAGGTCGGGGCGGATCAGGTCCAGGTCGATCTCGGCCGCCGCCACCGCGCCCGCGTCGGCATCGGCGGACGGTGCAATGAACAGCAGCGGATGGTCGGCATACACCGTGTCGCCCACCGCCACGCCGATCGCCAGCACCCGGCCGCCGGCCGGCGCCGTCACCACGTGCTGCATCTTCATCGCCTCCAGCACCAGCAGCTGGGCACCGGTGGCCACCGCCTGGCCCGGGGCCACGTCGATGGACACCACGGTGCCCAGCATCGGCGCGGGCACGGCCAGCGCGCCATCCGGTGCGCCGGGGGTGACGGGCGTGGCTTCGACCGCCGCCACCGGCACACGCCGGCCATGGTCCAGCACCGCCAGCGGGTCCAGCGCATCGACCCGGGCGCCGGCCAGATTCGGGCCAGACGCTGCGGCCGGGCCGGCGGCGGCGGGCGGCGCGAAGTGCAGCGCCGCCGGCGCGTCGGCCGCGGCCTGCAGCAGCGCGCCGATGTGCTCGTCGACGAAGCGGGTGTGCGCCGTGCCGTCGGTAGCGGCGCTCTCGCGCAGCAGGGCCTGCAGGAAGCCGATGTTGGTCGCCACGCCGCCGATGCGGAACTCGGACAGCGCCCGCGCCGCCTTGCGCGCCGCCGCCGCCGCGTCACCTGCCGGCACATGGGCGATCACCTTGGCGATCAGCGCATCGAAGCGCGGGCTGGTGCGGTAGCCGGCATAGCCGAAGGCATCGACGCGGATGCCCGGGCCGCTGGGCACCTCGAAGGCCGCCA
>CALMIF010000014.1 GCA_937864045.1 uncultured Aquabacterium sp. | reverse complement strand
AGTAGCCGTCGCCCAGCACCAGGCCCTCACGCCGCGGGTCGGCGCCGCCGGACCAGGCCGGCTGGCCGTTGTCGCGGGTGATGCGCACGATCGTGCTGATGCCGCTGCTCTGCGCCGTGGTGCCGGTGACGGTGTGGCCCAGTGCCCGCAGGCCGGTGATCAGCGGGTCGCTGGCACCGGCATTGGCGCTGTTGATGCTGGGGTGCTCGATGCCGACGTTGGTGGTGGCCGAGTTGCCGGCGCCGAAGTCGACCATCGACGTGGCCTGCTGGGCGTCCAGCCCCCAGTCGATGACGCCGACCAGGGTCTTGACCACGAACTGGATGATGGTGGCACCGCCGGGCGAGCCGGTGCCCATCACGAAGTCGCCCATCGAGCCGTCGGCCGCCTGCTTGAACACCAGCGTGGGCGCCATCGAGCTGCGCGGGCGCTTGCCGGCCTGCACCCGGTTGGCGATCGGCACGCCGGCGCCGTCGGTGGGCGCGACGTTGAAGTCGGTGAGCTGGTTGTTCAGGATGAAGCCACGCGTCATGTGCCAGGAGCCGAAGCCCGACTCGACGGTGGTCGTCATGCTGACCACGTTGCCACGCTTGTCGACGATGGTCATGTGGGTGGTGCCGGCCTCGGGGACCGGTCCGCCCACGGCCAGCGGCACCGCCCCCAGGTTGCCCGGCTGCGCCGTGCCCATGCTGCGGCTGAAGCTGATCAGGTCGGCCCGGCCGCGCAGGTAGCTCTTGTCCAGCATCGCCGACCAGTTGCCGCCAGGCAGCTGCACGAAGTCGGTGTCGGCCACGTACTTGTCGCGGTCGGCATAGGCCAGGCGGTTGGCCTCGGCCACCAGGTGCACGCCCATGACCGTGGGCTTGCCGCCCTCGCCGTCCAGCGCAGTGGGCTTCAGGCCGGTGAGGTCGAAGTTCTCGAGGATGCCCAGGGTCTGCGCCACCGCGATGCCGCCCGACGACGGCGGCCCCATGCCGCAGACGACATGGGTGCTGCGGTAGGTGGTGCACACCGCCGGCCGCTTCTTGGCCTGGTAGCCGGACAGGTCGGCCAGCGTGGTGCGCCCGGGCGTCATCGGCGTGCCGTCGGCACCGACCGTGGCATTGATGCGGGCCACCACGTCCTGCGCGATCGGCCCGGTGTAGAAGGCATCGGCGCCGCCACTGGCGATGGCGCGCAGCGTCTCGGCGTAGGCCGGCAGGGTGAAGGTCTCGCCCAGCAGCTTGGGCGTGCCGTCGGCCTTCAGGTAGGCGGCGCTGGCGTCGGCATCACGCGCGAAGTTGGTGCGGGCGCCGGCGATCGCATCGGCCATGCGGCCGCTGATCCTGAAGCCGTTGGTGGCCAGGTCGATGCCGGGCTGGAACAGGCCGGCCCAGGGCAGCTTGCCGTGCTCGCCATGGGCCAGGGCCAGCATGCGCACCGCACCGGGCGTGCCGATGGAGCGCCCGCTGGCGCGCGCATTGGGCAGCGGCGTGGTGCGCTGGTCATCGCTGATCCAGCGCAAGTCGTTCTCGGTGGCGGCGGCCGGCGCGGTCTCGCGGCCGTCGTAGCTGGTGACGGTCTTGGTCGCGGCGTCGTAGTGCAGCATGAAGGCGCCGCCGCCCAGGCCGCTGCTCTGCGGCTCGACCAGGCCCAGCACCATCTGCACCGCCACCGCTGCGTCGACCGCGCTGCCGCCGGCCTTCAGCACCTCGCAGCCGGCCTTGCTGGCCAGCGGATTGGCGGTGACGACCATGTAGCTGCCGGCCTTGACCACCTTCTTGCCCATGCGGTAGCCCGACGAGGGCTCCGGTGCCGCCGGGTCACCCGCGGCGCCCGAGCCCACCACCACCGAGCCGTCGGCGGTGGTGGTCTGGCAGGCGGTCAGGGCGGCGGCGTCGGCCGCATCGTCTCCCCCGCCGCAGCCGGTGGCCAGCGCCAGGGCGCCCAAACCCATCACCAGCGACAACTGCCGCCAGGCCCTCGATCGTTGCATTGCAGACTCCTTGTGTGTGTGACAGTGCCGGCCGATGCCAGCAACTTGCGGGCCACGATACCGACGCCGCACACGCTCACGCAGCGGGTTAACACGGGGCACAAGCGGCAAGCCTGCCCGCGGCAACGGCGCGCCCGCGCAGGCGGCAGGACCGCCGGGCCCGCCTGTCGCACCCGCCCGCCGGATCCGCCTGCCCGACAATCGTGCATGACCGAACCTGCTGCTTCCGACACGCCCGCCGCCACCGGCCCCGGCTTCGACACGCTGGCCCTGCCGCCGGCCGTGCTGGCCAACCTGCAGGCCCTGGGCTGGCGGTCGATGACGCCGATCCAGGCCGCCGCGCTGCCACCGGCCCTGGCCGGCCAGGACCTGATCGCCGAGGGCCCCACCGGCAGCGGCAAGACCGCCGCCTTCGCCCTGGCCCTGCTGCAGCGGCTGGAGCTGGGCCGCCCCGACGTGCAGGCCCTGGTGCTGTGCCCCACCCGCGAGCTGGCCGAGCAGGTGGCCCAGGAGACCCGCCGCCTGGCCCGTGCCGGCGACAACACCAAGGTGCTGGTGCTGTGCGGCGGCACGCCGATCCAGCCGCAGACCGACAGCCTGGCGCATGGCGCGCATGTGGTGGTGGGCACGCCGGGGCGCATCGTCGACCACCTGGCGCGCGGCAGCCTGGTGCTGGACGCGCTGGCGGTGCTGGTGCTGGACGAGGCCGACCGCATGCTCGACATGGGCTTCGCGCCGGACATCGCCACCATCGGCAGCCGCTGCCCGCCAGGGCGCCAGACCCTGCTCTTCTCGGCCACCTGGCCCGAGGGCCTGGCCCAGCTCAGCCGGCGTTTCCTGCGCACGCCGGTGGCGGTGAAGGTGGCCGCGCAGGCCACGGCCGGCAAGATCCGCCAGCGCTTCTACCAGGTCGACGACAGCCAGCGGCTGCATGCGGTCGGCCAGCTGCTGGCGCATTGGCGGCCGGCGCGCACCCTGGCCTTCTGCAACACCAAGCTGCAGTGCCGCGACCTGGTCGACGTGCTGCGCGCCCAGGGCATCGCCGCCCTGGCCCTGCACGGCGACCTGGAGCAGCGCGACCGCGACCAGGTGCTGGTGCGCTTCGCCAACCGCAGCTGCCCGGTGCTGGTGGCCACCGACGTCGCCGCCCGCGGCCTGGACATCGCCGGCCTGGAGGCAGTGGTCAACGTCGACATCTCGGCCGAGGCCGAACAGCACATCCACCGCATCGGCCGCACCGGCCGGGCCGACGCCGACGGCTGGGCCTTCAGCCTGGCCAGCCTGGACGAGATGGGCCGGGTGGGCCGCATCGAGCAGTTGCAGGGCGCCGAGGTGGACTGGTTCCCGCTCGACGGCCTGACACCGACGGGCCAGGGCCCCGTGCAGGCGCCGATGGTGACGCTGCAGATCCTGGGCGGGCGCAAGGAGAAGATCCGCCGCGGCGACGTGCTGGGCGCGCTGACCGGCGACGGCGGCCTGCCCGCCGCGGCCATCGGCAAGATCGACATCAACGATTTCTCCACCTACGTGGCGGTGGAGCGGGCCATCGCGCCCAAGGCGCTGCGGGCGCTGAACGAGGGCAAGGTCAAGGGCAAGAAGGTGAAGGCGCGGGTGGTGGAGGGGTGACCCAGCGAGGATGCCTGCTTCGCTTCATGGCGGCGGGTTGTCGACATCGTCGTCAATGTTCGTGG
>CALMIF010000013.1 GCA_937864045.1 uncultured Aquabacterium sp. | reverse complement strand
GCCGGCGCGGCGCAGGCTGGGCTCGACCACCAGGTCGCCGAGAAAGTCGACCGTGACGCCACGCGCATCGGTCAGCAGCACCACGTAGCCCAGGCCGGCCACCTGTTGGTACAGCGCTTCCAGCCCGTGGCGGGCGATGTGCAGGAAGGCCTCCATCTGGTCCTGGTGCTCGCGCAGGCGGGCATCGGGCAGGATCACCGCCTCCTGCATGCGCGTCGGGTCCAGCCGGTGCTGGTGCACGCAGCGCTGCCAGCTGGCGCGGATCAGCGCGTCGTGCGCCTGCGCCTGCGGCGCATGCACGCCGACGCCGGCGACCTGCATCACCGCGTCGATGTGCGCCCGCTGGGCGCCGGCCAGGGCGGCCATGGACCGCGCCTCGCTGGATCAGCCGACCTTGGGCTGGCTGATCTGCAGGATGGGCTGGGCGTCGGTGTAGTTGGGCACGTCGCCCATGATCTCGCGGCCATGCTTGGCCAGGCCGGCCTGCAGCGCCTCGACCGAGCTGACGTGCAGCGTGCCGATGGCGGCGAACGACGGCGGCGCACCGGGCGCGCCACCGGCCAGGCCGGCGTCGACGGTGAAGCCGGTGCAGGCCTCGCCGAGCCGCTCCTTGACCATCGGCATGTGCTTCTCGCAGTAGTAGGCCATGTCGAAGCGGCTGCTCGGCGGGTAGAAGATCTGGACGTGGATCATGCGGCTCTCCGTTGTGTGGGCGGCTGGCCGGCCTGGCAGGCCGACCGGGCCTGCGGTTATCGCATGCACCGTCCGCGGCGGCACCCTGGGGCATGCCCGGGGAAGCGCCTGTCCCAGCCGTGACGCTGCTCAGCCCCGGTACGACGGATCCACCCGGTCCACCAGCCGCTGCATGGCATCGAAGCTGTCCTGCCCCGAGCCGAACTTGGTGTTGAAGTTCAGCGAGTCGCGCACGCAGCCCTGCAGCACGGTCTCGGGAATCGGCCGCAGCTTGCCCAGCGCCTGGGCCGCCACCTGCACCTCGCAGGCGCGCTGCAGCACCCACATCAGGTTGAAGGCCTGAGCCAGGGTCGCGCCGATCACCACCGGGCCGTGGTTGCGCAGCAGCAGCACCGGCGCGCCCCCCGCGCTGGCCAGGATGCGCGCGCCCTCGTCGGCATGCACGGTGATGCCCTCGAAGTCGTGGTACGCCACCTTGCCGTAGAGCTGGGCGGCGTAGAAGTTGGTGTAGCTCAGGCCCTCGTCCAGGCAGCACACGGCCATGGTCGGCGTGGTGTGCACATGCATCACGCAGTGGGCATCGGGTAGCGTGCGGTGAATGGCGCCGTGGAAGGTGAAGCCGGCCGGGTTGATGGGCCAGCGGCTGTCGCCGACGATGTTTCCATCGCCATCGACTTTCACCAGGTTGGACGCGCACACCTCGGTGTAGTGCAGGCCGAAGGGGTTGAGCAGGAAGTGCCCCGGCTCGCCCGGCACGCGCAGCGACAGGTGGTTGTAGATCAGCTCTTCCCAGCCGACATGGGCAAAGATGCGGTAGGCCGCCGCCAGCTGCACCCGCGCGGCCCATTCGGCCGGGGCGATGTGTTCGGGACGGGGATAGGTGCTGTCGAAGTCGGACATGGTGTCTCCTCGTGAAATCAGCTGGCGATCAACTGGCTGAAACGGCTTGGCCCTTGGCGATCTGCCGGCAGATCACCACCATCGGCAGCAGGCCGACGATGACGATCGCCAGCGCCGCGGTGCTGGCCTCGGCCAGGCGCTCGTCGGCGGCCAGGGTGTAGGCCTGGGTGGCCAGGGTGTCGAAGTTGAAGGGCCGCATCACCAGGGTGGCGGGCAGCTCCTTCATCACGTCGATGAAGACCAGCAGCGCGGCGGTGAGCAGGCTGCCGCGCAGCAGCGGCAGGTGCACGCGGCGCAGCGTCTGCGCCGGCGTGTGGCCCAGGCTGCGGGCGGCCTGGTCCATGCTGGGCGTGATCTTGGCCAGGCCCGCGTCGACCGCCTGCATCGCCGCCGTCAGGTAGCGCACCACGCAGGCGTAAACCAGGGCCGCGATGCCGCCGGTGATCAAGAGGCCCGGGTTGACGCCAAACAGCTGCTGCGCCAGCGCCGCCAGCGCGTGGTCCAGCCGGGTCACCGGGATCAGCACGCCCACCGCGATCACCGAGCCCGGCAGCGCATAGCCCAGGCCCGCCACGCGGTAGGCCAGGCGGATGGCCGGGCCGCGGTGGATGCGTGCCGCATAGCCGATCAACAGCGCCAGCGCCACCGCGCCGATGGCGCTGCAGCCCGCCAGCAGCACGCTGTTGCCGGCCAGGGTGAGGAAGCGGGCGCCGAACTGGCTGTCGCCCTCGGTCAAGGCCATCCTCAGCAGCAGCGCGCCGGGCAGCACGAAGCCGCCGGCCAGCGGGATGGCGCAGGCGCACCAGGCCAGCGCGGCACGGGCGCCGTGCAAGGGGCCGCGGGGCGTGTTGCGGCGCAGGCTGGTCTCGGCGAAGCGCCGGCCGCCGCGGCTGACCCGCTCGAACACCAGCACCAGCACCACGAAGCCCAGCAGCACCAGGGCCAGCTGGGCCGCCGCCACCCGGTCGCCCAGCGAGAACCAGGCGCGGTAGATGCCGGTGGTGAAGGTCTGCACCGCGAAGTAG
>CALMIF010000012.1 GCA_937864045.1 uncultured Aquabacterium sp. | reverse complement strand
GCCGCGCGCAAGCCGGTGCTGGCCTGCAGCCGGCCCACCTCGATGCCGTTCCAGTTCACCAGGGCCGCGTCGCTGACGTTGCGCAGCAGGCTGCGGCCCGCATCGTCGGCGGCCAGCAGGGCCTCGACCGCGGCAGCCAGCACCACCTCGGCGCCGCGGGCGTTGTTGCCGTCGTCCATCTTGATGGCCAGGCCCAGGCCGCGCTCGGGCAGGGCGGCGCCGTAGACGCCCTCGGCGCCCACCTTGCAGAACAGGCGCTCGCCGAAGTGCTGCATCAGCCGGGTGTCGAGCCGGCCGTTGCCGGCGACGTGGAAGGGCGAGGCCGCCACCGCCTGGCGCAGCCGTTTCGCGGCACGCGCATGGCCGTCGCCCAGGCCCGTGCCGGTGCCGATGCGCGCAAAGCCCAGCGCCAGCCGGCGCAGCGGGAAGGCGTAGGTGGGGATCGAGCAGCCGTCGGTGCCCATGGGTGCGTGGTCCAGGTCGGCGCCGGTGGCGGCAGCCAGGGCGGCGGTCACCTCGCGCATCACCGGGTGGTCGGGCCGCACATAACCGCGCACGAACGCGGCCGGGTCGGCGCCGGCCTGGCGCGCCATCAGGCAACCCAGGCAGACGAAGCCCGAGTGCTTGCCCGAGCAGTTGTTGTGCAGCGCGCTGGGCGTGCTGCCGGCGGCGGCCAGGGCCTTGATTGCGCCGTCGTTGTAGGGCCAGTGCGCGCCGCATTCCAGCGCGTCGGGCCCCAGGCCGGCCTTGGCCAGCATGCCGGCGGCGGTGGCGGCATGGCCGGGCTCGCCGCCGTGGCTGGCGCAGGCCAGGGCGAGTTCGGCATCGGTCAGGCCCAGCGCGTCGGCCGCGCCGCTGGCCACCAGGGGCAGGGCCTGCATCACCTTGCAGGCGCTGCGCGGAAACACCGGCCGCTCGACATCGCCCAGCGCCAGCAGCGTGTGGCCCTCGGCGTCGACGATCACCAGCGCGCCGCGGTGGAAGGATTCGACGATGCCGCCGCGCAGGGCGTGCACGAGGTCGGGCTGGACGGTGGACATGGGGGCTCCGGTTGCAGGGCAGGGCGGCGCCACTGTAGCCGCGTGCCACCGCAGAATGCGCGCCGATGACGCCCACGCCCGCTGCCTCCGCCACGCCGCTGCTGATCGGCGTCGACTTCTCCAGCAGCCCCACACGCCGCAAGCCGGTGACGCTGGCCAGTGGCGCACTGCGCGGTGCCGTGCTGCAGCTGGGTGCCCCCCAGCGCTTCGACACGCTGGCCGCGGTCGACGACTGGCTGCGGGCCACGCCGGCCTGGGTGGGCGGCTTCGACCTGCCCTTCGGCCTGCCGCGTGAACTGGTCCGGACTCTCGGCTGGCCCACCGACTGGGCCGCCTGCATGGACCACTACGCGGCGCTGGACCGGGCGACCATCCGCGCCACCTTTGCCGCCTTCTGCGACGCCCGCCCGGTGGGCGGCAAGTTCGCCCACCGCGCCTGCGACGGGCCGGCGGGCAGCAGCCCGTCAATGAAGTGGGTGAACCCGCCGGTGGCCTCCATGCTGCATGCGGGCGTGCCGCTGCTGCGCGCCGCGGGTGCCTGCCTGCCTGCGCACCAGCCCTGCGCTGCCGATGCATCCCGCATCGCGCTGGAAGCCTACCCCGGCCTGCTGGCGCGGGCGCTGATCGGCAGCCGCTCCTACAAGAGCGACGACCGGGCCAAGCAGACGCCCGAGCGCCTGATCGCCCGCAAGGACATCGTCGACGCGCTGGAGCAGGGCCGCAGCGCGCTGGACCTGCGCATCCGCCTGAGCGCGGCGCAGCGCGAGGCCCTGGTCGACGACGCCAGCGGCGACGCGCTGGACGCGGTGCTGTGCCTGGTGCAGGCGGCCTGGGCGACGCGCCAGCCGAACTGGGGTCTGCCGGCCGATGTCGACCCGCTGGAAGGCTGGATCCTGACGGCCTGACTCAGGCTTGCTGCACGGCGCCGCCGGCCGCCGCCTGGCGGTAGCCGTCGTTCAGCCGCGCGAACACGGCCTCACGCTCGGCGGCGATGAAGGCGCGCAGGCCGTCGATCTGGAACGGCCGCAGCCCGGCCGTGTGGTGCAGCACCAGCTCGGCGCCCAGCGCCCAGTCCACGCCGCTGGTGTCGGCCAGCGGCCAGACGCGGGCGTCGTCGGGCACCAGCGCCAGCGCTTCCAGGCCGGCCGGCTCGGCCGCCGCGTCCAGCAGCCAGGCGCTGTGCGGCCAGCGGCCGGGCGCGCCGCCGTCGGCCCGCGGCGTCCACAGCAGCAGCAGGCGCTGCGGCCCCACGCTGTCCACCACCGGGCCCTGCGGCGTGTTGGCGATCTCGGTGCGGCCGGGGCAGACGGTGCGCGCCGCGCAGGCCCAGGCACCGGGCTGCCAGTGCGCCAGCAGCCGCGCCGGCGGTGGGGCCGGCCGCAGCTGCAGCGCCACCGGGTCGGGCTGCCAGGCCGGCCGGTCGTCGACGGCCTCCTGCGCTGCCGCCGCCACGCGCACGCCGTGCAGCGCGGCGGCCAGTCCGGCCTCGGCGGCCCCGTCCGCGGCAGACGGTGCCTGCATGGCAGGCAGGTCGACGGTGGGCAGGGTGGAGGAAGGTGGTGGCGTGCGCGGCAGCTCGACCACCGGCACGTCCTCGACCTCGTCGGCCGACCAGCGCTGGCCACTGCGCAGCACGCCGCCGCGCGCCGGCGCGGGTGCCGGCTGCGCATGCAGGCTGCGGCCGATCTCGCTCAGGTCGGGCGCTGGCGCCGGGGCCGGCGGGCGCATGCGCCGCACGAAATCGTCCAACGCACGGGTCGGGTCGTCGTCGCTGCCGTCGGGGTTGGAGGCCATGCGGCGATTGTGTGCCGGTCGCCGCCTGGTCCCGCCGATTGGAGTGCACAGCCTAGGGCGAACCCTGGGTTTTGGGTTTCGCCCTCTAGGCGCTGCTGGCCACACTGTCGCCAGCGGTGCTGCACCGCACCGATGCTTCCTCCAACATCCTTCCAAGGACCCGCCATGACCGCCAACCTGCGCACCGTCACCCTGCAGACCGTCGCCAACTACCGTCACGCCGCCGAGCGCACCCTGGGTGCCTCGCGCCACACCGGCGAGCGCCTGATCGCGGTGATGCGCGCCAGCGTCGAGCGCGCCGCCCGCGCCGGTGCCGAGCCCTATGTGCCGGCCTTCGCCGCCGTGCTGCGCCGTGCCGGCGACAACCTGGGCAAGCTGGCCGGCCAGGGCCTGGCCGCCGTCAGCGAGCGCACCAGCCGCGCCATCGCCGCCGGTGCCGACGGCGTGGTGAGCCAGGTCGAGCGCGTGGCCGGCCTGGCCGACGGCGTCGACAGCAAGGTCGTCGCCAGCGGCCTGCAGGCCGCCGTGCGCGTCAGCCTGCCGGGCGCGCAGGTGGCACTGGCGCTGTCCGAGCGCGTGGCCCTGGGCGCCGACAAGCTGGCCGACGTGGCCGGCGCCGGCACCGCACGCCGTGCGGCCCGCGCCGCTGGCAAGCGGGTGCGCCGCGCCAAGGCCGAGGCCGCGGATGTCGCTGCGACCACCGTCGCCGGCGCCAAGCGCCAGGCCCGCCGCACGCGTGCCGCCACGGTGGCCGCCGCTGAAGCCGTTGCCGAGGTGGTGAAGACGCCGAAGGTGGCCAAGGCCGTGAAGCCGGTGAAGGCCGTGAAAGCCGTGAAGGCCACCGCCAAGCCGGCGCGCACCCGCCGCGCGGCCAAGCCCGCCGCCGTGGCGCCGGTCGCCGAGGTTGCGGCCGACACCGCAGCCGCCTGATCCGCCCACCCGCACCGCCTGCAAGCACCACCCGAGGACAGCCGATGCCCCTGCGCCAGCTCAGCGGCCACGACGCCGGCTTCCTGTACACCGACACGACCCAGGCCAACGCCAACGTCAGCCTGGTCCACATCCACGACCAGCGCACGGCGCCGGGCGGGGTGGTGCGCTTCAAGCAGATCCTGGCGCAGATCGAAGGCCGGCTCGACACCGCGCCGCTGTTCCGCCAGCGGCTGCAGCGTGTGCCGATGGGGCTCGATCACCCGTACTGGGTCGACGACCCGAACTTCGATCTCGAGTACCACGTCCGCCACATCGCCCTGCCCAAGCCGGGCGACTGGCGGCAGTTCTGCA
>CALMIF010000011.1 GCA_937864045.1 uncultured Aquabacterium sp. | reverse complement strand
GCACGCGCAGCACGTCGTGGCCGCGGGCGCGCAGCGCGTCCGCCACCGCATCCGGGATCTGCGGCTCGAGCTCCAGCGCGTAGCCCTGGGTCCACACGCGGGGGGCCTCGACGGCCTCCTGCACGCTCATGCGATGGTCGATCAGGTTCAGCGTGGCCTGCAGCACCGACGGGAAGATGCGCAGTCCGCCCGGCAGGCCCAGCGCGAAGCGCGGACGTCCCTGCTCGAGCACGATGATCGGCGCCATCGACGACGTCACCCGTTTGCCCGGAGCCAGCGAGTTGGCGCGGCCCGCGCGCGGGTCGAACACGTACAGGTAGTTGTTCGGGATCATGCCCGTGCCCGGCACCATGTAACGGGCGCCGAACAGCGAGTTGATCGTCTGCGTGGCGCTGACGATGCGCCCGTCGCGGTCGGCCACCGTGAGGTGCGTGGTGTGCGCGCCTTCGGCCGGCGCGACGCCGGGCGACCACGACTGCGCGCGGGCGAGGTCGATGCGCGCGCGCCGCTCGGCCGCGTAGTCCCGCGACAGCAGGCGGGCCACCGGCACGGGCACGAAGTCGGGGTCGGCGGTGGCGGCGGCGCGGTCGGCGAAGGCGATCTTCAGCACTTCGGCGATCAGGTGCACCCCGTCGGTCGAACCGAAGCCGAGCGCGCCGACGTCGAAGCCTTCGAGGATGCGCAGCATCTGGCCGATGTGCAGCGGACCGGAGCAGGGCGGGGGCGGGCCGATGATCTCGAACCCGCGGTAGTCGCAGCGCACCGGCTCGAGGTCGTGCGTGCGGTAGCGCCGCAGGTCGTCCCGGGTGAGGAACGCGTCATGGCGGGCCATGTCGTCGGGCAGCGCCGCGCCCAGCGCCCCCGCGTACAGGGCGGCCGGCCCGTCGCGCACGACCGTGCGCAGCGTGTCGGCATAGGCGGCGTTGACCACGCGGGCGCCCGCCACCAGCGGCGCGCCGCCCGGCATGAACACGCGGGCGATCTCGGGATCGCGTGCGAGGTCGGCCGCGCATTCGGTCACGCAGTCGGCCAGGTAGTGCGTGGCGAAGAATCCGCGCTCGGCGTGGCGGATCGCCGGCTCGATCACATCGGCCAGCGACAGGCTGCCGTGGCGCTGCAGCATCTGGCACCAGGCCATCAGGTTGCCGGGCACGGCCACGGCGGCGCGGCCCACGCTGTTGCGCCGGCCCACCGCATCCAGCACGCCGGGGCCGGCGGCAGGGTCGGGCGTGAAGGTGGTCTCGCCCACCGCCTGCGGGCAGCGGCCCTGGCCTTCCAGGATGGTCTGGGTTCCGTCAGGCAGGCGGATGTTGGCGAAGCCGCCACCGAGGATGCCCACCATCATCGGCTCGACCACGGTCAGCGTGAACAGCGCGGCCACCGCCGCGTCGACCGCGTTGCCGCCGCCGGCCAGCATCTCGGCCCCGGCGGCCGAGGCCAGCGGATGGTTGGTGACCACCATGCCGCGGCTGCCGGTGGCCGGCCGCTTCTCGGTGGTGAAGGGGGTCGCGGTGCGTGCGCGCCAGGTGCTCATCGGGGGCTCCTCGTGGTGTCGGTCAGGCTGCGGGCCGATGGTGCCGCAGCCGGGTTGTGACCCGCGTCACCGGCGGGTCAACCCGCGGTCAACTGGTGGAGGGACGTGCCCTGCACCACTTCATCTTGCGGGATGGCAGCGCCCGGCACAGCCGCGCCTAATGTGCCGGCGGCACGGACACCGACAGCCTCGACCACCCGGTCATGCACTGTTCCGGCCGCCCGGCCCGCTTGCCTGACCCTCCGGTCGGCACGGCACACACCCACCACAGGAGTGAACCATGGCCACCCGCAAGACCACCCCGCCCAAGCCGGCCCCCGCCGGCGACGACAAGCCCGTGACGCTGGACGCGCTGTCCAAGCAGCTGACCAAGAGCAAGGCCCGATGGCGGGCCGGCGACACCGACGTGTCGAAGATGGAACCAGCCGCCCGCCTGGCGATGCTGGGTGCCTTTCCCAGCCAGGACGCCGAGGCCCTGCTGGCCGCCGCGGCCAATGCCCCGGCCATGCTGGCCGCCGCGCCCGGCTTCGCGCCGGCGGTGGACTGGCGCAACTACAAGGGCGGCAACCACATCACCCCGGTGAAGAACCAGGGCGGCTGCGGCTCCTGCGTGTCCTTCGGCACCTCGGCGCTGATGGAGGCCATGGCCCACATCGAGACCGGCCGCTGGGTCGACCTGTCCGAGGCCGACTCGCACTTCTGCTCGTCGCATGGCGCCAACTGCGGCGGCTGGTGGCCCGACCAGTGCCTGGACCAGGCGATCAGCCGCGGCATCTGCGACGAGGCCGGCTTCCCCTACCCCAGCGCCTTCCCGGGCAAAAACATCTGGGCCGGCCCGCCGGTGTGCAAGCTGGCGCCCGACCGCGCCAACCGCATCACCAAGCCGACGACGCGCATCGCGCTGACCGACGCCACCCAGGTGAAGAACCACCTGACCAACGTCGGCCCGGTCACCGGGTGCCTGGACGTCTTCCAGGACTTCTTCAACTACAAGACCGGCGTGTACCACCACGTCTCGGGTGCCAAGGCCGGCGGCCACTGCGTGCTGGTGATCGGCTACAGCGAGCCCGAGCAGTGCTGGATCATCAAGAACTCCTGGGACGTGACCTGGGGCCAGGGCGGCTTCGGCAAGGTGGCCTATGCCGACATGAAGTTCAACGGCAGCTTCTACCCGATGTACGGCGCCACCGGCATCAAGCTGCCTCAGGCCGGCTGGCAGCCGCTGGGCGGCGTCATCACCACCGAGCCGGCGGCCGGCAGCAACGCCGACGGGCGCATCGAGGTCTTCGCCCGCGGCACCGACAACGCGCTGTGGCACATCTGGCAGACCAGCGCCGGCGGCAGCTTCGGCGGCTGGTCCAGCCTGGGCGGCGTGCTCACCAGCACGCCGGCGGTGGCGCGCAACGCCGACGGCCGGCTGGAGGTCTTCGTGCGCGGCAGCGACGGTGGGCTGTACCACATGTGGCAGACCGTGCCCAACGGCGGCTGGAGCCGCTGGGCCGGCCTGGGCGGCGTGATCACCAGCGACCCGGTGGCGGTGCGCAACGCCGACGGCCGCATCGAGGTCTTCGCCCGCGGCACCGACGGCGCGCTGTGGCACATCTGGCAGCGCGGCGGCCAGCAGGGCTGGAGCAGCTGGGCCAGCCTGGGCGTGCAGTTCAACGGCAACCCGGCGGCAGGCAACAACAAGGACGGCCGCATCGAGGTCTTCCTGCGCGGCACCAACGGCGCCCTGGCCCACGTCTGGCAGACCGCGCCGAACGGCGGCTGGAGCAGTTGGAGCAGCCTGGGCGGCGTGATCACCAGCGACCCGTCGGTGACCAACAACAAGGACGGCCGGCTGGAGGTCTTTGCCCGCGGCACCGACAACGCGCTGTGGCACATCTGGCAGACCGCGCCCAACAACGGCTGGAGCGGCTGGGCCAGCCTGGGCGGCGTCATCACCACCAACCCGGTGGCGGGGCGCAATGCCGACGGCCGCATCGAGGTCTTCGTGCGCGGCACGGACAACGCGCTGTGGCACATCTGGCAGACGGCGCCCAACAGCGGCTGGAGCGGCTGGGGCTCGTTCGGCGGCGGCATCGGCTCGGACGCGGCCGTGGCCAACAACAAGGACGGCCGCTTCCAGATCTTCGTGCGCGGCACCGACAACGGCCTGTGGCAGCGCTGGCAGACGGCCCCGAGCAATGGCTGGAATTGAATGACATGACGACCCCCGGCCGCCTGGCGGCGGCCACCCGAGGGGGCACCGAACCCGACCGGGAAACCCGGATCGGGTTCGGCCCGCGTCGGGGGGCACCGCGCCCCCTGGTCGCCTGCGGCGACCTGTCGCCGCGGGGCAAGGCAAGATGCCGACCCGCACCGAATCGGAGGCCCGCGCCATGACCACACCCATCGACCACCCGCCCATCATCCTGCAGGCCAGCGCCGGCCAGGCGGTGCAGATCAGCCTGGACGCCATGCCCGGCGCCGGCATGCAGTGGCAGGCGCCGCCCGCGCCGCCCGGCTGCACGCTGACCGACGCGGGCTTCGGCGAGGCCGGCGCGGGCGTGGGCGGGGCGGTGCAGCAACGCTTCGTGCTGACCTGCGCCGGGCCCGGCGCGCACACGCTGCGCTTCGACTACAAGCGGCCGTGGGAAGACACGGTGCGCGCCCGGCAGACCGTCCAGGTCAAGGTGGGCTGAGGCTCACCGCCCCGCGCCCGCCGCGGGTGTGTGCAGCGGGATGCGCGTCTCGAACTTCGAGCAGTGCATCGCGAAGGTGCTCTTGAAGCTGCGCACGTTGTGGTTCGAGGAGAAGGCCGCGCGGGTGAACGCGTGGTACTGCGCCATCGAGGTGGCGCTGACCACCAGCAGGAAGTCGAACTCGCCCGAAACCTCGTAGCAGGCCATCACCGCGTCCTCGGCGGCCATGCGCTGCTCGAACTGCGTCAGCAGCGCGGCGTTCTGCTGCGCCAGCTCCACCGACACGAACACCGTCAGCGGCCGGCCCACCTTGGCCCGGTCGACGATGGCCACCTGGCGCTGCAGCACGCCGCTGGCGCGCAGCTGGGCAATGCGCCGCTGGCAGGTGGCCGGCGACGTGCCCAGCCGGTCGGCCAGCGCCCGCAGCGGCAGCGAGGCGTCGCGCTGCAGCAGGTCGAGCAGCGCGGTGTCGAGTTCGTCCAGTGCCACCGGCGAATCGGTCTGGTCGAGGTCTTGCGGCATTTGTTCCTTGATCCGGGGCTTGATGAAACAGGCGCAGCACGAGATGGGCTGCCGGCGGTGATTTTGCTCGCCGCGCCCGACCAACAATCCACGCACCGAACCGAGGAGCGACGGCGTGGACCTGACCGATGAAGCAGCGCTGGAAGCCGGCTGGGTGCGCTGGCGCCATGACTTCCACCGCTTTCCCGAGACCGGCTTCAACGAGCACCGCACAGCCGACCGGGTGGCCCAGGTGCTGCAGTTGCTCGGGCTGGACGTGCACCGCGGCATCGGCGGCACCGGGCTCGTCGCCAGCCTGACGGTGGGCAGCGGCACGGGCGTGATCGGCCTGCGCGCCGACATGGACGCGCTGGCGATGGGCGAGGCCGCGCCGGACCGCACGCACGCGTCCACCAACGCCGGCTGCATGCATGCCTGCGGCCACGACGGCCACATGGCGATGCTGCTGGGCGCGGCCCAGTTGCTGGCGCAGCGGCGCGACTTCGACGGCACGGTGCGCTTCGTCTTCCAGCCGGCCGAGGAACACGGCCGCGGCGCGGCGGCAATGCTGGCCGACGGCCTGCTGCAGCGCTTTCCGATGGACGAGATCTACGGCGCGCACAACATCCCCGGCCTGCCGGCCGGCCACTTCGCCACCCGGGTGGGCGCGCTGATGGCGAGCGAGGACAACTTCACCATCACCATCACTGGCCGCGGCGGCCACGCGGCGCGACCGCAGATGGTCATCGACCCGCTGGTGATCGGCGCGGAAATCGTGCTGGCGCTGCAGACCATCGTCGCCCGCTCGGTCGACCCGCGGCAGTCGGCCGTGGTCTCCTGCACCGGGTTCACGACCGACGGCATCCGCAACGCGATCCCCGGCACGGTGGTGATCACCGGCGACACCCGCAGCGACAGCCCCACCGTGCAGGCGCTGCTGGAAGCGCGCATGCGCACGCTGTGCGAAGGCATCTGCGCGGCGCATGGCGCGAGCTGCACGGTGGCCTACACGCACGAGTTCGCCCCCACGGTGAACTGGCCGCAATGCGTGCCGGTGGCGGTGCGCGCCGCACAGGCGGTGGTGGGCGCCGACCGGGTGGATGCGAACACGCCGCCGCTGATGGCCTCGGAGGACTTCGGCTGCTTCCTGCAGCACATCCCCGGTGCCTTCGTCTTCATCGGCAATGGCGACGGTGACAGCCCGGGCGCCGTGCCGCTGCACAACGCGGCTTACGACTTCAACGACGCCCTGCTGCCGCTGGGTGCCCGCTGGTTCGCCGGGCTGGTGCGCCAGCGCCTGCCGGTGGCGGCGTGAACCTCTGCCCTTGGACTGCCTGATGCTCCATCTCAACACCCACGCCGACCGCCGCCCCTACGACGCCGAGCTGCGCGCCCTGCTCGGCCTGGCCGAAGCGCGTGCCGCCCGCCAGCGCCTGGCAAGCTGGTCGCAGCTGGCGGCGCAGCCCACGCCGGTCTGGTCGCTGCCCGGCCTGGCACAGGCGCTGGGCATCGCCGGCCTGGCCATCAAGGACGAGGCGCAGCGCTCGCCGCTGGGCAGCTTCAAGGCCCTGGGCGCGCCGAATGCGCTGCTCAAGCTGGTGCAGCGCCGCTTTGCCGACCGCGGCTGGACCGACGCCGACCTGCTGGCCGGCCGCCATGCCGACGCGCTGACCGGCTTCGTCGTCATCAGCGCCACCGACGGCAACCACGGCCGGGCGCTGGCGGCGGCGGCGCAAAGCCTGGGGGTGCGCTGCGTGATCGTGCTGCATGCCAGGGTCAGCGCCGAGCGGGAGCAGGCCATCGCCGCCTTCGGTGCGCAGATCGTGCGCATCAGCGGCCACTACGACGACTCGGTGGCCGAGGCCGCGCGCCTGGCCCAGGTCAACGGCTGGCATGTGGTGTCCGACACCTCGTACACCGGCGACGAGGACGTGCCGCGCGACGTGATGCAGGGCTACGGCGTGATCGCCGACGAGTTGCTGGCCGGGCTGGACGAGGGCACGGACTGCCCCTGGACCCACGTCATCCTGCAAGGCGGCGTGGGCGGCATGGCGGCCGGCATCGCCAGCGGCTTCTGGGACCGCTTCGGCGCACGCCGGCCGCGGCTGATCGTCGTCGAGCCCGAGCAGGCCGACTGCCTGCTGCAAAGCGCCATCGCCGGCCGGCCGGCGCGCGCCACCGGCAGCACCGATTCGGTGATGGCGGGCCTCGCCTGCGGCGAGACCTCGCCCCTGGCCTGGCGCTTCCTGCAGCCGTCGGTCGACGCCTTCCTGACCGTCAGCGACGCCCAGGCCGAGGCGGCGATGCGCCTGCTGGCCGATGCGCCGCACGGCGACGCGCCACTGGTGGCCGGTGAATCGGGCGTGGCCGGGCTGGCCGCGCTGATGGCGATCCATCCGGACGAACGCCGGGCCCTGGGGCTGGACACGCAGTCGTGCGTGCTGCTGATCAGCAGCGAAGGCGCCACCGCGCCGGCGGTGTACGCGGCCATCGTCGGCCGGCCGGCCGAGGCCGTGCAGGCGGCGCAGCGCGACTGGCTGGCCCGCGACAGCTTGTCGGAAGACCGCCTGATGGCCCGCATCGATGCGCTGGCCGCCATCGGCGCCACCGACGGCGGTGGCGTCTGCCGCATCGCGCTGACCGATGCCGATCGCGACGGCCGTGCGCAGCTGGTGCGGTGGATGCGCGAGTTGGGCCTGCAGGTGCGCGTCGACCAGATCGGCAACCTCTTCGGCATCCGGGCCGGCCGCACCGATGCCGCGCCGGTGATGACCGGCTCGCACATCGACACCGTGGCCACCGGCGGCCGGCTGGACGGCAGCTACGGCGTGCTGGCCGGGCTGGAGGTGGTGCGCTGGCTCAACGACCGCCAGATCACGACCGGGCGGCCGATGGTGGTGGCGGCCTTCACCAACGAGGAAGGCGTGCGCTTCCAGCCCGACATGATGGGCTCGCTGGTGCATGCCGGCGGCCTGCCGCTGGCGCAGGCGCTGGACAGCCGTGACGCCGCCGGCATCCGCCTGGGCGACGAGCTGACCCGGATCGGCTTTGCCGGCGACATGGCCTGCGGCGCCATCGTGCCGCACGCCTTCATCGAGCTGCACATCGAGCAGGGCCCGGTGATGGAGGCCGAGGGCATCGAGATCGGCGCGGTGCAGGACCTGCAGGGCATCTCCTGGCAGCAGTTCAGCATCACCGGCCAGTCCAACCACGCCGGGACCACGCCGATGCGCCTGCGCCGCGACGCCGGCCACGGCGCGGCGGCCATCGCCGTCTTCGTGCGGGAGCTGGCGCTACGCCTGGGCGGCAGCCAGGTCGCCACCGTTGGTGCCATCACCCTGCACCCGAACCTGGTCAACGTGATCGCCGCCCGCGCCACGCTGACGGTGGACCTGCGCAACACCGACGAGGCCGTGCTGGCGCAGGCCGAGGCCGAGCTGGCGGCCTTCGTGCAGCGGCTGGCCGCCGAGCAAGGCGTCAGCATCGAAGCACAGCGCCTGGCCCGCTTTGCGCCGGTGCGCTTCGACGCCGGCCTGGTGCGGCTGATCGAGGGCCGGGCCCAGGCGCGCGGCTGGCGCACTCACCGCATGACCTCCGGCGCCGGCCACGACGCGCAGATGCTCGCACGCATCTGCCCCGCGGCCATGGTCTTCGTGCCCAGCGTGGCCGGCATCAGCCACAACCCGCGTGAGCACACGGCGCCGGCCGACCTGGTGCGCGGTGCCACCGTGCTGCGCGACGTGCTGCTGGCGCTGGCCGGCGCGGGCTGAAGCCCACGCGGGCCGGCCCTGTACGATGCCGCGCCGCGCCGCTCAACCACCGAGGCCCGCCTTGAAACTCGCCACCTGGAACGTCAACTCCCTGGCCGTGCGCCTGCCCCAACTGCTGGACTGGCTGGCCCTGCACCAGCCTGACGTGCTGGTGCTGCAGGAAACCAAGCTCACCGACGACAAGTTCCCGCACGCCGAGCTGGCGGCCGCCGGCTGGCAGTGCCAGTGGTTCGGCCAGAAGACCTACAACGGCGTGGCCCTGCTGTCGCGCCAGCCGGCGGCCGACGTGGTGAAGAACATTGCCGGCTTCGACGATCCGCAGGCGCGGGTGATCGCCGGCACCGTCGACGGCGTGCGCGTCATTGGCGCCTACTTCCCGAACGGCCAGGCGCCGGGCAGCGACAAGTTCGCCTACAAGATGGCCTGGCTGGACGCGCTGCGCACCTGGCTGGCGGCCGAGCTGGCCCGCCACCCGCGCCTGGTGCTGATGGGCGACTTCAACATCACCCCCGACGACCGCGACGTGCACGACCCGGTGGCCTGGGCCGGCCAGATCCACTGCACGCCCGAGGAGCGGGCGCACTTCCAGGCACTGTGCGGCCTGGGCCTGGTCGACGCCTTCCGGCTGTTCGAGCAGCCGCCGCGGCAGTGGAGCTGGTGGGACTACCGCAACCTGGCCTTCCGCAAGAACCAGGGCCTGCGCATCGACCACATCCTGGTCAGCCAGGCGCTGCAGGGGGCGGTCACCAGCTGCAGCATCGACAAGCCGACACGCAAGAACGAGCGCCCGAGCGACCATGCGCCGGTGCTGGTGACGCTGGCCCCCTGACCGCAGGGACCGGACGCAAGCCCCCCTGACTTGACTCGGGGCACCACAAGGGTGCTGTGGCATCATCAAAGGCGGTTGGAGATTGCGGGTTTTTCCGCATCCAGCGTCGCAGTTGGAGGGCAGGTGGCTTCATCGATCGATCGTGTGCAGGACAGTCCGGACTCCGTCTGGGCGTTCGAGACCGACGAGCCGACCCACCGCTCGGGGTGGATGCTGAAGGCCTGGCAGCGCTGGTCGGCCCAGCGCCGGGTGGGCCGCAGCGCCGGCAACCCGGACGACGCCGAACGCAGCGAGGCCACCACCCTGCCCGAACCCGGCCGCGGCAAGGCGCTGCGCCAGGCCCACAGCGCCCTGCGTGACCGCATGCGCGCCCAGCGTAGCCTGCGCCAGGTGCTGCCCCACCTCTACTTCGTCGAACGCTCGCTGTCGCGCCAGGGGTCGCTGGCGCTGATGGAAGTGCCGGTGTGGGTGCTGCAGCGGGCGCTGCAGCAGCTCTCGCGCCTGCCGGCCGACAGCCTGGCCGAACGCGAGCAGTTCAGCGTGCTGCAGCAGCGCCTGCTCAAGGCCATCGCCTCGCGCAGCAGCCGCGCCGCGCAACCGCAGCGCCGCGCCGAATCGCCCGACAGCTTCATGGGCGGCCTGGACAGCCAGCTGGACGGCCGCAGCCAGTTCGCCACTGGCCCGGGCGGCCTGGAGATCAGCGAGGTGCCGCGCTCGGTCTACGACGATCTGCTGCAAGGCACGCTGCCCAGCCGCGACGAGGCCGCCAACCACGGCGGGCAGGCGGACGACGACGGCACGTCCTGGTCGGGCTGGCGCCGCATCTGACCATCGGCGCCACCCTGCCGGGTGCCGCCTGACGGGACCCGGCAGGGGTCAGTCGTCCAGGCCCAGTTCCTGGATCTTGCGCGTGATGGTGTTGCGCCCGATGCCCAGCCTGTGCGCCGCCTCGATGCGCCGGCCGCGCGTGATCTCCAGTGCCGCGTGGATCAGCTGCCCCTCGAACTGCCGCGTCAGCGTGTCCCAGACCTCGGGGTTGCCCGCTTCGAGCAGTCGCCGCGCCTCGCGCCGCAGGTCCAGCAACCAGGTGTCGGCGGCCGCGCCCTCGCCGACGGACCAGGCCGCCACCGGCGTGGCGACGGACGCCGCAGGCAGGGCCGCAGGCTGCGCCTGGCTGGAAGGCTCCAGCGCTGCCACGGAAGGCGGGGCCATCGCCGGCGCCGCCAGCGGCCGGCTGGCGTCGCCGCCCATCAGCTCGGGTGGCAGGTCCTTGGGCTCGATCACCTGGGCCGGTGCCATCACCGTCAGCCAGTGGCAGATGTTCTCCAGCTGGCGCACGTTGCCGGGAAAGTCGAACGCGGTGAGCTGGTCGAGCGCCGCCTCGGTGATGCGCTTGGCGTCGACGCCCAGCTCCTTGGCGCTCTTGGCGAGGAAGAAACGCGTCAGCGCCGGCACGTCCTCGCGCCGCTCGCGAAGGGCCGGCAGGCGCAGGCGGATCACGTTCAGCCGGTGGAACAAGTCCTCGCGGAACACGCCCTCGCGCACCCGCTGCTCCAGGTTCTGGTGGGTGGCTGCGATCACCCGCACATTGGCCTTCAGCGGCTGGTGGCCGCCGACGCGGTAGAACTGGCCGTCGCTCAGCACCCGCAGCAGGCGGGTCTGCAGATCGAACGGCATGTCGCCGATCTCGTCGAGGAACAGCGTGCCGCCATCGGCCTGCTCGAAGCGGCCGCGGCGCATGGTCTGCGCGCCGGTGAAGGCGCCGCGCTCATGGCCGAACAGCTCGGACTCCAGCAGGTCCTTCGGGATGGCCGCGGTGTTGATGGCGATGAACGGTCCGTTGCTGCCGGTGTCGCCACGCGGGCTGTGCTTGTGCAGCGCGCGGGCGACCAGCTCCTTGCCCGAGCCGCTCTCGCCGGTGATCAGCACCGTGACATTGCTCTGGCTCAGGCGGCCGATGGCGCGGAACACGTCCTGCATCGCCGGCGCCTGGCCCAGCATTTCGGGCATCTCGGCACTGCCGATGTCGCGCACCGCTTCGCGCAGGCTTTCGTCGACAGCGCGGCGGATCAGTTCCACCGCCCGCGTCAGGTCGAAGGGCTTGGGCAGGTATTCGAAGGCGCCGCCCTGAAAGGCCGAGACGGCCGAGTCCAGGTCGGAATAGGCGGTCATGATGATGACCGGCAGGCCGGGCAGGCGCGCCTTGACCTTGCCCAGCAGCTCGATGCCCGACCCGCCGGGCATGCGGATGTCGCTGACCAGCACCTGGGGCGCATCGTCGTCCAGCGCGGCCAGCACGTCACGCGGGTTGCTGAAGCTGCGGGTGGCGAACTGCTCGCGCGCCAGTGCCTTCTCCAGCACGAATCGGATGGATTGGTCGTCGTCGACGATCCAGATGGGTTTCATGCGGCGACGGTCTCTTTCCTGGTGGCGGGCTGCCCGGTCAGGGCAGCGGGATGAGGATGCGGAACACGGTCCGGCCCGGAACGCTGTCGCATTCGATCGTGCCCTGGTGTTGCTGCACGAAGGTCTGCGCCAGCGTCAGCCCGAGGCCCGAACCGCCCTCCCGCCCCGAGACCAGCGGGTAGAAGATGCGATCGCGGATGTCCTCGGGCACGCCCGATCCGTTGTCCTCGATATGCAATTCCAGTGCCAGTCTGAAGCGGTGCTTGCCGACCGTCACCTGGCGGGCCACGCGCGTGCGCAGCACCAGCAGTGCGTCGCCGGCGGCGATGCGCTCGGCCAGCGCCTGGGCCGCGTTGTGGGCGATGTTGAGAACCGCCTGGATCAGCTGCTCGCGGTCGCCGCGGAAGTCGGGGATGGAGATGTCGTAGTCGCGGTGCACCGTCAGCCCGCGCGGAAATTCCGCCAGGATCAGCGAGCGCACCCGCTCGCACACCTCGTGGATGTTGACGTCGCTGACCACATGCGGCTTGCGGTGTGGCGCCAGCAGGCGGTCGACCAGGGCCTGCAGCCGATCGGCCTCGTGGATGATGACGTTGGTGTACTCGGCCAGCTCCTTGCCGGGCATCTCCATCGCCAGCAGCTGCGCCGCGCCGCGGATGCCGCCCAGCGGGTTCTTGATCTCGTGCGCGAGGTTGCGGATCAGCTCCTTGGTCGCCTGCACCTGGCCCAGGGTGCGCTCCTCGCGGTCCAGGCGCGTCTGCTGCTCGATCTCCAGCAGCTCGACGACGATGCGGTCCTGCCCGGGTTCGGTCTGGGTCAGGATCACGTGCACCGGCAGCGGCTCTTGCGCGGCCACCGGGGCGCGCCGCATCACCGCGTCGAAGCGGCCGGTGGCGATCTCGTTGCGCGCCACCGCGGCCAGCGTCTCGGCCAGCGGATGCTGGTCGGTGAACCAGTCACCCAGCCGGCCGCGCATCAGCGTGCGCCGCGACAGCCCGACCACGTTCTCGAACATGGCGTTGACGAACAGCAGCCGGCCATCGGGCTGCACCACGGCCACCATCGTGGCCAGCATGTCGAAGGCGTCGTAACGCGGAGCGTCAGGCCAGGTGGGCATGGGCAACACGGGGCATCAGGGCGGCAGCTTGGACAACTCGCGCTTCAGGGCGGCGACATCGGCCTCGCTGCGGGCGATGCCGGCCTTCATGGACGCGACACGGTCGAGGTAGGTCTGGTAGTTGCGCTCGTCACCGCGGCGCTCGGGCTCGCCGTTGTTGAACTCGCGCCGCAGGCCGGCCAGGCGGTCTTCCTCGCGCCGCAGCTCGACCTCCAGGATGCGGCGGGCGTCGCTGTCGCGCTGGCGCTGGGCAGCCGGGTCGACCTTGGCATCGCTGCTGCGCAGACCGGGCGCCGGTGGCGCACTGGCCGGCGCCGATGCGGCCGGCCGCGGCCGGACGGTCTGCACGATGGTGATCGGCGCGCCTTCGATCGTGCGGCAGCCGCGGTCGCGGGCTTCCTCGGGGCTGAGGGCGTCGGTGTAGAGCACCGGCGGGCCGGGGCAGCGGTACACCGGCGCGGGGGCCTGCGCCAGGGCCACGGGCACTGCCGGGCCCACGGTGGCGGCGGCGAACAGCAGGAACGTCAGGGCACGCGTCATCGGCAGGTCTGGACAGCGGCGGTGCGCCGCGACACCGGGCATTGTGGCCCAGGGACGGCCATGAAAAAGGGCGGCTCGCGCCGCCCTTCCCCACTGCCTGGCAACGCGTGGCACGGGGCCACGCCGGCCATCACAGGGTGTAGTACATGTCGAATTCGACCGGGTGCGTGGCCATGCGGAAGCGGGTGACTTCCTGCATCTTCAGGTCGATGTAGGCGTCCAGGTAGGCGTCGGTGAAGACACCGCCCTTCGTCAGGAAGCCACGGCCCTTGTCCAGGTACTCCAGCGCCTGTTCGAGGCTGGCGCAGACGGTCGGGATCTTCGCGTCTTCTTCCGGCGGCAGGTGGTACAGGTCCTTGCTGGCGGCCTCGCCCGGGTGGATCTTGTTCTCCACGCCGTCCAGGCCCGCCATCAGCAGCGCGGCGAAGCCCAGGTACGGGTTCATCAGGGGATCGGGGAAGCGCGCCTCGACGCGGCGGCCCTTGGGGTTGGCCACGTACGGGATGCGGATCGACGCCGAGCGGTTCTTCGCGGAGTAGGCCAGCTTGACCGGCGCCTCGAAGCCGGGCACCAGGCGCTTGTAGCTGTTGGTGCCGGGGTTGGTGATGGCGTTCAGCGCACGGGCGTGCTTGATGATGCCGCCGATGTAGTACAGGGCGAAGTCGCTCAGGCCGGCGTAGCCGTCACCGGCGAACAGGTTCTTGCCATCCTTCCAGACCGACTGGTGCACATGCATGCCGCTGCCGTTGTCGCCGACGATGGGCTTGGGCATGAAGGTGGCGGTCTTGCCGTAGGCGGCGGCCACGTTGTGGATCACGTACTTCTGCAGTTGCACCCAGTCGGCGCGCTGGATCAGCGTGCTGAACTTGGTGCCGATCTCCATCTGGCCGGCGTTGGCCACCTCGTGGTGGTGCACTTCGACCGGAATGCCCAGGCTCTCGAGGATCAGGCACATCTCCGAGCGCAGGTCCTGGCCGCTGTCGACCGGCGGCACGGGGAAGTAGCCGCCCTTGACGGTGGGGCGGAAGCCGTTGTTGCCGTGCTCGTATTCCTTGCCGGTGTTCCAGGCCGCCTCTTCCGCTTCGATCTTGTAAAAGCAGCCGGACATGTCGTTGCCCCAGCGGATGCTGTCGAACACGAAGAACTCGGGTTCCGGGCCGAAGTAGGCGGTGTCGCCCAGGCCGGTGCTCTTCATGTAGG
>CALMIF010000010.1 GCA_937864045.1 uncultured Aquabacterium sp. | reverse complement strand
TGGACGCGAAGTTCAACTTCGACAGCAACGCGCTGTTCCGCCACCCCGAGATCGTGGCCTACCGCGACCTGGACGAGGAAGACCCGGCGGAGGTCGAGGCCAGCAAGTTCGACCTCGCCTACATCAGCCTGGACGGCAACATCGGGTGTCTCGTCAACGGCGCGGGCCTGGCGATGGCGACGATGGACACCATCAAGCTGTTCGGCGGCAGCCCGGCGAACTTCCTGGACGTGGGCGGTGGTGCCACGGCGGAGAAGGTGACCGAGGCGTTCAAGATCATGCTGAAGAACCCGGAGGTCAAGGGCATCCTGGTGAACATCTTCGGCGGCATCATGAAGTGCGACACCATCGCCGAGGGCGTGATCACGGCGTGCAAGGCGGTGAACCTGTCGGTGCCGCTGGTGGTGCGCATGAAGGGCACGAACGAGGACCTGGGCAAGAAGATGCTGGGCGACAGCGGCCTGCCGATCATCGCGGCCGACACGATGGCCGAAGCCGCCACCAAGATCGTCGCAGCCGTCGCGTAACCACATTCATCAATCGAAGCGGAGGCGCGCCCGGCGCCGGGCCGCCCCAAGCGGGCGCGCCGTCCCCTCGGGGGACCGGGAGCGGTACTCCGCGAACGAGGGGCCAACATGAGCATCCTGATCAACAAAGACACCAAGGTCATCACCCAGGGCATCACCGGCAAGACCGGGCAGTTCCACACGCTGGGCTGCCAGGCCTATGCGAACGGGAAGAACGCCTTCGTCGCGGGCGTGAACCCGAAGAAGGCGGGCGAGAAGTTCAGCGACATCCCGATCTACGCCAGCGTGAAGGAAGCCGCCGGCCAGACCGGCGCGACGGTCAGCGTGATCTACGTGCCGCCGGCGGGCGCCGCCGCGGCGATCTGGGAAGCGGTGGAAGCCGACCTGGACCTGGCGATCTGCATCACCGAGGGCATTCCCGTTCGGGACATGCTCGAGGTCAGGAACAAGATGAAGGCCAAGGAAGCGGCCGGTGGCAAGAAGACGCTGCTGCTGGGCCCGAACTGCCCGGGCCTGATCACGCCGGACGAGATCAAGATCGGCATCATGCCGGGCCACATCCACCGCAAGGGCCGCATCGGCGTGGTCAGCCGCAGCGGCACGCTGACCTATGAGGCGGTGGCGCAGCTCACCGAGATCGGCCTGGGCCAATCTTCGGCGGTGGGCATCGGCGGCGACCCGATCAACGGCCTGAAGCACATCGACGTGATGAAGGCCTTCAACGACGACCCGGACACCGATGCGGTGATCATGATCGGCGAGATCGGCGGGCCGGACGAGGCCGAGGCCGCGCGCTGGTGCAAGGCGAACATGAAGAAGCCGATCGTGGGCTTCATCGCCGGCGTCACCGCGCCCCCGGGCAAGCGCATGGGCCATGCCGGTGCGCTGATCAGCGGCGGCGCCGACACGGCCGACGCCAAGCTGGCCATCATGGAAGAGTGCGGCTTCACCATCACCCGCAACCCCAGCGAGATGGGCCGCCTGCTCAAGGGCCTGCTCTGAGGCCGGCCGGCTGGGTTCGTAGTTTCACGAACGCAGCGTCGGCCGGGCTTGCCTAAACTTCCGCAAGGCACACGCCAGGGCCCCTGCCCTGGCGTTCCTCATTCTGGAGACACCGATGGACCTCACCTCACCCGCCATCTGGGCTGCCCTGGGCTCGATCATCATCGCCAATGTGCTGCTCTCGGGCGACAACGCCGTGGTGATTGCGATGGCCGCCCGCTCGCTGCCGCCGCACCAGCAGAAGAAGGCGGTGATCTGGGGCAGCGGCGCCGCGATCATGATGCGGATCGTGCTGACCATCATCGCCGCACAATTGCTGCGCCTGCCCTTTCTGAAGATCATCGGTGGCCTGGCGCTGCTGTACATCGGCGTCGACCTGCTCAACGAAGGGGAGGAAGAGGGCGACATCGGCAGCGAGTCCGGCGGCATGATGTCGGCGATCCGCACCATCCTGGTGGCAGACCTGGTGATGAGCCTGGACAACGTGCTTGCCGTCGCTGCGGCCGCCAAGGGCGACAACGTGCTGCTCGTCGTGGGCCTCGCGATCAGCATTCCGCTGATCATCTTCGGCAGCACGATGCTGATGAAGGTGATGGAGCGCATCCCGATCATCATCACCGCTGGCGCGGGCTTGCTCGGCTTCCTGGCCGGCGAGATGATGCTGACCGATCCTGCCGTCGCCGAGCGCGTCGGCGCGGTGCCCCACCTGGTGGTGCAGGCCGCCGGCGCGCTGGGTGCCGCGCTGGTCGTGGCGACTGGCTTCTACCTCAACAAGCGCCGCAAGCAGCAGCGCGAGGCGCTGGCCGCCTGACCGTTCACCGATTCACCGTCACTCCTTTGATCTCCCGCAGGACCGCCGACACACCAGCATCACCATACCCCACCGATCCCCACGAAGGGGAGTAGCTCCGCCGTGCGGCCAGGCCGCGCGGTTCGTCACGTCGTCAATCCGGGAGGCCCAACCTCCCCGGCGTGGTGGTCGGTGCAGCAGCACCGATGGCGCAAGACCTTCGAACCCGGCCGCCCGGCGGCCCGGCTTGAAGGCGCATGCAGAGGTCCGCAAGACCATGCCACTTTCGGTCGAGGCAGCAGGGCAGCAGCCTCTCCCGTCCCCGAAAGGACCGTTGCATGGACTTCCTCCTCGACACCCAACTCTGGATCGCCGTCGGTCAGATCATCATGATCGACATCCTGCTCGGCGGCGACAACGCCGTCGTCATCGCGCTGGCCTGCCGCAAGCTGCCGCCGGCGCAGCGCACGCAGGGCATCCTGTGGGGCACCGTCGGTGCCATCGTGCTGCGCGTGGTGCTGATCTTCTTTGCGCTCACGCTGCTCGCCATTCCCTACCTGAAGCTCGTCGGCGCCTTGCTGCTGGTGTGGATCGGCGTCAAGCTGTTGGCGCCCGGAGACGACGGTGGCCATGGCGAGGTGCAGGGCGCCGATCGGTTGTGGGCTGCCGTGCGCACGGTGATCGTGGCCGACCTGGTGATGAGCGTGGACAACGTCATCGCCATCGCGGGTGCTGCCGAGAGCGCCGGCGGCGACCACAAGATGCCGCTGGTGATCTTCGGCCTGCTCGTCAGCATCCCGATCATCGTCTGGGGCAGCCAGTTCGTGATCCGGTTGATGGACCGCTTCCCTGTCGTGATCACCGTCGGTGGCATGCTGCTGGGCTGGATCGCCGGCACGATGGCCGTGGGTGACCCTGCCCTGGCCAGCTTCATCCCCCAGGCCGGCCCGGGCGAGGCCATCGCCGCCGTGCGACACGGTGCCGGTGTCGCAGGGGCACTGCTGGTCCTGGCCCTGGGCCTGCTGTTGCGGCGGCGGAAGCCGCTGCCCGTGGCAGGCTGAGCCGCCAAGGCCGAGCCTGCCTCCGGCAGGTCGGTGATAAGGTGCCGGGACGGCCTGCGCAGACAGGTCTTCCCGGTTTCGGGGGCGGACGATCAAGGAGGCGCGCATGTCATGGTTCCTGTCCAAGCGCACCGTGCCACAGCCGCTGGCGCAGCCCGTCGTCGCCGGCGAGGTGCTGGTGCACGACCGCTACCGCGTCGGTGCCCTGCTGGGCACGGGTGGTGGCAGCCGCGTGCATGAGGCCGTGGACCTGCGCACGGGCGGCACGGTGGCGCTGAAGCTGATCCACCTGCCGGGTGACCTGGGTGCCGCCCAGCGCGCCGAATGGCTGGTACGTCTGCAGCGCGAGGCCGACCTGTCCCGGCGCCTGGCGCATCCGGACATCGTCGCGGTGCTGGGCGCCGGCCTGCAGGGTCAGCAGGCTTGGCTGGCGATGGAGCGGGTGCGGGGTGTCGACCTGGCCCGCTACACCCAGCCGCAGCGCCGCCTGCCCGAGAACCTGGTGCTGCACATCGGCGCCCGTGTGGCCGCTGCCCTGGCCCATGCGCATGGCCTGGGGGTCGTGCACAGGGATCTGAAGCCGGCGAATGTCATCGTCAACCTGGCCGCCGGCCAGGTGAAGCTGGCAGATTTCGGTGTGGCACGCGACGACGAAGCCGAGCGCACCCGCACCGGCCTGTCGCTCGGCACACCGGCCTACATGGCGCCTGAACTCCTGGCCGGCGAGCCGGCCAGCCCGGCAAGCGACGCCTATGCCCTCGGCGTCACCTTGTTCGAGTTGCTGACCGGCCGCCGGCCGCACGAGGCGGACACCCTGGGTGCGCTGCTCAAGGCCACCGCCCACGAGCGTCCGGTCGAACTGCGCGCGCTGAGGCCCGACCTGCCCGCCCCCGCTGTCGCGGCCATCGAGCAGTTGCTGGCGCGCCAGCCGCAGCAGCGCCCCGCGCACCTGGAGGCCTGGGCAGGCCAGGTCGCAGCGCTGGCGGCGTTGATGGGGCGGCTGATCGGGCCTGGAGCCGCAGCCCACCATTGAGGTGTACGCCCTGTTTCACGGGGCGCCACCCATGGGTTCCAAGGCACAATCACCCGACCGCTTGCCCACTTCCGACGACAGCCACGCCGCGCCCAGCATGACGTTCGAGTTCTACCATGCCGTGGACACCGGCCGGGCGCGCACCAACAACGAGGACTCGGTGGCGGTCGACGAGGCCAATGCCCTGGCCGTGCTGGCCGACGGCATGGGCGGCTACAACGCCGGCGAGGTGGCCAGCAGCATGGCCACCTCGTTCATCAAGACCGAACTGGGCCGCTGGCTGGCCGAAGCCGCCAGCCGCGCCAGCGATGTCGAGGTGCGGCGGGCGATGGACATCTGCGTGGACAACGCCAACCGCGCCATCTTCAACGCTGCCAATGCCAATCCGCAGTACGCCGGCATGGGCACCACGCTGGTCGTGGCCGTGTTCCGCGACAACCAGCTGCGGCTCGGCCATGTGGGTGACTCGCGAGGCTACCGCTGGCGCGCCGGTACGCTGGCGCAGATCACGCGCGACCACTCGCTGCTGCAGGAGCAGATCGACGCCGGCCTGATCACGCCCGAACAGGCGGCCTTCTCGGCCAACAAGAACCTGGTGACGCGCGCCGTCGGCGTCGAGGACACGGTGCTGTTGGAGACGCACCTGCACGAAGTGCAGCCGGGTGATGTCTACCTGCTGTGCTCGGACGGCCTGTCCGACATGCTCGACGACGCGATGATCGCGCGGCTGCTGCAGACGCATGACACCTTGCCCTCTGCCGGCCAGGCCCTGATCGCTGCTGCCAACGAGGCAGGCGGAAAGGATAACATCGCGGTCATTCTCGTCCGCGTGGCAGGAGGCCCGACGGGGGCCGCGCGACCTTGGTGGAAGTTCGGGCGCTGAATCCTGCAAAACGGCCTGCGCCACGCGGCGCGGCTTCCCGGGCTGGCGCTGGTCGATCAGGTACAGACACACAAGAAGGGCAAGCATGGGCAAGCTGGTGGTCTCTCTCGACGGTGTGGTGATCAAGGATGTGCAGATCACCAAGGACAAGACCACGCTCGGCAGGCGCCCGTACAACGACATCGTGATCGACAACCTCGCCGTCAGTGGCGAGCATGCCGTGCTGCAGATGCTGGGCAACGACGTCTTCATCGAGGACCTCAACAGCACCAACGGCACCTACATCAACGGCAAGGCGATCAAGAAGCAGATGCTGGCCCACAACGACACGGTGGAGATCGGCAAGTACAAGATCAAGTACCTGGTCGAAGAAGGCACCGACTACGAAAAGACCATGGTTGTGCGGCCCGGTGCGTCCGGCGTCGGCATGTCCACCGGCGTGCCGCACACGCCGTACAACCACACTGCGCCGATGCCCAACATGGCCGCGGCCCTGGGCCAGCAGGGCCAGGGTGCGATGGCGCAGGCGGCATCGATCAAGGTGCTCAGCGGTGCGGCGGCCGGCAAGTCGGTCACGCTGACCAAGGTCGTCACCACCGTGGGCAAGCCCGGCGTGCAGGTGGCCTCGATCACCAAGCGGCCGACCGGCTACGTGCTGGCCCATGTCGAGGGCGCGATGCGGCCCAGCATCAACGGCGTGGCCCTAGTCACCGACACCGCGCCGCTGTCCAACGGCGACCTGATCGAGCTGGCCGGCACCCAGATGCAGTTCCTGCACGGCTGAACGCCGCCGGGCCCGGGTCCGTGCGGGGCCCGTGATCGACTTCACGTCGCACCCGCTGCGGCTCATCCGGCCAGCGCACGCCCGTGCCGAAATCCCAGCGCGCTGTCTTGCCAGCCCGCGGCCCGCCCTGCACCATGCGGTTTCGTGACAGTGCTCCGGCCGTGGTGAACCGCGGCATCGGCCTGTGCCCGCAACCGCCCAGGCCGGCCCCGCCGCCGCCACCCGATTCATGTCCATCCGCGTCCTCGGCTGCTCCGGCTCCATCGCTTCCGGCTGCCGCACCACGGCCTTCCTGCTGGACGACGACCTGCTGATCGATGCCGGCACCGGCGTCGGCGACCTGACGCTGGACGCGCTGGCCCGCATCGACCATGTGCTGCTGAGCCACTCGCACCTCGACCATGTGCTGGGCGTGCCCCTGCTGGCCGACAGCGTGATGCGCCGCCGTGGCAGCGACCGCCCGCCGATCACCGTGCACGGCCTGCCCGCCACGCTGGAGGCGCTGCGCACCCACATCTTCAACGGCGCGATCTGGCCTGACTTCACCCGCCTGCCCACGCGCCAGCAGCCTATCCTGCGGCTGCAGCCCTTCGAGACGGGCGATGTGCTGCAGTTCGGCCAGCGGCGCATCGAGGTGCTGCCGGCCCTGCACACCGTGCCGGCCGTCGGCTTTGCCGTGCACG
>CALMIF010000009.1 GCA_937864045.1 uncultured Aquabacterium sp. | reverse complement strand
GCAGCTGGTCGCTCATCGGCGGGTAGACGTTGGCGTCGCAGCCGGTGACGCGGTGCCCGGCCTCGCGGGCGATGGCAGCCAGGCCACCCATGAAGGTGCCGCAGATGCCCAGGATGTGGATGTGCATGGGGCGGGATTCTAGGAGTCGGCCCTGGCGCCGCCGGACTGCGCACCGGGCGACGGCCCCCCGACAATCGGGCCATGTTCACCTGGATCACCGCCCATCCCTGGGCCTATCCGGCGCTGGAGGTGGTGCATGTGGTCGGCATCGCGCTGCTGCTGGGCAACCTGGTGCTGCTGGAGCTGCGCGTGCTGGGCCTGGCCCCGGCGCTGCCGCTGCAGCCACTGGCCCGCGCCGCGCTGGCGCTGGTGCTCGCCGGCTTCGGCCTGGCGGCGCTGACCGGGCTGCTGATGTTCGCCAGCCAGCCCATGGAGCTGCTGGCCAACCGGGTGTTCACCTTGAAGATGGGGCTGGTGATGCTCGCCGGCTGCAACGCGGCGTGGTTCCATGGCCGCGGCAGCCTGCAGCGCGGTGATGCCGTCGCCAAGGTCCAGGCCCTGCTGTCGCTGGGGCTGTGGCTGGTGGTGGTGGCCTGCGGCCGGTTCATCGCCTATGTTTGACGGCTGCCGACAGGAGCACCACCGATGATCCGACGCCGAACCCTGCTGCTGGCCAGCGCCGCCGCACCGCTGGCTGTCCAGGCCCACCATGGCTGGAGCAGCTTCGACCAGAACCGCCCGCTGTGGCTGGAAGGCCGCGCCACCCAGGTGGCCTGGCGCAACCCGCATGCCGAGCTGAAGCTGGAGTTGCCGGCCGACCCCAGGCTGCCCGCCGACCTGGCCGGCCGCGCGGTGCCGGCGCAATCGACGCCGGTGGACGGCAAGGCGCTGCTGGCTGCCGCGCAACTGCCCAAGCGCCGCGACCGGGTGTGGACGATCGAGCTGGCGCCGCTGACGCGCATGCAGGCCTGGTCCGTGCCGGAGATCAAGGCTGGTGCCCAGGTCGCTGTGCTGGGCTTCACCTTCACCGACGAGAAGGGCGACGCCGTGCTGCGCACCGAGTACCTGTGGCTGGACGGCAAGGCCTACGGGCTGCGGTCCGCCCCGGCCTGATTCAAACCTCGAAGCCCTGGCGCGCCACCCAGTCCTGGCCTGGCGCCAGCGTCACCGGCTGGCCGATCTGCGCCGCCTCCACGCACAGGAACTGCAGCCAGTCGTCGTCGGGCAGGTCGGGCAGGGCGGCGGCGCGCTCCGGGCCGGGGTTCCAGACCACCACGTCGTCGAAGCCTTCGCGGCTGATGGTCGTGCGGCCGGCGAAGGTGGCCAGGGTCAGCGGGCCGGCGGCGTCCCAGTAGATGCGGTCGATCTCGCCGACGAAGGTGAAGGGGTCGAGCTCCTGGTGCTGCTCACGGCCGTTGGTGGTGTCGGTGTAGCGCACGCCGTACAGGCCTCCCAGGCGGGCGCGGCGCACGTCGTCGACGGCCAGGTAGGTGTGCAGCGCGGCGCAGAAGTCGAAAGCCGTCTCGCCGGTGTTGGTCACCGCCAGTTCCACGTCGAGCTGCAGGCCGCTGAAGGCGAAGCTGAGCTCGGCCTCGAAGGCATGCGGCCACAGGGCGCGGGTCTGTGCGTTGTCGCACAGCCGCAGCACGCCGACGACCACATCGCCACGCTGCGCGCCTTCCACCCAGTCCCACACCTGCTGGCGCGCAAAGCCGTGCGCACCCAGCGGTCCGCGCTTGGAGAACTGCGGAAAGCACACCGGAATGCCGCCGCGCACCGCGTTGCCCGGGCCGGCCACCGCCGTGGGCGACAGGTAGAGGCGCTCCTGGTCGCCGGCCGGAATCCAGCTGACGATCTGCCCCCCCTGCAGCAGCACGGTGACTTCGGCACCATCCGGCGCGCGCAGCCACATCGCCGGCTGGCCGAGCACCGTGGTCGGCTTGATCATGCGGCGCGCAATGCTTCGCGGGCGGCGGCGACGGTGGCGGCGATGTCGGCATCCGTGTGCGCGGCGCTGACGAAGCCGGCCTCGTACAGCGCCGGCGCCAGGTACACGCCGCGGTCCAGCATGCCGTGGAAGAAGCGGTTGAAGCGCTCCTTGTCGGTGGCCATCACCGGGCCGTAGCTCTGCGGCAGTTCAGCGGCGAAGAAGAAGCCGAACATGCCGCCTTCGCTGTCACCGACGAAGGGAATGCCGGCGTCCTGGGCGGCGCCGGTGAGGCCGGCCACCAGGGCCTGCGTCTTCGCGCCGAGGGATTCGTAGAAGCCGGGCTTGCTGATCTCCTTCAGCGTGGCCAGGCCGCAGGCGGTGGCCACCGGGTTGCCGCTCAGCGTGCCGGCCTGGTAGACCGGGCCCAGCGGCGCGAGCTGCTGCATGATCTTGCGGCTGGTGCCGAAGGCCGCCAGCGGCATGCCGCCGCCGATGACCTTGCCGAACACGCTGATGTCGGGCGCGAAGCCGGGGATCAGCCTGGCGTAGACGCTCTGCGCGCCGCCCAGTGCGACCCGGAAGCCCGTCATCACCTCGTCGAACACGAACAGCGCGCCGTGCTGCTGGCAGAGCTCGGCGATGCGCGCAACGAACGGCACCTGCGCCCGCACGAAATTCATGTTGCCGGCGATCGGCTCGATCATGACGCAGGCGATCTC
>CALMIF010000008.1 GCA_937864045.1 uncultured Aquabacterium sp. | reverse complement strand
TTTCTTTGGCTCAGCCCAGCACGCCCCGCGGCGCCTCGGCCCGCGACCGGATCGCCTGGGCATACAGCGCCAGGTAGTCGCGGGCCGGGCCGGCCCAGGACAGGTCCTGCGCCATGCCGCGGCGCATCAGCGCTTGCCAGGCCGTGCCATCGGCCTTCAGCGCCAGGGCGCGACGCACGGCAGCATCGAAGGCGCCGGGGGTGGCAGCGTCGAAGACGAAGCCGGTCTGCGTGGCGGGGTCACCGTCGGCCACGGTGTCTGCCAGGCCGCCGACGCGGCGCACCACCGGCGGCGTGCCGTAGCGCAGGCCGTAGAGCTGGGTCAGGCCGCAGGGCTCGAAGCGCGAGGGCACGGCGATCACGTCAGCACCGGCCACGAGTTGATGGGCGCGGTTCTCGTCGTAGCCGATGTGCACCGCCACCCGGCCCGGGTGCGCCTGCGAGGCCATGCGGAAGGCGGCTTCCAGCGCGGTGTCGCCCGTGCCCTGCACCGCGAACTGCACGCCCGCCGCGACCAGGGCCGGCAGCGCGGCCAGCACCAGGTCCAGCCCCTTCTGCGCGGTCAGGCGGCTGACGACGGTGAGCAGCAGCGCATCGGGGTCGGGCTGCAGGCCCAGCAGAGTCTGCAGCGCAGCGCGGCAGGCCGTCTTGCCGGCCAGTTGGGCACGGTCGTAGCGGCGGGCGATGGCGGCGTCGGCCGCGGGGCTCCACACCGCCTCGTCGATGCCGTTGACGATGCCGCTGACGTCGGCGCCGCGGCTGCGGATCACGCCGTCCAGCCCGCAGCCGAACTCGTGCGTGGCGATCTCGCGGGCGTAGCTGGGGCTGACCGTGGTGAGCTTGTCGGCGAACTTCAGGCCCGCCTTCATGAACGACAGCTGGCCGTGGTATTCCAGCCCGGCCGGTGACATGTAGCGGGAACTCAGCCCCAGCAGGGCCCAGTCGTGGTGCACGAAGAGCCCCTGGAAGGCCAGGTTGTGCACCGTGTAGACCGACGCGGCCTGCGTGGCCGGATGGTCGGCCATGTAGGCGCAGGTCATGGCGGCGTGCCAGTCGTGGGCATGCACCACGTCGGGCACCCAGGACGGGTCGGCGTCGTCGGCCGCGATGTGGGCCGCCACCCAGCCCAGCAGGGCGAAGCGCTGCAGGTTGTCAGGCCATTCCTGGCCGTCGGGCGCCTGGTAGGGGCCGCCGGGGCGGCGGTACAGGTGCGGCGCGTCGATCACGTAGACCGGCAGCTGCGTGCCCGGCATGCGCGCCAGCAGCAGGCGCACCCGCAGCGCGCCGAAGCAGGCGCCGATGTCGATGACGGTGCGGGCCGACTGCACGGCATCCAGGATGGCCGGCAGGCCGGGCAGCAGCAGGCGCACGTCGGCGCCGGCGGCGGCCAGCGCCGGCGGCAGGGCGGCGGTGACGTCGGCCAGGCCGCCGGTCTTCACCAGCGGATAGACCTCCGCGGCGACGTGCAACACCTTCATGCTTGCCCCTCGCCCGATGGGTACATCGGTCGATCCCCCGAGGGGATGGCGGGCCGGCTTGGGAGCGGCCCGGCGCTCGGCCCGCTGCTCATTCGAGACCCAGCTCCAGCTTGCGCAGCATGCTGCGCGTGACCAGGGTGACGCCGTTCTCGCTGCGGTGGAAGCGCCGGCTGTCCTCGGCGGCGTCTTCGCCGATCACCATGCCGTCCGGGATGTGCACGCCGCGATCCAGCACCACCTTGGTCAGCCGGGCGCCGCGGCCCACCTGCGATTCAGGCAGCAGCACGCTCCAGTTGACGCTGGAATGGCTGTGCACCCTGACGCTGGAGAACAGCACCGAGCGGAACACCGATCCCGAGACGATGCAGCCGCCCGAGACCATCGATTCGACCGCCATGCCGCGCCGGTCGGGCTGGTTGTGCACGAACTTGGCCGGCGGCAGCTGGGCCTGGTAGGTCCAGATCGGCCAGCGGGTGTCGTACAGGTTCAGCTCGGGGTCGGTGGCGGTCAGGTCGATGTTGGCGTCCCAGTAGGCGTCGATGGTGCCGACGTCGCGCCAGTAGGGCTGCAGGCCGGGCTTGGCACCGACACAGCTGAGCTCGAACGGGTGCGCCACCGCGCGGCCGTTGCGCACCGCGGCGGGGATGATGTCCTTGCCGAAGTCGTGGCTGCTGTTCGGGTCGGCCAGGTCGCGCTCCAGCTCCTTGTAGAGGTAGCGGGCGTTGAAGATGTAGATGCCCATGCTGGCCAGGCTGCGGTCGGGCTTGCCGGGCATGGCCGGCGGCTCGGGCGGCTTCTCGACGAACTCGAGGATCTTGCGGCGCTCGTCGACCGCCATCACGCCGAAGGCATGGGCCTCGCTGCGCGGCACCTCGAGGCAGCCCACGGTGCAGTCGTGGCCCTGCTCCACATGGTCGGCCAGCATCAGGGCGTAGTTCATCTTGTAGATGTGGTCGCCGGCCAGCACCACGATGTAGTCGGCGCCGTACGAGGCCAGGATGTCCTGGTTCTGGTAGACGGCGTCGGCGGTGCCGCGGTACCAGCTCTCCTCGTCCACCCGCTGCTGCGCCGGCATCAGGTCGACGAACTCGTTCATCTCGGTCTTCAGGAAGGCCCAGCCGCGCTGCAGGTGGCGCAGCAGGCTGTGGCTCTTGTACTGGGTGATGACGCCGATGCGGCGGATGCCCGAGTTCAGGCAGTTGCTGAGCGCGAAATCGACGATGCGGAACTTGCCGCCGAAGTACACGGCGGGCTTGGCGCGGCTGTCGGTCAGCTGCTTCAGGCGGCTTCCGCGGCCGCCGGCCAGCACCAGGGCAACGGCGCGCTTGGGCAAGTCGAGGTTCGAGGCGAGATTGGTGTTGGCCATGGTGGTTTGTCTCCTGCTGCCACAGTCGCACCACGGGCCGCGGGTGGCAGCGACAACGTGGTTACAAGATGGATGGTGCCATGCCGGGAACGGGTTTTCAGAGGGGCAAGGCATGAATAATGCAGCCCACTTGCACAGGACCCGCCCGCGTGCCGGCAACAGCCAGACGCACCGGGCGGCTCCCCAACCTGCCCCACGCACAGGACGCCCATGAGCACCGCCCAGCCCTCCGCCCAGCCCCCCGGTTCCGCCCCTGACTCCCTGGCCGCGCGCGTCGAGCGCCATCTGCTGCACAGCGTGGGCGTGGCCCCCGCCGAGGCCAGCACGCGTGACCTGATGAATGCGGTGGCCCTGGTGGCACGGGCCGAACTGGCGCGGCGCTGGGTGGCCGGCGACATGGCCGACCGCGCTGCCAAGGCGCGCCGGGTGTATTACCTGTCGATGGAGTTCCTGATCGGCCGCAGCCTGGGCAATGCCCTGGCTGCGCTGGACCTGGACAGCGCCGCCGCCGGCAGCGTGGGCCACCACGCCCGCACGCTGGAGGACATCCAGGCGCATGAGCCCGACGCCGCCCTGGGCAACGGCGGCCTGGGGCGCCTGGCCGCCTGCTTCCTCGACAGCATGGCCAGCGTCGGCCTGCCCAGCTACGGCTACGGCATCCGCTACGAGTTCGGCATGTTCGCGCAGAGCATCCAGGGCGGACGCCAGGTCGAGCACCCGGACCCCTGGCTGGAAGACGGCACGCCCTGGGAATTTCCGCGCCCCGGCGTGCACTACCCGGTGCGCTTCGGCGGCTGGGTCGAGCGCGCCGAAAGCCCCGATTCGGTGCCGGTGTGGCGCCACGCCGGCGAGGTCTCGGCCAAGGCCTACGACCACGTGATCCCCGGCCACGGCACCGAGCGTGTCAGCACGCTGCGGCTGTGGAAGGCCGCAGCGCCGGCCCACATCGACCTGCACGCCTTCAACTCGGGCGACTACGCCCGGGCGGCAGAGTTCAAGAACCAGTTCGAGAACATCAGCTGGGTGCTGTACCCCAACGACAGCACGCCCGCCGGGCGCGAGCTGCGGCTGCGGCAGGAATACTTCTTCACCAGTGCGTCGATCCAGGACATCCTGGCCCGCCACCTGAGCGAACACGGCAGCCTGGCCAACCTGGCCGACAAGGTGGCGATCCACCTGAACGACACGCATCCGGCCATCGGCGTGGCCGAACTGATGCGCCTGCTGGTCGACGAGCACGGCTTCACCTGGGCGGCGGCCTGGGCCATCACGACGAAGACCTTCAGCTACACCAACCACACGCTGATGCCCGAGGCGCTGGAGACCTGGCCGGTGGCGCTGATGCAGCAGGTGCTGCCGCGGCACCTGGAGATCATCTTCCGCATCAACCATGAGTTCCTGGTGCAGGCGCAGGCGCTCAAGCCGGGCGACATGGACTTCCAGCGCCGGCTGAGCCTGATCGACGAAGGCGGCCACGGCGGCGAGCGCCGGGTGCGCATGGCCAACCTGTCCATCGTCGGCAGCCACCAGGTCAATGGCGTCAGCAAGCTGCACAGCGACCTGCTGGTGGAAACGATCTTCGCGGACTTCGCCGCGCTGTGGCCCGACCGCTTCACCAACATGACCAACGGCGTGACACCCCGCCGCTGGCTGACCCAGGCCAACCCCGGCCTGGCGCAGCTGATCGACAGCCGCCTGGGCACGGCCTGGCACCGCAACCTGGACCTGCTGCGCGGCCTGATGCCGCACGCCGACGATGCCGGCTTCCGCGCCGAGTTCCGCCGCGTGAAGGCGGCCAACAAGCAGCGGCTGGCGGCGCTGGTCCACCGCAGCACCGGCATCACGGTGAACCCGGCCAGCCTGTTCGATGTGCAGGTCAAGCGCATCCACGAGTACAAGCGCCAGTTGCTCAACCTGCTGCACGTGGTGACACGCTACCGCGCGATCCTGGCGCAGCCGAACGCGCCCTGGGTGCCGCGCACCGTGCTGTTCGCCGGCAAGGCGGCCAGCAGCTACGTCACGGCCAAGACCATCATCCGGCTGATCCACGACGTGGGCCAGGTCATCAACCACGACCCGCGCGTCGGCGACAAGCTCAAGCTGGTCTTCATCCCGAACTACGGCGTCAGCGTGGCCGAGACCATCATGCCGGGCGCCGACCTGTCCGAGCAGATCAGCACCGCCGGCACCGAAGCCAGTGGCACCGGCAACATGAAGCTGGCGCTGAATGGCGCGCTGACCATCGGCACCGACGACGGCGCGAACATCGAGATCCGCCAGAACGTGGGCGACGACAACATCTTCATCTTCGGCAAGAAGACGCCCGAGGTGGCGGCCATCCGTGCAGCGGGTTACCAGCCGATGCGCCTGTACGAAGACAACCCGCAGCTCAAGGCGGTGCTCGACTCGATCGCCGCCGGCGCCTTCTCGCCCGACGAGCCGGCGCGCTACCGGCCGCTGATCGACAGCCTGCTGTGGGGCGGCGACCACTACCTGCTGCTGGCCGACTACGACGATTACGTCGCCACCCAGGCGCGGGTCGACGCGCTGTACCAGGACCCGGACGCCTGGGCGCGCAAGGCGATCGCCAACGTGGCCGGCATGGGGCCGTTCTCGGCCGACCGCACGATCCGCGACTACGCCGCCAACATCTGGCACGTGCAGCCGCAGGCCTGAAGGCACGGTCGCCACCGGGCCCAAGACAACAAGCAAAGAGACAAGCACATGCCCAGCCCCGACGACATCCAACGCCTCGTGCAGGGTCGCCACGGCGACCCCTTCGCCCTGCTGGGCCCGCACCGCGACGATGCGGGCGGCATGCTGGTGCGCGCCTTCCTGCCCGGGGCGAAGGCGGTGGACGTGCTGGCTGCCGCCAGCGCGCAGCGGCTGGGCACGCTCAAGCGGGTGCATGCCGATGGCCTGTGGGCCGGGCCGGTGGCGCTGGCCGCCGGGCCGCAGAGCCCCTACCGGCTGCAGATCACCTGGGCCGACGGTGCGGTGCAGGTCACTGACGACCCCTACCGCTTCGGCCCGCTGCTGGGCGAGCTGGACGCCTGGCTGCTGGCCGAAGGCACGCACCTGCGGCCCTTCGAGGTGCTGGGCGCGATCCCGCGCAGCCTGCAGGGCGTGGCCGGCACCGGCTTCGCCGTGTGGGCGCCGAATGCGCAGCGGGTCAGCGTGGTCGGCGACTTCAACCAGTGGGACGGCCGCCGCCATCCGATGCGCCTGCGCCGCGAGTGCGGCGTGTGGGAGCTCTTCGTGCCCGGCATCGGCGCCGGTTCGCGCTACAAGTTCGAGCTGCTGGGCCCCGACGGTGCCCTGCTGCCGCAGAAGGCCGACCCGATGGCGCGTGCCGCCGAGCTGCGGCCGGCCACCGCCAGCGTGGTCGCCGAATTGCCGCCCAAGGTGCCGGCCAGCACGGCGCGGCAAGCGGCCAACGCGCTGGATGCGCCAATCAGCATCTACGAAGTGCATGCGGCCAGCTGGAAACGCAAGGCCGACAACACTTGGCTGACCTGGGACGACCTGGCCGCCGAGCTGGTGCCGCATGCGGCCGGCCTGGGCTTCACGCATGTGGAGCTGCTGCCCATCAGCGAGCACCCCTTCGACGGCAGCTGGGGCTACCAGCCGGTGGGCCTGCACGCGCCGACCGCGCGCCACAGCGCGCCCGATGCGCAGGGGCACCGCTTCGGCGATGGCGCGGCCTTCCAGCGCTTCGTCGATGCAGCACACGCGGCCGGGCTGGGCGTGATCCTCGACTGGGTGCCCGCGCACTTCCCCAGCGACGCCCATGGCCTGGCGCGCTTCGATGGCACCTGCCTGTACGAGTACGCCGACCCGCGCGAGGGCTACCACCCCGACTGGAACACGCTGATCTTCAACCTGGGCCGCACCGAGGTGCGCAACATGCTGATCGGCAATGCGCTGTACTGGCTGGAGCGCTTCGGCGTCGACGGTCTCCGCGTCGACGCCGTGGCCTCAATGCTGTACCGCGACTACAGCCGCAAGCACGGCGAGTGGATCCCCAACGTGCACGGCGGGCGCGAGAACCTGGAGGCGATCGCCTTCCTGCGCCGGCTCAACGAGGTGGTGGGCGGCGAGCGGCCGCAGGCGATCACGCTGGCCGAGGAAAGCACGGCCTTTCCGGCGGTGTCGCGCCCCACCTACGCGGGCGGCCTGGGCTTTCACTACAAGTGGAACATGGGCTGGATGCACGACACGCTGCACTACATGGCCCGCGAGCCGGTGCACCGCAGCCACCACCAGGGCGAATTGAGCTTCGGCCTGGTCTACGCCTTCAACGAGAACTTCGTGCTGCCGCTGTCACACGACGAGGTGGTGCACGGCAAGGGCAGCCTGCTGGGCAAGATGCCGGGCGACGCCTGGCAGCAGTTCGCCAACCTGCGCGCCTACTACGGCTTCATGTGGGGCCACCCGGGCAAGAAGCTGCTGTTCATGGGCGGCGAGTTCGCCCAGGGCCGCGAGTGGAACCACGAGGCCAGCCTGGACTGGCACCTGGTCGAGCCCGGCGCCCACCCGGGCCATGCGGGGGTGATGACCCTGGTGCGTGACCTGAACACGCTGCTGCGCGAACAGCCGGCGCTGCACCGGGCCGACTTCGCGCCCGAGGGCTTCGAGTGGATCAGCCACGACGATGGCGCGCACAGCATGCTGGCCTTTGTGCGCCACGGCGGTGACGGCGTGCCGCCCCTGCTGGTGGTCTGCAACTTCACGCCGGTGGTGCGCCACGGCTGGCGCATCGGCGTGCCGCGTGCCGGCACCTGGACCGAGCGGCTGAACACCGACAGCGCGCACTACGGCGGCAGCAACGTCGGCCTGCCGCTGGGCGCGGCCAGCAGCGAGGCGATTCCCGCGCATGGCCGGGCGCAGTCGATCAGCGTGACGCTGCCGCCGCTCGCAACGGTGTTCTACAGATGGACCGCCTGACCCCGCAGCCGCTGGTGCTGGAAGCCGGCCGCCCCTGGCCGCTGGGCGCGCACTGGGACGGCCAGGGCCTGAACATCGCCGTGCACAGCGGCAGCGCCCACGCCATCGAGCTGTGCCTGTTCGACGCCGAGGGCCGCACCGAGACCCACCGCGCTGGCCTGCCCGGCCGCACGCTGGACGTGTGGCACGGCTACCTGCGCGCGGAGCCGGACTGCACCCTGGGCGCGCCGGGCCAGCTTTACGGCCTGCGCGCCCACGGTCCCTGGCGGCCCGACCGCGGCCACCGCTTCAACCGCGCCAAGCTGCTGGTCGACCCGTATGCGCGCCAGATCGTCGGCGACTTCGACTGGGGCCCGCAGCACTTCGGCCACGACGGCGACCACCCGCTGCAGCCCGATGCCCGCGACAACGCCGCCACCGCGCTGAAGTGCCGCGTGGTGCACGACGCCTTCGACTGGGGCGACGACCGGCCGCCGCGCACGCCCGCCGCCGACACGGTGCTGTACGAGCTGCACGTCAAGGGCTTCACCGCGCAGCACCCGGGCGTGCCCGAGGCCCTGCGCGGCAGCTTTGCCGGTCTGGCGCAGCCGGCGGTGCTGCGCCACCTGCAGGCGCTGGGCATCACCGCGGTCAGCCTGCTGCCGGTGATGCAGTGGCTGGACGAGCAGCGCCTGGTGGGCCTGGGCCTGTCCAACTACTGGGGCTACAACACGCTGGGCTTCTTCAGCCCCGCGCCGCGCCTGGCGGCCGACCCCGACGATGCACGCGGCGAGTTCCGCCGCATGGTCAAGGCCCTGCACGGGGCCGGCATCGAGGTGATGCTGGACGTGGTCTTCAACCACACGGCCGAGAGCGACGAACACGGGCCCACGCTGGCCTGGCGCGGGCTGGACAACGCCGGCAGCTACCGTCTGCCGGCCGATCACCGTGCGGGTTACGACAACTACAGCGGCTGCGGCAACACGGTCGACATCCGCCAGCCCGGCATGCTGCGTCTGGTGCTGGACAGCCTGCGCTTCTGGGTGACGGAAATGCATGTCGACGGCTTCCGCTTCGACCTGGCAACCGTGCTGGGGCGCGGTGACAGCGGCTTCGAGCGCGACGGGCCCTTTTTCCGCGCCATCGCCCAGGACCCGGTGCTGTCGCCGCTGCTGCATGCCGGCAAGCTGATCGCCGAGCCCTGGGACATCGGACCCGGCGGCTACCAGCCGGGCAACTTCCCGCGCGGCTGGCTGGAATGGAACGACAGCTTCCGCGACACGGTGCGTGCCTTCTGGCTGGGCGGTGCGGTCACGCGCGGGCAGCTCGCCCAGGCGCTGGCCGGCTCGGCGCAGCGGCTGCAGGCGGCGCGGCGCGGGCCGGTGGAATCGGTCAACTACGTGGCCTCGCACGACGGCTTCACGCTGCGCGACCTGGTGAGCTACGACCTGCGCCACAACCAGGCCAACGGCGAAGACAACCGCGACGGCCACGGCCACAACCTGAGCTGGAACTGCGGTGTGGAAGGCCCCACCGACGACCCCGCCGTGCTGCGCCTGCGCGCCCGGCTGCAGCGCGCCCTGCTGGCCACCGTGCTGCTGAGCCAGGGCACGCCGATGCTGGCCGCCGGCGACGAGCTGGGCCACACGCAACAGGGCAACAACAACCCGTATTGCCAGGACAACCCGATCACCTGGGTCGACTGGGCGCAGGCCGACGCCGAGCTGACCGGCTTCACCGCCCGCCTGCTGGCGCTGCGCCGGCAGTGGCTGCCGCTGCGTCCGGCCTGGTACACCGGCCTGGCGGACGGCCGCGGGCTGCCCGACCTGGGATGGGTGCGCCGCGGTGGCGGATCACTGGGCGACTGGGACTGGACGCAGAGTGCCTCACGCGTGCTGGGCGCCCTGATCGGCGCACCCGGCCGCGGCACGCAGCCGCTGCTGCTGCTGTTCAACGCCGAGCCGGCGGACACGGCGTTCACGTTGCCGCCGGGTCCCTGGTCGGCCTGGCAGCCGCTGCTCGACACCGCCGACGAAACCGTCGGCACCACCAGCGCGCCGCGCCAGGGCAGCACCCTGCTGGCCGCGCGCAGCGTGCAGTTGCTGGCCGCGCTGCCGCGGCCGGCCTCCCACTCACCTTCAACGGCGCGCCACGGCGCCTGACCACGATGCCGACCTCCATGCGTCTGCCCCGCGCCAGCGGCGTGCTGCTGCACCCCACCTCCCTGCCCGGCCCGCACGGCAGCGGCGACCTGGGCCCGGCGGCCCATCACTTCATCGACTGGCTCAAGGGCGCCGGCCAATCGCTGTGGCAGATGCTGCCGCTGGGCGGCATCGGTCCGGGCAATTCGCCGTACATGAGCAGTTCGGCCTTCGCCGGCAACGTGCTGCTGATCGACCTGGCCGAGTTGCAGCAGCGCGGCTGGCTGGGCGCCGACGCGCTGGCCCACCCGCCCCCGGCCGACCCGCGGCGCATCGACTTCGCGACCATGGTGCCCTGGCGCATGGGCAAGCTGGCCGAAGCGGCGCGCGCCTTTGCCGCCGGCGCCAGCGCCGCGGACCGCGCCGACCTCGCCGCCTTCTGCAGCGCCCAGGCCAGCTGGCTGGACGACTACACGCTGTTCATGGCCCAGTGCGATGCCACCGGCTGGGCCAGCTGGACCACCTGGCCCGCCGGCCTGGCCCAGCGCGAGCCGGCGGCGCTGGCCGCGGCGCGTGTCCAGCATGCCGAGGCCATCGGCTTCTGGCAGTTCTGCCAGTGGGCCTTCTTCCGCCAGTGGGCGGCGCTGCGGGCGCATGCGCATGCGCAGGGCGTGAAGATCGTCGGCGATGCGCCGATCTTCATCGCCCACCAGAGCGCCGAAGTCTGGGCGCGGCAGGACCTCTTCGAGCTGGACGCCGACGGCAAACCCACCGTGGTGGCGGGCGTGCCGCCCGACTACTTCAGCCCCACCGGCCAGCGCTGGGGCAACCCGCTGTACCGCTGGAGCGCGCATGCGGCTGAAGGCTATGCGTGGTGGACCGAGCGCCTGCGCCAGACGCTGGCGCTGGTGGACATCGTGCGCATCGACCACTTCCGCGGCTTTGCAGACTATTGGGAGATCGCCGCCGACGCGCCCTCCGCGCAGACCGGCCAATGGAAGCTGGGCCCGGGCGTCGCGCTGTTCGACGCCATGCGCGCCGCGCTGGGCGACCTGCCGGTGATCGCCGAGGACCTGGGCGTGCTGTCCGAGCCGGTGAAGAACCTGCTGCGCGACTCGGGCTTCCCGGGCATGTCGATCCTGCAGTTCGCCTTTGCCGGCAATGCATCCGACCCCTTCCTGCCGCACAACCACAAGCCGCACAGCGTGGTCTACACCGGCACCCACGACAACGACACCAGTGTGGGCTGGTGGGCCGCCGCCACCGAGCACGAGCAGCACCATGCGCGCGCCTACCTGGGCACCGACGGCCACGACATCGCCTGGGCCCTGCTGCGCGCCGCCGCCGCCAGCGTGGCCGACACGGCGATTCACCCGATGCAGGACATCCTGGTGCTGCCCAGCGACTGCCGCATGAACCTGCCCGGCAGCGCCAGCGGCTGGTGGGTGTGGCGCTTCGAATGGAGCCAGGTCCACCCCTGGCACGGGCAGCGGCTGGCCGACATGACGAAGCTCTACGGCCGCGCATGACGAACAAAGGGCGCCTCAAGGGCGCCCTTTGTTCGAATCAAGCGGTCGCGGCGGAACAGGCTTCGCCGGGCCGCTTGCGGCGCCCCTGAACCTCAGCTCAGGGGGCGCGCCGCAGGCGCTTCGGGGGGATCAGTTCAGCGGAACCTTCTTGCCGCCCTGGTAGACGTACAGCGTCATGGCCGGGTTCTTCAGCTCACCGTCGGGTTCGAAGGCGACCTTGGTCGTCACGCCGTTGTAGTTGGTGGCCGCCAGCTTGGGCAGATAGACCTTGGGGTCGGCCGAGCCGGCCTGCACCATGGCCTCGACCAGCACGTGCACGGCGTCATAGACGTACGGGCTGTAGACCTGGAACTGGCCCGGGAACTTGGCGTCGTAGCGCGCCTTCCAGGCCTTGCCGCCGGGCATCTTCTCCAGGCTGGAGCCGCCTTCGGCGCAGACCACGCCGCCCAGGCTCTTGGCGCCGCCCGACAGCTCGGCCAGCTTGGCGGTGCAGATGCCGTCGCCGCCGAAGAACTTCAGGTTCGACAGGCCCAGCTGGTCCATCTGGCGCAGCATCGGGCCGGCCTGCGGGTCCATGCCGCCGTAGAACACGGCGTCGGCACCCTTGCTCTTGATGGCGGTCAGGATGGCCATGAAGTCGGTGGCCTTGTCGTTGGTGAACTGCTCGTCCACCACCTGCATGCCCTGGGCCAGCGCGGTCTTCTTGAACACCTCGGCCACGCCCTGGCCGTAGGCGGTGCGGTCGTCAATGATCGCGACCTTCTTCAGCTTCAGGTTGTTGGCCGCGTGCAGGGCCAGGCCGGCGCCCAGCGCGTTGTCGTTGGCCAGCAGGCGGAAGCTGGTCTTGAAACCCTGCTGCGTCAGCTTGGGGTTGG
>CALMIF010000007.1 GCA_937864045.1 uncultured Aquabacterium sp. | reverse complement strand
GAAGTGACGCCCCGCCATCCACCGGAACCACGCCATGACCGACACCGCGCTGATCCTGCGCGCCGCCGCCTTCGCCGCGCACAAGCACCGCGACCAGCGCCGCAAGGACATGCGGGCGTCGCCCTACATCAACCACCCGATCGAGCTGGCCCGCGTGCTGGCCGAGGTGGGCGGCGTGACCGATGCCGTGACCCTGAGCGCCGCCCTGCTGCACGACACGCTGGAAGACACCGACACCACGCCCGAGGAACTGCAGCGCGCCTTCGGCCCCGAGGTGGCGGCCGTGGTGGCCGAGGTGAGCGACGACAAGGCGCTGCCCAAGGCCGAGCGCAAGCGGCTGCAGGTCGAGCATGCGGCGACGATCAGCGACCGCGCCAAGCGGGTGAAGCTGGCCGACAAGATCAGCAACCTGACCGACGTGGTGCATGCGCCGCCGGCCAGCTGGAGCCTGGAGCGCCGGCGCGCCTACTTCGACTGGGCGCGCTCGGTGATCGACCGCCTGCGCGGCGTGGACCCGGCGCTGGAGGCGGCGTTCGACGCCGCCTATGCGCAGCGACCCTGACGGGCCGCCCTCAGTTCACCGCATCCACCCGCATCAGGGCGACGCCGTACTCGTCGGCGCAATCGCTGCCGCCACCCGGGCAGCGCGGCACGCCGGCCTGGGCCGGCACCTGGCCCTGGCGCCCGCTGGTGTCCAGGCGTTGGGCCTGTTCGCCGCTGGGCAGCAGGGTGTACGGGCCGTCACTGCGCGGCTGCAGGGCGCTGAAGTCGCGCTCATGCGCCGACACCATCACCAGCAGCAGGTTGGGGCCGGCCGGCCCGGTGGTGGCGAACACCAGCGGCGGCTTCGGCAGCTTCAGCGCCTGGCCGGCGCGCAACTTCACCGGGCCGGTCTTGCCGTTCGGATACAGCTGCATCGCCACGCCGTCGGAGCCGAAGAGCTGCACGTAGAGGTAGCCCTCGCGCTGGCTGGTGATGGTGAAGCTCAACTCATCGCGGCCGATGCGCAGCGCGGTCTTGTTCGGGATCGCCTCGACGCCGAAGCCGGGCGTCTGCGCCTGCACCACGCGTTCGTAGACCGCTTCCATCGACCAGGGCGCGGCGGGTGCGGGTGCAGCGGCCACGGGTGCGGGTGTCGCTGCGGGTGCCGGTGCCGGCGTGGCGACCGGCGCCGCAGCGGCGGGCGCCGGTGCGCTGGCCGGCGGTGCCCGGCCCAGCAGCGCATAACCCGCACCTGCAGCGACCAGCACGGCCACCGCGGCGCCGGCGATCAGCCCCACCGGCTTGCCTGGCGCGCCGGCAGCCACTGGCGCGGCGGCACTGGCGGCCGGCACGGCCGCAGCGGCCGGCGGCTGCACGGCGGTGGCAGCCGGTGCGGCGGCGGGTGCATTTGCCGGCGCCCCGTCCAGCCCCATCTCGGCGCGCAGCTGGGCGATGGACGCGGTGCGGTCCTCGGGCTTGACCGCCAGCGCGTGGTCCACCGCAGCCAGGAAGCGCTCGCTGTAGCGCCCGGCGGCGGCCTGCACCAGCGGCACATGGCTGTCACCCAGCAGCCGGCCCACCGACGGCGGCGGCGTGCGGCCGGTGATGGCGTGGTGCACCACCGCGGCCAGGGCGTAGATGTCGGTCCAGGGGCCCTGCTTCATGCCGGGGATCTCGGCGTACTGCTCGACCGGTGCATAGCCGGGCTTGAGGATCACCGTCAGCGCCTGCGTCATGTCGCCGATGACGCGGCGCGCAGCGCCGAAGTCCAGCAGCAGCGGGCGCTGGCTGCCGGCCAGCATCATCACGTTGTCCGGTGCGATGTCGCGGTGGTAGCACTGCGCGTCGTGCAGCACGGCCAGCGCCTCGGTCAGCGGGTGCAGCAGGGTGCGCAGCCAGGCCTCGTCGGGCGCGCCGTTGAACTCGCGCAGCGTGTCCTTCAGCGTCTTGCCCTCGTAGAACGGCATCACCATGTAGGCCGTGCCGTTGGCCTCCCAGAAACGGTAGACCTTGACCAGGGACGGGTGGTCGAACTGCGCCAGCAGCCGGGCCTCGTTGATGAAGCTCTTGCGGCCGGCCTCGAAGGTCTCGCGGTGGCGCTCGCTCTTGACCTGCACCTGCGTCGCGCCCACCCGCGCGGCCAGCACCGAGGGCATGTACTCCTTCAGCGCCACCTCGCGGCCCAGCGAATGGTCGTGCGCCCGGTAGACGATGCCGAAGCCGCCCTCGCCGACCATCGCGGTCAGCTCGAACTCGCCCAGGCGCGTGCCCAGCGGCAGGTGGTTGTCCAGATCGGCGGACGGTGCGGCCGTGGCAACAGGCGCGACAGGCGCGACAGGCGCAACCGGCGCAACCGGCGCAACCGGAATGGCGGGCGCCTCGGTGCGCGGCGCGATCACGGTGCGGTCGTCGATGTCCGCGGGGGCGGCGGGCGCGGCAGGGGCAGCCGGTGCGGCGGGGCCGGGTGCGTCCGCCGGGCCCGGCGGCACGGCGCCCAGGGGCCGGATCAGGGTGCGGTCGTCGTCGGCGGTCATGGTGCGGTGGCGCTGGAGGGGGCGGATGCTGGAGCGGGTGCCGGCATTGTCTCGCCCAGCAGCACGCCGGCCGGCTGCGGCAGCCCGCGCGAGATGCGCAAGCCTGCCGGCTGCGCCGCGCCACCCGCGTGCCACCAGGCCAGGCCCTGCACCTGCGAGCGCCACAGCGCCTGCGCCTGGTGCGCCAGGTGGGCGGCGATGTCGGCGCCGGCGCTCAGCGGCTCGTCGCGCCAGGCACCGGGCGCAGCGGGCAGGCCGGGCGGGTCGACAGCGGGCGGCGGTGCCCAGGCCGGCAGCGCCATGCGGGCCAGCGCGTCTTCCACCTGCTCGACGGTCCAGTCCTCGTGCAGCGCGTCGGCGGCCAGGTCGTCCAGCCGCGCCAGCCAGGCCCACAGCGTGCGCTGATCCTCGACCGACGCCGGCAGCGTGGCCAGCGGCAGTACCAGGCTGAAGGGGAAGTAGCGCCCCACCCGGTCGACCGACGGCATCAGCACGCCGGCCCAGGCTTGCGTGCCGGGCGCGCCGGGCAGCGCACCGGGCGCTAGCACGAAGCGCCAGCTGGGGCTGGCCAGGTAGGCGTCCAGCCAGCCGGCGCCCAGGCGGCGCTGCAGGTCCAGCAGGCCGGCGGCCAGCCAGGCGTCCCACGCGGCCAGGAAGCCGGCGTCCATGCGGCGCTGGGCGAAATCACCCAGCGTGGGCAGCTTGCCGTACCAGCCCGGTGGCGACGAGGACGGCATCGCGGCGGGCCTGCGCTACAGCGCCGACGGGCACTGGAACTGGCGGATCTCGCGCAGCTGGAACGGGTTGAACACGCTGGCGGCGATCACGTCGACCTTGGCCTTGCGCCCGCCCAGGTTGACCAGCAGGCTGAAGCGCTCGGGCGCCGACGAGGGCTGCATCTCGAAGCGGTCGAACAGCCGGAACAGCGCCCACGGCCCGTCGAAGCCTTCCTGCGGCCCGGCGTTGCCCGCCGCGCTGGACAACCGCACCTGCGACGCCACCCGCGTGCTGGGCCAGCTGACCACGGCCGATGCGCCGCCCGGTGCCAGGCGCTGCACCTGGCCGTCGACGTCGAGCACCAGTTCCTTCAGGTCGGGGTCGATCTCGACCACGCGCATCTCGATGCGCACCGACGGCGTCTTGCCGCCGCTGCGGAAGAACACGTCGCGGATGCGCTGCGCCTGCTGGAAGGCGGTGAGCGCCGCCGCCCGCACCGGCTTGCTGCCGTCACCGGTGGGCTTGTAGCTCCAGGCCGGCGTGCTGGTGTCGACCAGGGCCGCCAGCCGCGCCTGGAAGAAGGCGTCCATCAGCCCGCCCACGCCGAACAGCTGGCCCAGGTCCTCGGGCAGCACGTCGTTGCGCGAACCGCTGGCAAACGGGTAGCGCCCGGCGATGGCGCGGGTGCAGAACTCGGTGATGGGCTTGAGCTCGGCGCCCAGGCCGGCGATCTCGGCACTGCGGCCCTGGCTGGCGCCGGCATCGGCCAGCTCCTCGACGATGGCCCGCACCGGCCCCGGCTGCTGGCCGGCGGCGGCCTTGACCTTCTCGGCCACGCCACCCGGCGGCGGCGGCGTCTTGTTCTTGGCGGCGGCGTCCACCGCGCTGAGGTGCGTGTACAGCTCGCCGAAGAGCTTGAGCGTGTCGTCCAGCGGCGGCGGGTTGCCCGCCACCAGGCGGTGGATGCCGGCGAAGTGGTCGTCGACCATCTTCTCCAGCGGGCCCGCGCCGCCGGTGGCCGACGGCGCCGCACCGGCCAGGCGGGCGGCGTCCTCCTTGGCCTTGGCGGCGGCCTTGTCCAGCGCACTGGCGGCGGCCGGATCGGGAACCAGCTTCGTCTCGGCCGCCACGCCGCGCAGCCAGCCGGCCAGCGGTGAATCGACGCCCGAGAGCATGCGCGCCACGCTGATGCTGCGCTCCAGCCCGGCCAGGCGCACCAGGCGCACGTCGGCCAGCAGCGTGTCCCAGGCCTTGATGTAGTCCTCGTAGTACAGGCGGCGCACCTTGTCGACCACGCCGCCGCCAAGCGCGACGTCCTTCAGCCGCGCCGGGTCGGCCTTGCTGCCCAGCACCCAGGGTTCCTCGCGGGCCAGCTGCGCGGTGGCGGCCTGCACGCCGGTCTTGATCAGCTTCTCGTGCCCGGCCCGGGTGTAGAGGCCCGACACGCCCTTGGTCAGCGGTTCCTTGCTGGCGCGCTCGAAGACCTGGGCCGCGTTCGGGCCCGCCGCGCCGGCCACGGTGAAGTCGGGCACGTCGCCCGGGCGGAACTGGCGCTTGATGCGGCTGTAGACGCGGTATTCCAGCGGATACGCGGCCAGCATCTCGCGCACCTGGCCCACCAGGGCCTCGTCGCGCGGGGCGATGGCCTGCGGCGGGCCCAGGGCCAGCGCCGCGTCGAGGTGGGCGTCCAGCGCAGCGCGCTGCTCGGGCGTCAGCGCCGTGTACTGGCGGTCCCAGTCCAGCGTGATCCAGGCGCGCAGCGTCGGCGCATCGAACTGCGCCGGCGTGTAGAGCATCAGGTAGGTCTTCAGCGCCTCGTAGGCGTTCTCCTGGTTCTTGCTGTCGGCGGCGCGCAGGCGCTCCTCCAGCCGGCGGGCGATGCGCGGCATCAGCGTCTTGCCCAGCAGGCGCAGGTAGGCCAATTGCGCCGCGCCGTCGAGCTTGTCGCCCTGGTACAGGCCCAGGCCGTTGAGCAGCGGCGGGTTCTTCAGGTCCAGGCCGTCGAGTTGCGCCGCGCCCCGCACGGCGCCCAGCACCGGCGGCAGCGGTGTCACGTCGGCGCTGGTGGGCGCCGGCAGCGACTGCACCGCCTGCTGCAGCGCCGGCAGCCGGGCCGCCACCTGCTGCGCATGGTCGAGGTTGCGGCTGCGGCTGACCAGCCAGCCCGCCAGCACCGCCACGGCGGCCACGCCGATCACGGCGAAGCCGGCGGCGCGCAGCGTGCGGCGCCGCGCCTCGGCCTGCGGGTTCAGCGTGCCCAGGCCGCGCTCGGCGAAGACCACGTCCTTCAGCAGCCGCTGCAGGAAGAAGCTCTTGCCACGGGCGCCCGACGCCTGCGCGGCGCGGGCATCCAGGCCGAAGGCGCGGCCCAGCGCGCCCATCACGCGGTCGATGGGTGCACCTTCCTGCGTGCCGCTGGTGAAGTAGACGCCGCGCACCCGCGGTGCCTGCTCCAGCGTGCCGCCGCCGCCCACCACCGCGCCCAGGAAGTCGGCCAGCACCGGTTGCAGCGCGGCGAACTCCTGCGGGAAGGCGAAGATCGCGCTGCGCCGCAGCACGTCGCGCTCGGCCTCCAGCCGGTCGACCAACTGCGCCACGAGGCGCTGCTGCAGCTGCTGGTACAGCGTGGCGAAGCCGGGCAGCGGGTCGGCCGGCGTGGCAAGCGCGTCGTCGAAGGTGAAGCCCCAGACCTGGGCCCGGTCCTCGGCACCCAGCGCCTCGAAGCTCTCGTTGAAGCCGCCCAGCAGGTCGGCCTTGGTCACCAGCACGTAGACCGGCGCGCGCACGCCCAGCTTGGCCTGCAGCTCCTGCAGCCGGGCGCGCAGCTTGGCGGCATGCTCGGCGCGCTCGGTGGCGCCCTGCTGCAGCAGGTCCTGCACGTTGACGGTGAGCAGCACGCCGTTGATCGGCTGGCGCGGCCGGGTCTTCTTCAGCAGCGCCAGGAAGTTGTCCCAGGCGCTGGCGTCGACATCGCGGTCGCTCTCCTGCAGCGTGTAGCGGCCGGCGGTGTCGATCAGCACCGCGTCCTGCGTGAACCACCAGTCGCAGTTCCGCGTGCCGCCCACCCCCTGCACCGCGGCGCTGGCGCCGGCCTTGTCATCCCCCAGCAGGAACTGCAGCCCGGCGTTCATCAGCGCCGTGGTCTTGCCCGAGCCGGGCGCGCCGATGAACATGTACCAGGGCAGCTCGTACAGGTAGGCACCGCCGCCGGCCAGCCCGCCGCCGCGCCGCGCCTTCAGCTTGCCCACCGCGTCGCCGAAGCGCTGGGCCAGCAGCTGCGCCTCCTTGTCGCTGGCCGAGGGCCCCGCGCCCAGGCCGGCCAGCAGCGCGGCATTGGCCCGCTTGCGGCGCCAGGCCACCCAGGCCAGCCGGCCGATCCAGGCCGCCCACAGCAGCACGATGACGACCAGGCGCACCACCACGCCGTCCAGCGGCCTGGCGTCGCCGATGGCCAGCAGCGGCCCCACCCACCACACCACCGCCGACAGGGCCAGCAGGCCCAGGCTGCCCAGCACCACCGGGCTCAGCAGCCCTTGCAGGATTCGCTTCATGGTGTCGGCGGCTTCAGTTGGGCGCGGCGGCCGTCAGCTGGATCTCGACCCGGCGGTTGCGCGCCCGGCCCTCGGCCGTGGCGTTGTCGGCCACCGGCTCGGTGTCGGCGCGGCCCTCGGCGCGCAGGCGTGCCGGCTGCACATTGGCTGCCAGCAGGCGCAGCACGCTGCCGGCGCGCTCCTGCGACAAATGCCAGTTCGACGGGAAGCGCAGCGAGCGGATCGGCTGGTTGTCGCTGTGCCCGCTGATCAGCACCTGGCCCGGCACCTGGTTCAAGGCGGCGGCGATTCGGCTGAACAGTGGCACCGCACGGCCCGCCACATCGGCGCTGCCGGGGTCGAACAAGGTGTCGCCCAGCACGGTGACGGTGCTGCGGTCGGCCTGGTCGTCCACCTGCACCAGCTTGGCGGCGATGTCGGCCTGCAGCAGCTGCGCCAGCCGTGGCGGTGCGGGCGCGGCCGGGGGTGGTGCCGGCGGCGCGGCGGCGGTCTTGGCGTCCAGCGCCTGCAGCGCGCCGAAGGTGGCGTCGGTCTGCACGTTCAGCGACAGGCGCAGCGCGGCGAACACCCCCGCCAGCAGCAGCACCGTGCCGGCGGCCACCACCCACAGCGGCACGCCGTCGCGCAGGCGCTGCGGCGGCTGGGCGATGCCCGCCCATTGCAGCGACAGCGTGCGGTCGGCCGGCCCGGCCAGGTTGCGCAGCATCGTCGCCAGCCGGCCGCGCAGGTCGTCGAGCTGGGCCCGGCCGTCGTTGAGCACCTTGTACCGGCCCTCGAAGCCCAGCGACAGCGTGACGTAGACCAGCTCCAGCAGGTGGCGGTGCTGGGCCGGGTTCTCGGCCAGGCGCGTCAGCAGCTGGAACACCTTCTCGCCGCCCCAGCCCTCGTTGTGGAACTGCACCAGCAGGCTGTGCGCCGCCCAGGCACCCGAGCCGCCCCAGGGCGTGCTGGACGCGGCCTCGTCGAGCAGGGTGCACAGCACGTAGCGGGCGGCCACCACCTGCTCGTTGGGCAGGCCCTGGGCGCGGGCGCCGGCCTCGAAGCGGCGCACCGACTCGGCCAGCTGCGCCCGCAGCGCCGCCGGGTCGGGGTGGCGCAGCGTGGCGCGCAGCCGCGGCGCGGCGGCCAGCAGCGGCGCGGCGCACTGCACCAGCGGGTTCAGGCTGGCATGCGGCGGCAGCGCGCTGCCGTCGGGCAGCGGCGGCAGGCCGGCGCCGGCGGTCGGCGGCGCTGCGGCAGCCGGCGTGTCACCGGCCCGCGGCGCACGGCCCGCGCTGGGCTTGATCAGCGTGCGCTCGCCCTCGAAGGCGGCGAACGGGTTGGGATTGGCCGGCGTGTCCTTGTCGTTCATCGCTTGCACTCCACGTCAGTTGCTCCACTGCGCATGGCGGAAGTCGCGACGCATGCAGCGGTGGCAGCAAGCGATCGCCGCGGAACCGGCTTCGCCGGGCCGCTGGCGGTGCCCCCTTGAGGGGGCGCGCGAAGCGCGTAGGGGGTGGGCCAAGTCATCAACGGTTGCTGCGGATCGCCCAGAACTCGAGCGCCAGGCCGGGAAAGTCGCCGGCGATGTGCATCGCCAGCCCGCCCGATGTCTCCAGCTGCTTCCACAGCTCGTTGCCGCGGGTCTCCAGCTCGAAGTAGGTGAAGCCGGCATGGAACGGGATCTGCCGCGGCGCCACCGGCAGCGCCCGCAGCGTGATGCCGGGCAGCTGCAGCTGCACCAGGTCGCGCAGCCGCTCGGCCGGGCCGATCTTGACCTGGGTGGGAAAGCGCGCCTGCAGCGCCGCGACCGGCATCTGCGCGTTGACCGCCAGCACGAAGCTGGCGTTGCGCTGCAGCTCGATGTCGGCGATCACCGCCACCCGCACGCCGTGCTTGCGGTCCTGCAGGTCGATCGGGATGGCGGTCTGCTCCAGCACCATCGACAGCGACTGCCGCAGGTCGGCCATCACCGCGCGGAAGCAGGCGGCCAGGTCGTCGTGGCGATACGCCGGGTAGGCCACCGGGCGGCGCGCCTCGCGGAAGGTGGACAGCTCGCCGGCCAGGCCCAGCAGCGCGTCGTACAGCCGCTCGGGGTGCAGCACCGCCAGGCGCTGCAGGTGGGCGAACTGCGGCTCGCAGCGGTTGACCACCTGCAGCATCAGGAAGTCCATGATCTCGCCGACGCCGGCCCGCCCCGGCTGGGCCATGCGCGCGCCCAGCGCCTCGCCGCGCTGGTGCAGCATGCCGTGCACCTCGCGCAGGCAGCTGTCGAGCACCGGCTGGGCGCTGGCGTGCAGCATCGGCGGCACGTAGGCGGTGTCGAGCACCACCCGGCCGTCGGCGCGGCGCTCGATCACCCGCACCAGGCCCAGCGTGGTGTGGCCTTCGGCGGCGTCGCTGGCGCGCATCAGGCGCAGGTTCAGCCGGCCCACCTGCAGCGGCGCCTCGCGGGCGCCCAGCGCATGGCAGTCGGCGACGTCGACCTGGGCGACGCGGTAGCGCGGCGACATCGTGCTTTCGCCGGCCTCGGCATCGCTCTCGGGCACGCCGGGGCGGGCATCGGGCAGGCCCAGCACCAGCACCTCGTCGCGCACGTCGCCCGGCACGTCGAAGGCAGGCGGCGCCGGATCGTCGCCGGGCACCGAGAACACCAGGCCGTCGGGCAGCACGCCGTGCGCGCTGGCGACCACCACCCGGCCCTGCAGCAGCGCCGCCTCGTCGACCTGCAGCGCGAAGAAGCCCCAGGCCCAGGGCAGGGCGGAGGCGAGTCGCCCGGCCAGCTGCCGCTCTTGAAACCGGTCCTGCTGCTGGAAGTGCTGTGGCTGGAGGAACATGCCCTCGGTCCACATCACCTTGTTGTGCCAAGTCATCGGGGGGATCGCATCCTGGAGGCTGGGGCGGGACGTCGGCGCAGCCGGCCCGCCCCGGACCAGACACCCCGGCCGGCATCGAGCGACCGGACGATACACGGGCCCATGGCGGAAGTCATCCTGGCGTCGCCGGAGGGCGGTGTCCCTTGCGTTGGGGATGGGCGGCCACGCCGCCCGGTCGTAACATTTTGCACATGACCTCCACCACGCTCCACCTCCTGCGTCCATGGACCGCCGCCCTGGTGCTCGGCGCGGTCGCGTGGCTCCCGTCTGCCGCCTGGTCGCAGGCTGCCGTCGACATGGGCCAGGGCGTGCCCGACGCCAAGGTCATCGCCGAGGGCCTGTTCCCCGAGGACGAGTGCGAGCAGCTCAAGGCCGCCGGCTTCAAGTGCATGGGCTTCCGGCCCGCCACCCGCTACGCCCTGCCGGCCACCGCGTTCAAGGTCGGCTCGGCGGAGATCCCCGACTCGCTGAAGGTGCAGCTCGAAGTCTTCGCCGACGTGCTGCGCCAGCGCCGCGGCAGCGGCAAGCAGGTGCGCATCGAGGGCCACGCCGACGCCTCCGGCTCGGCCACGGCGAATGCGGCGCTGTCGCAGAAGCGGGCCGAATCGGTGCGCGACTTCCTCGTCGCCCGCGGCGCCGACCCGGCGATGCTCAGCTCGGTCGGCCTGGGCTCGGCCGTGCCCAAGAGCGGCACGGACCCGTTCTCGCCCGAGAACCGCCGCGTCGAGATCGGCCGCGCCGACGCGGCGAAGTGAACCCGCCGCCGGCGGCCCTGCGGCTCGCCGGCGTCGTCAGGGGATCAGCTCGGTGAACTGACCGGGCGTCACGAAGGTGATCACCCCGCCCCAAGCGCAGTTCAGCGTGCTGGTGTTGTTCAGCGCTGGTGCGCCGGCCAGGATGACGGTGGGCGCGCCCGGCTTCCACGGCCCCACCGGCACGGGCATGCAGGGCATCGGCGTCAGCACGCCCAGCGCCGCCGCGGTGGCCGCGGCCACCGTCGGGTTGGCCATGCTCATGCACACGCCGAACGGCGGGATGTTGACCATCGGCACGAAGTCCAGGATGTTGCCGGCGGGCATGTTGCCGGTCATCACCATCTTCGGCGTGGCGCTGAAGGTCGACGGTGCGGCGCCCATGGCGCAGGTCATCATCGCGCCGGTGCAGCAGTGCAGGGCCATGGCGGGGCTCCCGGGTCGTCCGGCGGCTCAGGCCGCGCGGGACCACACCGCCAGCGCGGTGTAGTTGTCGTGGCTGGGAAGGTCGCGGGTGGCGCTGCGCACGGCCTGGTCCAGTGCGTCCAGCCAGGCGCGGGGCGTCGCGGCGCCAGCCAGGCAGGATTCGAGCACGGCGTCGTCCAGGTGCTCCCACAGGCCGTCGGTGCACAGCATGAAGGCGTCGCCGGCCTCCACCGGGCCGTCGCCGTCGTCACCGGTCACCACCAGCTGCTCGGGCGGCAGTCCCAGGGCCGAGCGCAGCTCGCTGCGCCGCGGGTGGTGCTGCATCTGGTCCTCGGCCAGCATGCCGGCGTCGACCAGCGCCTGCACCAGGCTGTGGTCGCGGGTGCGCTGCAGCAGCCGGCCGTCACGGAACCAGTACAGCCGCGAGTCGCCCGCATGGGCCCAGTGCGCCCGGTGGTCGATGAAGTCCAGCACCAGGCACACGGCGGTGCTGTGCATGTCCTGCCGCGGCGTGCCCGGCTCGCGCTGGCGGCGCAGCGCGTCGTTGGTCTCGCGCAGGGCATCGGCCAGCGCGTCGCCGTCGGCGGTGGGCCGGCTGCTCAGGCGGCTGACCATGGCCTGCACCGCCAGGCGCGAGGCGATGTCGCCGCCGCCATGGCCGCCGGCGCCGTCGGCCAGCACGCAGCACAGCTGGCGTTCGGAGTGCCAGTGGCCGCAGGCGTCCTCGTTGTAGTCCCGACCGCCGCGGTCGGTGAGCAGGGCGACTTCGAGCGAGAGCATGGGGTTCACCTCGATGCCGGTGGCTCGGCCTGCAGGCGGTCGAGCTGGTCCTGGTAGGCGCGCAGGAAGGCCTTGCCGAACAGCGCGTCGACGTCGTCCTGCGCCTCGGCCGACAGCTGGCCGAAGAGCTGCTGGAAGGCTTCCCACAGGCGTGCCTTGCGGGTGGCGGGGATCAGCCCGGCCAGGCCGGCGCGGCCGGCGAGCTGGGTCTCCAGCTGCTGCGGGTCGAAGCGCTGCAGCATGCCCTCCATCGCCGCCTTCATGCCGGCCATCAGGCCCAGCTGGTGCGCCCGCAGGTCGTCGAAGGCGTCGCGCATGGCAGGCGCCGGCGCCATGAAGCCGGCCACGGCCGGGCCCATCAGGTGCAGCAGCGCGGCATCGACCGTGGGCGAGAACTTCAGCGGGTTGTTCTCGCGGCCCTGGATCATGGTCATCATCGCCCGCATCTCGCGCTTCAGCGCCGCACGCGCAGCCAGCAGCTCGACCGCGCCGCGCGTGCTCTCGCGCAGCAGCTGGCCCAGGCGCTGCATCAGCTCGGGTGTGAGCTGGTCGATGCGCAGGCCGGGCGTGTCCAGGCCCTGCAGCAGGGCGGCCAGCAGCACCTGCTCCCCGGCACCCGCCACCGGCGGGGTGGTCGCGCCCACCACGGGCGGTGATGGCCGGGGCGCTGCCGGCGGCGGCGCCAGGGCGGCGGGCGCTGCTGCCGTGGCCGGCGCCACCGGCACCGGCCGGATCAGCGTGTGCGGCACCTCGGCCGCGGCGGGGGCGGCCGGCGGGCGGGGCTGGTTCGGCGAGGGCATGCCCGGCAGGGTGACGACGCGGCCCTCGGGCGGCGGGTTGTCCCAGCTGAACACCGCGCCGCGCGGTGCGCTGGGTGCGGCCGCGGGGGGCAGCGGCATGGGCGTGTGCAGGGCCGAGGCGTGGTCGTCCACGCTGGCTGCCGGCACCGGTGCGGGCGCGCCGGCCAGTGCCTGCAGCGGGTCGTCCTGGCCGGCGGTGTTGGGTTGCAGCAGCAGCGCGCGGGCCTGCGGCGCGCCCAGCGGGTCGGCCACCGGCGCGCCGGCGGCCAGGCCGAACAGGTCGTCCAGCGACTCCAGGCCCGGCGCAGCCACCGGCAGGCCGCCGCCGGCCTGCGGTGTGGCGCTGCCCAGGCCCAGCCCCAGGCCAGCGGCCGGGGCGGGCGCGGCTGGTCCCGGCGCCAGGAAGTCCCAGTCGTCGGGGATGCCGGTGGCCGCCGCCGCGGCGGGCGCGGGTGGTGGCGGCGCCGGCCAGGCCGGTGCCGGGGCGGCCGCCCACGGTGGTGCGGCGGGGGCCGGTGCGGCGGCCGGGGTGGTCCAGGGCACCGGCGTGGCCCAGGGGTCGGCGGCGCGGCCGGCGGCTGCGGCCGGTGCGGCGGCTGCGGCTGGTGGCGGCATGGCTGCCACAGCGGGTGCGGCCAGGCCCTGGGCGCCGTCGCCGAACAGGTCGGCGAACGGGTCGGCCGGCGCGGCGGCGCTGCCGCCGGCCGCCACCTGCAGCGCATAGCTGCCGATCTGCACCGTGTCGCCCACGGCCAGGGGCTGCTCGCGGCCCAGCGGCACCGGCTGGCCGTTGACCGCGATGGGGTTGCTGCCGTTGTCGACGATGGCGTAGCCGCCGCTGCGGAACACCACCCGCGCGTGCTGGCGCGAGATGCTGCGTTCCGGGTCGGGCAGCACCAGCTGGTTGCCGTCGGCCCGGCCGATGCTGCCGCCCAACTCGTCGAAGCTGGCCGACAAGCCCTGCGTCGGCGCCCCGTTGAAGCTGACCACGGTCAGCACGATCATGCGCGGTCTCCCACTGTGCAATGGCCCGAAAGCATAAGCGCCGACGCGGTCCGGTGAGCGTGCCCCATCAGCGCCCCGTCAGCGCAGCACATGGCAGCGGCCGTCGACCACGGCGATGCGCGCCGGCCACGCCACCTGGCTGCCGTCGGCCAGGGTGCCGCGCAGCGCGGGGCCGCCGTCGCTGCCCAGGCAGTCCAGCAGGCGGCCACCGGCCACGGGGCGCAGGCGCAGGTGGGCGGCGGCGGGCAGCACCATCTTCAGCCCGCGCGCCTGCAGCTGCGCCAGGTGGCCGCGCAGCCGGGCCACGTCGTCGGCCAGCGGGCGCTGGTAGGCGGCGGCCTGCTCCTCCAGCTTCAGCCGGCTGGCCAGCAGCCAGGGCTCGGGGTTGCCGCGCGCCAGGCCCACGGCGATCTCCAGCAGGAAGGCCGCCACCAGCGGCTGCACGGCGGCGGCGTCGGGCACCGGCGGGGCGTCCAGCCAGCGCCAGCGCGGGAAGCTGGCCGGCAGGTCCACCGCCTGCTGCAGCGGCAGCGGCGTCTCGTGCAGGGTGTCGGCCGCAGGCGCCCAGTCGAGCTGGGCCAGGCTGCGGGCGCTGGCCGGGTCGGCCACGCCGTCCATGCGCGGCAGCAGCAGGCGCAGGCTGGCCAGGGAGCGGCCGTCGGCCAGCTGCGGCTCGGGCGGCGGCGGCGGCCCGCCGGCCGGCCCGGGCCCGATCACCAGCCCGAGCAGGTTGCTGCCGACCAGGGTGAATTCATGCACCGGCAGCAGCGCCACCGGCTGCGCGGGCGTGGTGCGCAGCAGCGGCACGCCGTTGAACTGCGCCTCTGCCGTGGTGCCCTGCACCTCCAGCCGCAGCACCATCAGCCGGTCCATCAGCCCAGCCTCCAGTCGACCAGGGTCAGCGCCGGCAGCAGCGCCAGCGTGTGCGTCTGCCAGCCCAGCAGCGGGTCATGGCTGCCCAGGCTGACGTGGACCGGCTCCAGCCGCAGCGCGGCGAACCACTCCCAGCCGCTGCTGCCGCTGGTGCAGGGCCGCAGGCCGGCCTCGCCGACCAGGGCGCCGCCGGCCGGCGCCAGCAGCTGGGCCAGCCGGCCCGTGGCGGTGGCCAGCGGCGCCACCTGCACCTGCACCGGCCAGCGCCAGCGCGCCACGGCCGCACCCAGCAGCGCGTCGACCGGGGCGCTGGCGTCTTCGCGTGCCAGGCGCTGCTGCAGCCGGGCATGGCCAGCCAGGCGCAGCTGGAGGCGGGTGCGGGTGCCGGCCAGCGCGTCGCCGGCCGCCGCGTCGGCGCCCCATTCGCCGGTCAGTTGCAGGTCGGCGCGGGCGGCGTCGACCGCCAGCTGCCCGACCACGCGCATCAGCGCCGGCGCGCCCAGGCCGGCGCCGGTGTCCAGCGCCCAGCCCCAGGCCAGGCTGGCCTGGCCGTCGAGCAGGCCCAGCGTGCCTTCCAGCTGTGCCGCGGCGATGCCCGGCAGCGCGGCCCAGGCCGTGGCGAGCGCCTGCAGGCCGGCGGCGATGGCGGCGTCCAGGCCGGCCTCGAACTGCCGGCGCAGTGCGGTGGCGTCCTGCGGCTGGCCGTCGCGCTCGACGCGACACAGCGTGGGGCCGCGCTGCCAGGGCCGCGGCCCCGGCAGCAGCGCCTGCGCCGGCGCCGGGCTGCGCTGCCACTGCAGCCACCATTGCGTGGCCGGCCACACCGCCACGGTGCAGCGCTGCGCACCCAGGGCCGGGCCGCTGTCGCGCAGGCCGCACAGGGCGATGTCCAGCCGGTGCAGTTCGGGCGAGGTTTCCTCGGCCACGATGGCGCCTGCACCGGCCCGCGGCAGCGGCTGCGCGCGCGGGGCCAGCAGCCAGCTCGCGGACTTGCCGGCGTGGCCGGCCCAGGTCCAGCGGCCATGCGGGCCACCGAAGTCCAGCCGCGGATGGACGTCGCCGTCACACACGCAGAGCGGCCGCAGCTTGACCTGCAGCCGTGCCTGCGGGCCCTGGCCGGGCGGGTGCGACAGGGCGGCGATCTGCGCCGGCAGCGGATGGGCGGCATCCAGGCGCAGCGGCGCCGGCCAGGCCACCACCTGCCGCTGCCAGTCGGGCGCCGTGCCGTCGGCCGCAGTGCCACCCAGCACCGGCTGCTGCAGCCAGCCTTCGTCGACCAGGCGCAGGTCGGCGGCTTCCAGGTCGCAGGCGGCACGCGGCGCGGGTGGCGGGTCGGCGGGTTGCAGGCCGGCCGGGTCGCCGTGCCGGCCCAGCGCGCCGTAGCGGTCGATCAGCGCCCCATCGGCCTCGGCCAGTGCCTGCGGCGTGATGCGCGAGCCGGGCAGCTGCTGCAGCTGCTGCAGCGAGCGCTGCACCAGCTGGTGCAGGGCCAGCCATTCGGCCTGCGGCGACTGGCCCGCCGGCGCCAGCAGCGGCGGGGCCCAGGCATGGTCGGGCCGCTCGTGGAAGGACGGCCCCCAGACGAAGCCCAGGTTGACCAGCCGCGCCACGGCGCCCGCCCGGGTCACGCCCAGGCCAAGCGCCTGCTGCACTGCACGCTCGACGAAGGCCGGGTAGCGCTCACCCAGGCGCTCGGGCATGGCCGGCCAGCGCCCGGCCAGGTGGCTGGCCAGGTCGGCGACGAAGGCACGCCAGGCCGCGTCTTCGTCGCTGCCCTGCGCGGCGTCCGCCAGGTTGAATTCCGCCATGGTGCGCACGACGGATCAGCGGTGGCCCAGCGGGTCCTTGGGCAGCTCGGGGTCGGTGGGCGCCTCGGGCGCGGTGGGGGCCACCGGGCTGGCGCCGCTGCCGGCGCCGGCCGCACCGCCGGAGTTGATCTTCACCATCGGCCCGGTGATCGACACGCCGTCGGGCCCCAGCACCACGCTGGACGGCCCGGCCTTGATCGTCACCTGCATGCCGCCCTCGATGACCACGTTCATGCCGCCCTTGATGTGCACGTTGATGCCGCTGTCGAGCGCGCTGTTGGTGCCGATCTTCAGGTGCAGGTCGGTGCCGGCCTTCAGCGAGATGCCCTGGCCGGCCTCGGCGGCGATGCCCTGGCCGATCTTCAGGCTGTAGCCCGCGCCGCCCTTGAGCAGGATGTCGCCGGTGGTCTCGTTGCTGAACTTGGCCTCGTACTTCTGCTTGACCGCCTTCTTCACCGTCAGGTGGTGCTCGCCCTCGATCTTCTCCTTGCGGTCCTTCTTGACGGTGCGGTGCTCGTGGTGGCCGATCTCGCTCTTGAGCGTTTCCTCCACCACCTCGAAGCGGTCCTTCTGCGCCTGCAGCCAGACGTACTCGCTGCCCTTCTTGTCCTCGAAGCGCAGCTCGTTGAAGGCGTCGGCCGGGCCCTTGACGCTGCGGCTCTTGAGGGTGCTGACGCTGGCGTTGGCCGGCAGCTCGTAGGGTGGCATCTGCGCGGCGTTGTGCACCCGGCCGGTGATCAGCGGCTGGTCGGGGTCGCCTTCGAGGAAGTCGACCACCACCTCCTGGCCCAGGCGCGGCAGGCTGATCATGCCGAAGCCGTTGCCCGCCGAGGGCGAGGCCACGCGCACCCAGCAGGTCTTGGCGCCATCCTTCTTGCCCAGGCGGTCCCAGTGGAACTGCACCTGCACCCGGCCGTACTTGTCGGGCACGATGTCGCCGGGGTCGCCCTTGCCCACCACCACCGCGGTCTGCGGACCGGCCACGTGGGGCTTGGGCGTCAGCCGCTGCGGCCGGAAGGGCTCGGCCAGCGGCTGCAGCGCGAAGCGGCACAGGAAGCGGGTCTCGCGGCTGCCGCTTTCCTCGGCGGCCAGCTGCATGTCGATCTGCGTGGCCAGCACCAGGTAGTCGGTGTTCTGTGCGGCCTGCGGATGCTCGGCCAGCGTGAAGCGCCCACCCGCCGCCAGGCCGCTGTTCTCGCCCTGGCCGCTGCAGCGGGCGTAGCGGGCCGCGGCTTCCTCGAGCCGCAGCCGCGCCAGCTCGCCGCCGCGGGCCTTGTCGATGTGGCCGCCGGGCGCGTCGTAGACCGCCAGGTCGGCATGGGCATGGGGCCGGCGCAACGCGGCCGGGTCGGTCAGCAGGCTGGTGGCGGGCTTCTCGAAGTCGTAGTCGGTGAGCACCATGCGGCCGGGCTGGATCTCGTGGCGCACCTGCCATTGCTGGATCGCCGACGCCGCGCCGGCCGGACGCGGCCCGGGCCGCAGCACGATGCGCTCGAAGCCGGGCAGTGGCGCGTGTGCGCCGCTGTGGTCGGAGAGCACCATCGTGTGGCGTTCGGCCGCATGCTCGAACCAGAAGAAGATGCCCTCCTCCTCCAGCAGCCGGCAGACGAAGTTGAAGTCGGTCTCGCGGTACTGCACGCAGTAGCGGCGCTTGGGGTGCTTGCCCTGCAGGTCCAGCCGCACCTGGCCCTGGTAGGCCGCCAGCACCGCCTGCACGATCTCGGGCGCGCTCTGGTCCTGGAAGATGCGGATGTCGGCCGAGCGGGTCAGCAGCCACAGCCAGGGCCGCAGCGTGATGCGGTAGCTGGCCAGGCGCCCGTCGGTGCCCTCGGCGCCGAAGGCCGCGACGATGCCGTGGAACCAGCGCGTGTGGCCGCCCCCCTGGTCCAGCGACACGGCCGCGGGCTTGCCCAGCAGGTCCTGGGCGGCGATGGCGGGGTTCTCGCTGACGGCCGTCACCTGGTAGTCGAACAGGCGCGAGATCTCTTCCTGACCCGACATCGATGCGAAGCGCAGCTCGGCATCGAGCGTGGTCTTCAGCACCATCGGTTGCGGCTTGCTGGTGGCCATGGCGGGGCGGGTCCGGTGAGCAGGGCTGCAGAGTGTGTCAGGCCGGCCGCCGGGCTGTCACCAGCCAGCCCTGCACCGGCTGGCCGCTTTCCTTGCGCAGGAAGACGGGCTCGGCGGCGGCGTCGACCAGCCCGGCGCGCTGCAGCGCGGCCAGCGTGGCACCGCGGGCATGGCTGTAGCGGCCGTGGTACTGCAGCCTGCAGCCGGGCTGCACCGCCTCGGGCGCGGCATCGTCCAGCGCCTCGACGGTGAACACCAGCCAGCCGCCGGGGCGAAGCGCCGACAGGGCGGCGGCGGCAAAGTCGTCGAGCGCGCCGAAGTAGCACAGCGTGTCGGCCGCCGTCACCGCGTCGAAGCCCAGCGGCCGGCTTTGCAGGAAGGCCACCAGCTCGCCCTGGAACAGGTCGGCATACACCCCGCGGTCATGGGCACGGCGCAGCATGCCCTCGGACAGGTCGACGCCGGTGATCCGCTGCGCCAGCGGCGCCAGCAGCGGGCCGCACAGGCCGGTGCCGCAGCCGGCGTCCAGCAAGCTGGCCACCGGTGCGGCGCTGCCCAGCAGGCGCGCCAGCGCGGTGGCCACATGCTGGGGCGCCTGGTAGTCCAGGTTGGCCAGCTTGCCGTCGAAACCCGCCGCGAAGCCGTCGAACATCTCGGTCACGTAGGCATCGCCGGCCCGCGCGGGCACGTTCTCGCCGGTCAGTGCCGCCAGGTGGTGGCGGGGGTACGGGTCGTCGGGTTCGCTGTCGATCCAGGCCTGCAGCACGGCCTGCGCATCCGCGATGCGGCCTGCCTTGGCATAGGCCAGCACCAGCAGGCTGCGCAGCGTGCGGCTGCGCGGCGCCCGCACCAGGCCGTCGTGGCACTGCTGCAGGGCGTCCTGCAGGCGGTCCTGGCGCAGGTACAGGTTGGCCAGGTTCTGCCGGAAGTCGGCGTTGTCGCGCGCCAGCTCGACGGCGTGCAGCAGCAGCCGTTCGGCCTCGTCGGCCCGGCCCGTGCGCGCCAGCAGCAGCCCCAGGTTGCTCAGCGCATCCAGCCGCATGCCATCCAGCTCGATCGCCCGGGCGTACATCACCCCGGCCTCATGCGCCATGCCGCGCTCCAGGCACACATTGCCCAGGTTGTTGTGGAACATGGCCTCGTCGGGCTTGCGCTGGATCGCCTGCCAGATCAGCGCCTGCGCCGTCTCCCACTCTCGACGCTTCGCCGCCAGCAGGCCGCGCAGGTGCAGGGCATCGGCGTACTGCGGCTCGCCCTCGGGGATCTGCAGGTACAGCTGCTCGGCGGCGTCGGCCTGGCCTTGCTGGTGCAGGGCCATGGCTTGCTGCAGCGCGTCTGCGCTGGTCGGCGCATCGGTCGACGTCGGCGCTTCTGGCATGGTGGCGGGAGAAATTCCGCTCATGGATTGGGAGGGATCAGAAGCCAGTCCACGGCTCTGGGCGCCCGACAGGCGTCGGCAGTCCCGTGGGCGTGCGCTGACTGCATTCTTCCGGGATGCTGATGGCGGGGGGCGACCAATTCGCGCCAAGGCGGGTCACAGTTGAAAGCCGAGTTGCTGATGGATTGAAGAAATCGGGCAACAGGCAAGACCTGACCCCTGGTTCCTCTGAACTTCAATCGTCGTCGTAGCCCATCGCGGCGCGGCGCTTGTGCATCGCCTGCGACAGCGTGAACTCCACGGCGCTGGGGCCGTTGGCAGGCTTCTCGATCGCCACGCGAACGTTCGGAATGGGCCGGGGATCGGTGCTCTCCAGGAAGCGGCGGATTTCCTGCACGACCATGCCGAAGTGCCGCTCGTAGACGCGACAGCCGTTCTCGGCCGTGTTGTTCATGATGCTGGGCACCGTGAAAGGCGTGCGGTCGTACATCGAAGCTTCGTACGACGCCGCCAGGCCCGAGAAGCCCACGCACAGGTATTCGTCCGGGTTGCCGATCATGTGGCCGAACTCGTGCGCGATGGCCTGGCGGTCCTCGGCGCCCCATTCGCCCAGGTGCGGCGTGCCCGAGCGCTTGGTCTGCGCATTGGCCTTGCGCTGCGCTTCGCTCACCGGCGCCGTGGGCGCGGCCGTCGCCGGCGGTTGGTGCACCTTCACCTCGTAGTACGGGCCAGGCGTGCCCGGCTTGACCCAGATCAGGTTGAACAGCAGGTCGTACTTGCGCTGGCCGACATAGATGACGGCGCAGTTCCAGGTGGACTCGCAATGCGTCTTCCAGTGCGAGAGAACCTCATCCAGCGGCACATGCGTGGAGGCCCCGACCTTGAAGGAGGCCAGCGCGCGCACGTTCACGACGAAGGCGGTGCCGTGGCGCACGATGCCGAAGTTCACCGTCATCGGAAAGTCGACGTCGTGATTGCCTCCGAACCACTGATTGCAGTACGAGTCGTAGCCCGGCGACGGGTAGTGCAGCGTCTGCTGGCCCTGGATGGACACCAGCCATTCCCCGCTGCCGCGCTCGTGCATGCGGCGCACCGCGAAGTCGGCCACCGCGCGCCCCACGGCCACCCCCTGCGCACGGCGCACGAACATCATCAGCTTGGCCATGCTGTCGGCGCGCACGCTGGTCTTCCAGTCGTCCTTCGACGCCGTCCAGTCGTCGATGGCCTGGCTGAGGGCATCGAGTTGCGTCTTGCCCGGGCTCTTGTCGTACTTCTCCAGCGCCTTGTCGACCTTCTTGAGCAGACCACTGCGCGGCGTCAGGATGCCGCGGCCCGAGTCCTTCATCCATTCACTGTGGTTCATGGCTTCACCTTTTCGGCTGGTCTTGTCGAGTTCAGAACCGCTGCAGGTTCAAGCGGACGGGGAAGGCGCGGATGCACTGCCGGAAATGCCGTAGCTGAAGCCGTTGTCGGCCACGCTGACGGCGACACCCTCGATCGGCTTGCCTTCCATCATGCGCGTCAGAAACTCCCGGCTGATGTCCGGCAGCATCGTGTTGGTGAGGATGGCGTCGATCATGCGGCCGCCCGATTCGCTCTCGGTGCAGCGCGAGACCACCAGCTTCACCACGTCGTCGCCATACTCGAACGGAATCTTGTAGCGCGCCTCCACCCGCTTCTTGATGCGGTTGAGCTGCAGCTTGACGATCCTGCCCAGCATCTCGTCGCTCAGCGGGTAGTACGGGATGGTGACCAGCCGGCCCAGCAGTGCCGGCGGGAAGATCTTCAGCAGCGGCTCGCGCAGCGCCTTGGCCATGCCCTCGGGGTCGGGCATCAGCTCGGGGTCCTTGCACAAACTCGCGATCAGGTCGGTGCCGGCGTTCGTCGTCAGCAGGATCAGGGTGTTCTTGAAGTCGATGAAGCGGCCCTCGCCGTCTTCCATGAAGCCCTTGTCGAAGACCTGGAAGAACATCTCGTGCACGTCGGGGTGGGCCTTTTCCACCTCGTCGAGCAGCACCACGCTGTAGGGCTTGCGGCGCACCGCCTCCGTCAGCACGCCGCCTTCGCCGTAACCCACGTAGCCGGGCGGCGCACCCTTGAGCGTGGAGACGGTGTGTGCCTCCTGGTACTCGCTCATGTTGATGGTGATGAGGTTCTGCTCGCCGCCGTACAGCGCCTCGGCCAGGGCCAGGGCGGTCTCGGTCTTGCCCACGCCGCTGGTGCCGGCGAGCATGAACACGCCGATCGGCTTGCTGGGGTTGTCCAGCCCGGCGCGGCTGGTCTGGATGCGCTTGGCGATCATGGCCATCGCATGGTCCTGGCCGATCACGCGCTGGCCCAGATGCTCGGCCACCTTCAGGATGGTCTCGATCTCGTTGCGCGCCATGCGGCCCACCGGAATGCCGGTCCAGTCGCCCACCACCGCGGCCACCGCCTGGTAGTCGACCGTGGGCAGGATCAGCGGCGTCTCGCCCTGCAGATCGGCCAGCTGCTGCTGCACTTCGCGCAGGCGGGCCAGGCTGGTCTCGCGCTGCGTCGCTTGATTTGCGGCTGTCATGCCTTCGGCCGCGGCGGCATCGGCAGCAGCGGCTTCCAGGTTGCTGCCCGTGCCTTCGACCGGCTGCACGCCCGCACGCAGCGTGGCGCGCAGGGCCAGCAGCTCGTCGACCAGGGTCTTCTCCTGCGACCAGCGGGCTTCCAGCGCGGCCAGGCGATCGCGCTCGGCGGCCAGCTGGGCGCCGGCCTCGGCCTCGCGCTGGCCGATGTCCACGCCGATGGCCTTCTCGCGGCCGATGATGCCCAGCTCGGTCTCCAGCGCCTCGATGCGCTTGCGACAGTCGTCCACCTCGGCCGGCGTGGCGTGCAGGCTCACCGCCACGCGGGCGCATGCGGTGTCGAGCAGGCTCACGCTCTTGTCGGGCAGCTGGCGGGCCGGGATGTAGCGGTGGCTCAGCTTGACCGCAGCTTCCAGCGCCTCGTCGAGGATCTGCACCTGGTGGTGCTTCTCCATCGTGCTGGCCACGCCGCGCATCATCAGAATGGCGCGCGGCTCGTCGGGTTCGTCGACCTGCACCGTCTGGAAGCGCCGGGTCAGCGCCGGGTCCTTCTCGATGTGCTTCTTGTATTCCGCAAAGGTGGTGGCGCCGATGGTGCGCAGCGTGCCGCGTGCCAGCGCCGGCTTCAGCAGGTTGGCCGCGTCGCCGGTGCCGGCCGCGCCGCCCGCGCCCACCAGGGTGTGGGTCTCGTCGATGAACAGGATGATGGGCTTGGTGCTGCCCTGCACCTCGTCGATCACGCTGCGCAGGCGCTGCTCGAACTCGCCCTTCATGCTGGCGCCGGCCTGCAGCAGGCCGACGTCGAGCGCGCGCAGCTCCACGTCCTTCAGGCTGGGCGGCACGTCGCCGCGCGCGATGCGCTGGGCGAAGCCCTCGACCACGGCGGTCTTGCCCACGCCGGCCTCGCCGACCAGGATGGGGTTGTTCTGCCGGCGGCGCATCAGGATGTCGACCACCTGGCGGATCTCGTCGTCGCGGCCGACGATCGGGTCCATCTTGCCGTTGCGCGCCTGCTCGGTCAGGTCGACGGTGAACTTCTTCAACGCCTCCTGCTTGCCCATGCCGGCCGGGGCGATGGCGCCGCTGGCCTCGCCCGGCGCGCCGGCATCGCCGCCGCCGGTGCCCGACGAGCCGTCGCTGGCGCCCTGGCCGTCCTCGGGCGAGCCGGCGATCAGCTTGGGCAGGGCGTCGCTGATCGCATCCACGCCCAGCTTCTCGAACTGGCGGCTGATCGCGATGAGTGCGTTGCGCAGGTTGCGCGTCTTCAGCATGCCCACCAGCAGGTAGCCGCTGCGCACCACGCGGTCGCCGTAGAGCAGGCTGCCGTAGACCCAGCCCCGCTCCACCGCGTCGGCGATGTTCTCGGCCACGCCGCTGATGCTGGTGGCGCCGCGCGGCAGGCGGTCGAGTGCGGCGGTCAGGTCGCGCGCCAGCGTCGAGGCGTCGACCTGGGCATGGCGCAGCGCGCGCAGCCAGTCGTTGTCGGCGGCCTCGATCAGCTGGGCGACCACGTGTTCCAGCTCCACCGACGGATTGCCGCGCAGCTTGCAGAACACCATCGCCCCTTCCACCGCCTTGTAGGTGGCCGGGTTGAGCTTGCCGAACAGGGCGACGCGGTTGATTTCTGCCATGGCGTGGTGTCCTTCGCTGTGTTGTCAGGAATGAAGTCGGTTGCCGACCAGGTCGAGCGTGGCGGGCCGGCCGGGCGGCGGACGGCCCAGCCAGGTGGTCCAGCCCAGGCGGCTGGCCTGGCCGAGCCGGCAGGGCGGCAGCTCTTCCTTGTCCAGTTCCAGCCGCAGGTCCCAGCCGAATTCCAGGCCCAGGTACTGCTGCACCAGGGCGCGCACCGCCGGCAGGGCACGGCCGGCAGGCAGCAGGTCTTCGAAGGCGGCCAGGCGCAGCGGCCCGATGTGCAGGCGGATGTGGTGCTGGCGGTCGAACACCGCCCGGCCCAGCACCGCACTGGTGCCCAGCTGCGCGGTGGACAGGCGGCGCGAGGCGCGACGCCGGCCGATGCGGCTGCGCTCGGCCTCGGGCAACGGCATCCAGCGGCCGACGAAGGGCTCGACCCGCACCGGCATGCCCAGGAAGCCGCCCAGCAGCTCGGCCAGGCCGTCGGCATGGCGCACCTGGCGCGCCAGCAGCCCGGCGGCGTGCAGCCGGGCGTGGTCAGGCGCGTCGTCGCGGTCGCGCCAGGCAGCGCCGCCGGTGCCGATCAGCGCGCCGACGAAGTCGGCGAAGCGGTCCTCCTGCGGCCGGTCCAGGCTGGCGGCGGGCTGGGCCTGCGCCCAGGCGCGGTAGAACAGCAGCAGCAGGCGGTGGTGGAACAGGTCGGCGAAGCGCTCGAAGGTGTCGTCGGACACCGTCTTGCCGTCCGCGCGCTTGCCCTTGACGTTGAGCCGGCGCTCGCGGGCATAGGCCGTCAGGTGCAGCGGCAGCGGGCCGTTGGGGCCGAACAGGCCGAAGAAGTGCACCTTGATGCGCGGCTTGCCGCCGCGCTCGTCCTGCAGCAGCACGTCGGCCAGCGCGGCCGGTGCGAAGGCCAGGTCGGTGGTCTGCCCCAGGCGCACCGGCTCGTCGGCCGGCCGGCGCGCGGTGCCCAGGCGCGGCTTGTCGGGATGCAGCGCGTCCAGCGTGCGCAGCAGCTGGAAGAAGTCGTGCCGGTGCGGCTGGTCGGCGGCGTCCTGCAGCAGCCGTGCCGCCTGCCCGGCCCGGGTCATCAGCCCACCTTCGCGCTGATCGCACTCCGGTGTGTGCGCTTTGGAGCCGCCATGCGCGCTCACAGGATCGCTCGGCTGCCGCACCGGGGCCTCCCCTGCAGGATGTCGCCGCGGGCCGGCGAGCGCAGCAGCAGCGTGGTGAAGCCGTTGATCGAGACGTGGCGGGCGACGAAGCGCTCCAGCACGCAGCCCAGCAGGAAGGCGCTGGCGCCCTCGAAGGCCAGGTCGTCGACCTCGACGGTGATGGCCACGCCGCGGCCGAAGGTGATCGGCCCGGGCATCGGCAGGCGCCGCACCACCGGCTGCAGCCGCACCGAGCGCACGCCGTCGACCTGGCGTTGCGCGCCGGCGTCGCCGGCCGGCGCATACAGCTGCAGGATCTGGCGCAGCGCGGCCGCGCCTTCCTCGGGGTTGGTGTCGGTCAGCGACAAGTGGTTCAGCGACAGCTGGTTGATCAGCTTCCAGTTCAGGTTGGCCTCGCGCAGCGCCGACAGCGGCCGCGACGGGCCCTTGATCACGTGCACGCTGCGCACCGGCGCGGACTCGGCCAGGGTCAGGTCGCCCTTGGGGTTGCCCACGGGCATCAGCACCGGCAGGTCGCGGTTGGTGCACAGCGCCCGCACGGCGACCTGGCGCAGCGTGGGCGGATAGGGGGCCTCCTGCGGGTCGACCAGCGACAGGAAGACCTCGGAGCCGATGTAGGACGTGCGCGGCCCGTCACGCTGCTGGCGCTGCGACATCAGCCGCGGCTGGCGCTGGCAGGTGTAGTACGCGCCATGGCCCTGCGCCTCGGTGTGGAAGGCGCCGTAGAACGGCAGGAAGCGCCAGCTGCTGTCCGCGCCGCTGCCGTGGCCGGTGACCTCGGTCAGGCTGTGCACCTCGAAGTCCATCGGCCGCGTGCGGTCGGGCACGACGTGGAACTCCGACATGTCGGGGCTGACGTGGATGCGGTCGCAGCGGCGCTCCAGCAGGTTCACCGCCGGCACGCAGTGCAGCGCCAGGCACTGCGCGTCCACCGCCTGCAGCAGCGCGGTGTCCAGCCGCCTGAACAGCAGCACGATCTCGACCTCGGTCTCTGCATGGCGGCGCAGCAGCTCGCCGATGCCTAGCAGGTCGAAGAACAGGAAGCGGTGCGGGAAGCTGAAGTACTCCTGCAGCAGCCGGTAGCCCTGGAAGCCGGGCAGGGTCTCGG
>CALMIF010000006.1 GCA_937864045.1 uncultured Aquabacterium sp. | reverse complement strand
GCTTCGCCGTGCCCTCGGGCAACTTCGGCAACGTCTGCGCCGGCCATGTGGCGCGCATGATGGGCCTGCCCATCGCCCAGTTGGTGGTGGCCACCAACGAGAACGACGTGCTCGACGAGTTCTTCCGCACCGGCCGCTACCGCGTGCGCGCCAGCGCCGAGACGCACGAGACCAGCAGCCCCAGCATGGACATCAGCAAGGCCAGCAACTTCGAGCGCTTCGTGTTCGACCTGCTGGGCCGCGATGGGGCCAAGGTGGCGCGGCTGTTCGGTCCGGCCATCAGCCAGGACGGCGGCTTCCAGCTGAACGCCGACGACACGGCGCGCATCGCCGGCTTCGGCTTCGTCTCGGGCCGCAGCACGCATGCGGACCGGCTGGCGACCATCCGCCAGTGCTGGAACGACCACCAGGACATGGTCGACACCCACACCGCCGACGGCCTGAAGGTGGCGCGCGAGCACCTGCAGCCCGGCGTGCCCACGCTGGTGCTGGAGACCGCGCTGCCGGCGAAGTTCGCCGCCACCCTGGAGGAGGCGCTGGGCCGTGCGCCGCTGCGCCCGGCCGGGCTGGAGGGCATCGAAGCCCTGCCGAAGCGCTTCACCGTGATGCCGGTGGACGCTGGCCGGGTGAAGGCCTACATCGAGCAGCACTGCGCGGACTGAATGCCCATGCACGTCGTCGGCTTCTGCGGCCCGTCGGGCGTCGGCAAGACCACGCTGATCGAGGGCGTGATCGCCGGGTTGAAGTCGCACGGTGTGCGGGTGTCGGTGATCAAGCATGCGCACCAGCAGTTCGACATCGACCGCCCGGGCAAGGACAGCCACCGCCACCGCGCGGCCGGCGCCAGCGAGGTGCTGGTGGCCTCGGCCCAGCGGCTGGCGCTGCTGCGCGAGTACGACGCCGAGGGCGTGCCGCCGCTGCGCGACCTGCTGGCCGAGCTGTCGCCCGCCGACTGGGTGCTGGTGGAGGGCTGGAAGCATGCCGACCTGCCGAAGATCGAGGTCTGGCGCGCCGCGCTGGGCCAGGCGCCGCTGTATCCGCATGACCCGTTCGTCACCGCCGTGGCCACCGACGAGCCCGCCGCGCTGCCCGCGCCCACCGGCCTGCCGGTGATGGACCTGGCCATGCCGGCGGCGCTGGTGCAGTGGCTGCTCGACAGCGCTCCCCGTTTTCAACGTGCGTCCACCGGCGCCTGAACAGATTCCCATGGCCGAACCACAACGCCCCACGATGTTGAGCCTGGACGAGGTGCACCAGCGTCTGCTGGCCGTCGCCCGTGACCGGGTGCTGACCGAGACCGAGAAGGTCGACACCTTCGACAGCCTGGGCCGCGTGCTGGCACGTGGCGTGGTGTCGGCACTCGACGTGCCGCCGGCCGACAACACCTCGATGGACGGCTATGCGATGCGTGCGGCCGACGTGCCGGCTGCCGGCACGGTGCTGCCGGTCAGCCAGCGGCTGCCGGCGGGCGTGGTGGGCGCACCGCTTCAGCCGGGCACGGCGGTGCGCATCTTCACCGGCGCCCAGGTGCCGGCCGGCGCCGACGCGGTGGTGATGCAGGAGCAGTGCGGTGCCATCCCGGGCGATGGCCTGGGCAGCGTGCGCATCGACACCGTGCCGCAACCCGGCCAGTGGGTGCGCCGGCGCGGTGAAGACGTGCTGCTGGGCGCCGAAGTGCTGGCCGCGGGCACGCGCATCACGCCGCAGGCGATGGGCCTGGCGGCCAGCGTCGGCGCGTCGCGGCTGACGGTGCGGCGCCAGCCGCGGGTGGCGCTGTTCTCCACCGGCGACGAACTGGTGATGCCCGGAGAGCCGCTGAAGCCCGGCGCCATCTACAACAGCAACCGCTTCACCTTGCGCGGCCTGCTGCTGGCCGCCGGCTGCGTGGTGACGGACCTGGGCATCGTGCCCGACCGGCTGGACGCCACGCGCGAGGCGCTGCGCACCGCCGCGGCCGGCAACGACCTGATCCTGACCAGCGGCGGCGTGTCGGTGGGCGAAGAGGACCACATCAAGCCGGCGGTCAAGGCCGAGGGCTGGCTGGAAGCCTGGCAGGTGGCGATGAAGCCCGGCAAGCCGCTGGCCTTCGGCGCTGTGCGCCGGGCGGACGGGGAAAGCGAGGCGCTGTTCATGGGCCTGCCCGGCAACCCGGTCAGCAGCTTCGTCACCTTCCTTCTGGCAGTGGCGCCGGTGCTGCGGGCGCTGCAGGGCTGCCCGGGTGTCATGCCCCAGGCGCTGCCGGTGCGTGCCGACTTCGACTGGCCCAAACCGGACAAGCGGCGCGAGTTCCTGCGCGCCCGTTTCAACGCCGCAGGCGGTGTCGAGCTCTTCGCCAACCAGAGCTCGGGCGTGCTGACCTCGGCCGTGTGGGCCGACGGCCTGATCGACCTGCCGTCGTGCCAGGTGGTGCAACGCGGTGACACGGTGCAGTTCCTGCCGCTGTCGGCCCTGATCGGGGCCTGATCGCCATGTCCGCCGAAATCAACATCACGGTGCGCTACTTCGCCTCGCTGCGTGAGCGGCTGGGCGCGTCCGAGAACTTCGCCATCACCGCCGGCACCACGCTGGGCCAGCTGCGCGATGCGCTGATCGCCCGCGGCGGCGCCCATGCCGACGCCCTGGCCCGCGGCCGCGCCCTGCGCTGCGCGCTGAACCAGGTGATGGCCGACGAGGCGACGCCGGTGCCGGCAGGCGCCGAGGTCGCGTTCTTCCCGCCGGTGACCGGCGGCTGATCAGCCCGCAGCGTCGGCAGCCGCCAGCAGCGCATCGACGCTGGCGGTCGCCGCCGGCAGCATCGGTGCCCGCAGCACCTCCGCCTGCCAGCCCTGGCGCGCCAGCGCGCCCTTGATCACCGCCGGGTTGGGCTCGGCAAACGCGGCCTGCGTGATCGGCGCCAGCCGGCGCCACAGTGCGCGTGCCTCGGCGATGGAACCGCCATCCCGCATCAGGGCGGCCAGCCGCACGAAGCCGGCCGTCGCCAGGTGCGCACTGGCGGTGATGCCGCCCACGGCGCCGCGCCCCAGCTGGTCGAACAGTTCGGCGTCGTTGCCACCCAGCAGCGCCAGGCGGCCGTCGGCCAGCAGGGCCCCGGCGGCGGCGCGGTCGGCGCTGCAGTCCTTCACCGCCACGATCTGCGGGTGATCGGCCAGCGCCAGCAGGGTGGCGGGCTGCAGGCGCACGCCGGTGCGCGCCGGGATGTCGTAGGCCACCAGGGGCAGTGGCGTGGCGCTGGCCACGGTTTGGAAGTGCGCCACTAGGCCGGCCTGCGACGGGCGGACATAGGGCGGCGGCGCCAGCAGCCAGCCGGCCGGTCGATGGGCTTGCGCCAGCGCCTGGGCGCGGCGGGCAATGGCGCTGGCGTCGACGCCGGCCAGGCCCATCAGCACCGGCTTGCCGCCGGCCGTGTCCATCGTGGTCGCCAGCACCGTGGCCTGCTCCGCCTCGCTCAGCATCGCCGCTTCGCCGGTGCTGCCGCAGGCGACGAAGCCCGCCGCGCCCTGCGCCGCCAGATGCCGCACCAGGCGGCCCAGTGTCGCCGTGTCCACCGCCCGGCCATCGGCCGTGAACGGCGTGACCAGCGGCAGCCAGATCCCCTGAAAGTCCAGATTCACCATCACCCACACTCCATCACACGACCGTGTTGAAGAACCGGCGTGGCGCGCGTGGGGTGCAGGTGAGGCTTGGGCCTGGTTGGCGCGCGGGGCGCCGAGGGGCTGGGCCGGTGGGCCGCCTGTTCCGTCGCTCGCCTGGCGCCGGAACAGCCGCCCCGGTCAGACGAGCAACTGCTTTTTCGATTGGTCGCCGCCCAGGGCACCGCGCCGCGCGGTGGGCGCGGTCAACAGGGGCCGGGGGCAGGACGACATGGGCGCCGAGTGTCGCGGTGCGAGAATTTGCCGATGACCAGCCCCCCGCGCGTGCGCATCCAGACCGCCGATTTCGACCTGTCCGCCGAGGTGGCGGCGCTGCGCGCGGGTGACGGTGGCGTGGGCGCGGTGTGCAGCTTCGTCGGCACGGTGCGCGACCGCACCGCCGGCCAGCCGGGCGCGATCAGCGCGATGGAACTGGAGCACTACCCCGGCATGACCGAGCGGGCGATCGAGGCCATGATCGACGCCGCCCACCGGCGTTTCGACCTGCGGGCCTGCCGCGTGATCCACCGCGTGGGCCTGCTCCAGCCGCTGGACCAGATCGTGCTCGTCGCGGTCAGCTCGGCGCACCGGGGCGAGTCGTTCCAGGGCTGCGAATTCCTGATGGACTACCTGAAGACGCAGGCGCCGTTCTGGAAGAAGGAGACCACGCCCGAAGGCGCCCGCTGGGTCGATGCGCGGGTGGTCGACGACGCGGCTGCGGCCCGCTGGGGCCTGGCCTCGGGCAACGCGGCCTGACGCGCGCGATGAGCGGCGCCGCCAGCAGCGTCACCGCCGTCCAGGCTGGCGCGGTGGCGCTGGGCGCGGCCTTAGGCGCGCTGGCGCGCTGGTGGGCGGGGCTGGTGTTCAACGGCCTGTGGGCAGGGTTTCCGCTGGGCACGCTGCTGGTCAATGCGCTGGGCGGGCTGCTGATCGGCATGGCGATGGTGTGGTTCAGCCGCTCGCCGCATGAGCTGCTGCGCCTGCTGCTGGTCACCGGCGTGCTGGGCGGCTTCACCACCTTCTCGTCGTTCTCGGCCGAATCGCTGGGCCTGATTCAGCGTGGCGACCTCGGCCTGGCGCTGCTGCACAGCGCGGCGCATCTGCTTGGCGCGCTGGCTTGCTGCGCCTTGGGCTTCGCCCTGGCGCGCTGGCTGCTGCATTGACCGGACGGCGTCCGGCCGGGCGCCGCCGCCGTCAACAAGAAGGGGGCCCGCGGGCCCCCTTGCGTCGTCAGCCGGAGAACCGGCTCACTTGACGTTGGTGTAGCGCGCCGCCGGCCGGTCGTCGGCGCGGTGCAGCGTGGTCACGGCGGTCTTCATCGCCCAGGGGCGCACCTGGTGGTGCAGCGGCAGCACCAGGTGCTCGTCGCGGGTGCGGATCAGCGCCTCGCGGATCAGGCCGTTGCGCTTGGCCACGTCGGTCTCGGTCTTCATCGCGTCAATCAGCTTGTCGAGCTGGGCGTCGCTGGCGCGGCCGAAGTTGAAGTTGCCGTCGGCGCCGGTGGTGCGGGTGCGCACCAGCGACTGCAGGCTGTACTGCGCGTCGAAGGTGGCCACGCCCCAGCCCAGCAGGTAGGCGCTGGTGTCGAAGTTCTGCACCTTGGCGATGAAGGTGGCAAAGCCTTCGGCGGCCAGCTTGGTCTTCACGCCGATGCGCGCCCACATCGACACCAGGTTCTGGCAGATCTCCTCGTCGTTGACGTAGCGGTTGTTCGGGCAGCTGAGCTGGAACTCGAAGCCGTTCGGGTAGCCCGCCTCGGCCAGCAGCTTCTTGGCCCGCTCGGGGTCGGGCTTGATCGGCGCATCCAGCTCGGCGCTGTGGCCATTGACGCCCGGTGCGACGAGGATGGACGCCGGCAGCGACAGGCCGCGCATGGTCGCGCGCTTGATGCCCTCGCGGTCGATGGCGATGTTCAGCGCCTCGCGCACCCGCTTGTCCTTGAACGGGTTCTTGCCTTTCACGTCGCTGTACTTCAGCTCGGGGCTGAACTCGTCCAGCGCGATGAAGATGGTGCGGATCTCGCTGCCGTCGACCACCTTGAGCTTGGGGTCGCTGCGCAGCCGCGCCACGTCCTGCGTCGGCAGGTCGGTCACCATGTCGACGTCGCCCGACAGCAGGGCGGCGACGCGGGTGGCATCGGCCTTGATCGGGGTGTAGATCACCTCGGTCACGTTGCTGGCGTTCGCCTTGTCCCACCAGTCGGGGTTGGCGGTCATCGTCACGCGCTGGTCGGGCGTCCAGCCGGTGATCCTGTAGCTGCCGGTGCCGTTGACGTTGCGCGAGGCGTAGTTCTCCTCCTTGGCCTTGTAGTCCTGGACGTTGGCAGTCTTGTTCTTGTCCGCCCAGGTCTTGCTCATGATGAAGAAGTCGGCGATGTTGCGCAGCAGCACCGGGTTCGGGCCGGCGAGGATGAAGTCGACCGTGTGGTCGTCGATCTTCTTCACCTCGGTGATGCCGGCCACGTAGATCGACATCGTGCCCTGCGGCTGCTTGATGCGGCCGAACGAGAACACCACGTCATCGGCGGTGAAGGGTGACCCATCGTGGAATTTGACGCCCTTGCGCAGCTCGAACCGCACCTGCGTCGGGCTGATCTGCGTCCACTTGGTGGCCAGCGCCGGCTCGGGCTCGTACTTGGTGTTGTAGCGGGTCAGGCCCTCGTAGGCATGCTGCAGGATGGCGTTGGTGGTCGCGTGGTTCTGCGAGTGCGGGTCCAGCGTCAGGATGTCGTTCTGCGCGGCCCAGCGCAGGGTGGCGGCCTGGGCCGCAGTGGCGGCCAGGCCGGCGGCCAGCAGGGCGGCGCAGGCGGCGGCCTTCAGGGCATGCTTCAAGGTCATGGAGGAGGCTCCCGGGGAGAAGTCGAAAGCCGGGATGCTAGGGGCGCTGCCGATGGCCGGCGCTGAGGATCATCCCGCAGCGCCGCGGGCCTGGCGGAGGGCCAGGCGGCCAGGTGGTCAGCCCGGCGTGGCGTCGGCGCTGCAGTCGCAGCCCGCGCCGGCGGCGATCCAGCGCCGCGCCAGGCGCGCGACCAGCGCCCGCAGCGGCCGGGGCAGGGCGGGCCACACCTGCGCCGGGTCCTGCACCAGGGCGCAGCGGTACAGATCCGGGCCGTCGTCCCAGCGCAGGGCGGCACAGGCGCCGTGCCGCCGGCCGCTGGCCAGCACGCCCAGTGGACAGGGTTGCCAGGCGCAGCACACGCCGCAGCCGTTGCAGGCTGCACCCTCGGCCGGCTTGGCCGGCGCGCGGGGGTGCAGGTGGATGACGGCGTGCGGCATGGCGCTGGGCAGGGCACGCCAGTCTGGGCCCCGGGAGGACCTGCCTGTCAGCGAAACAGAAGGTTCCGGGGTGTCTAATCCGGACGCGGCGGCGCAAAACAACAGTGCTACAGTGCGCCCCGCAGTTAGCCTAGGTCCTTTCGTGCCCCTTGCTGAGCGGCTTTGCAGCCGTTCGAGACAGACAGCAAGGCGGGTCGCAATCCGCCAACCGGTTGAGCCGGGCCGCGGAAGGTTTTCCAACCCATCGTCACCCTGGAAACCAGGGCGAAAGGTGAGCGAGCGATGATGCAGCAATACAGGTCCAATTCGTACCTGTTCGGGGGCAACGCCCCGTACGTCGAAGAGCTTTACGAGGCCTACCTCGACAACCCCGGCAGCGTTCCCGACAACTGGCGCGCCTACTTCGACAACCTGCAGAACGTGCCGGCCACCGACGGCAGCGAGTCGCGCGATGTCGCCCATGCCCCGGTCGTCGAATCCTTCGCCCAGCGCGCCAAGGCCAATGCCTTCGCCCTGAAGGCCAGCTCGGCCGACCTGGCCGTCGCCCGCAAGCAGGTGCACGTGCAGTCGCTGGTGGCGGCCTACCGCAACGTCGGCGCCCGCTGGGCCGACCTGGATCCCCTGAAGCGCACCGAGCGCCCGAAGATCCCCGAACTGGAGCCGGCGTTCTACGACCTGAGCGAGTCCGACATGGACATCACGTTCAGCGCCGCGAACACCTACTTCACGACGTCCGAGAACATGAGCCTGCGGGAGATCCTGCAGGCGCTGCGCGACACCTACTGCAGCACCATCGGCGCCGAGTTCATGCACATCACCGACCAGACGCAGAAGCGCTGGTGGCAGCAGAAGCTCGAGGCGATCCGCAGCAAGCCGAACTTCAACGCGGCGCAGAAGAAGCACATCCTCGACCGCCTGACCGCGGCCGAGGGCCTGGAACGCTATCTGCACACCAAGTACGTCGGCCAGAAGCGCTTCAGCCTGGAAGGCGGCGAGGCCTTCATCGCCGCGATGGATGAACTGATCCAGCAGGCCGGCGTCAAGGGCGTGCAGGAGATCGTCATCGGCATGGCCCACCGCGGCCGCCTGAACGTGCTGGTCAACACCCTGGGCAAGATGCCCAAGGACCTGTTCGCCGAGTTCGACCACACGGCGCCGGAGGAACTGCCCGCCGGTGACGTGAAGTACCACCAGGGCTTCAGCTCCGACATCGCCACCCCGGGCGGCCCGGTGCACCTGAGCCTGGCCTTCAACCCCAGCCACCTGGAGATCGTGAATCCGGTGGTCGAGGGCTCGGTGCGCGCCCGCATGGACCGCCGCGGCGACAAGATCGGCGCCCAGGTGCTGCCGGTGCTGGTGCATGGCGACTCGGCATTCGGCGGCCAGGGCGTGAACCAGGAAACCCTGATGCTGTCGGAGACGCGCGGTTATTCGACCGGCGGCACGGTGCACCTGATCATCAACAACCAGATCGGCTTCACCACCAGCGACCCGCGCGACCTGCGCTCGACGCTGTACTGCACCGACATCGTCAAGATGGTCGAGGCGCCGGTGCTGCACGTCAACGGCGACGATCCTGAAGCCGTCGTGCTGGCCACCCAGCTGGCGCTGGAGTTCCGCATGGCGTTCCAGAAGGACGTCGTGGTCGACATCATCTGCTTCCGCAAGCTGGGCCACAACGAGCAGGACACGCCCGCGCTGACCCAGCCGCTGATGTACAAGAAGATCGGCGCCCATCCCGGCACCCGCAAGCTGTACGCCGACAAGCTGGCCGCGCAGGGTCTGGGCGAGACCCTGGGCGACGACATGGTCAAGGCCTACCGCGCCGCGATGGACGAGGGCCGCCACACCATCGACCCGGTCATCAGCAACTTCAAGAGCAAGTACGCGGTCGACTGGCTGCCCTTCATCGGCCGCAAGTGGACCGACGCCGCCGACACCGCGCTGCCGCTGACCGAGTGGAAGCGCCTGGCCGAGCGGCTGACCACCATTCCCGCCAGCGTCAGCCCGCACCCGCTGGTGAAGAAGGTCTACGACGACCGCGCAGCCATGGGCCGCGGCGACGTCAACGTCGACTGGGGCATGGGCGAGCACATGGCCTTTGCCTCGCTGGTGGCCGCGGGCTACGCGGTGCGCCTGTCGGGCGAGGACTGCGGCCGTGGCACCTTCACCCACCGCCACGCCGTCATCCACGACCAGAAGCGCGAGAAGTGGGACGAAGGCACCTACGTGCCGCTGGAGCACGTGGCCGACAACCAGGCGCCGTTCGTCGTCATCGACTCGATCCTGTCGGAAGAAGCGGTGCTGGCCTTCGAGTACGGCTATGCCGGCTCCGAGCCCAACGCGCTGGTGGTCTGGGAAGCGCAGTTCGGCGACTTCGCCAACGGCGCCCAGGTGGTGATCGACCAGTTCATCGCCAGCGGCGAGGTGAAGTGGGGCCGCGCCAACGGCCTGGTGCTGATGCTGCCGCACGGCTACGAAGGGCAAGGCCCCGAGCACAGCTCGGCGCGCCTGGAGCGCTTCATGCAGCTGGCCGCGGACAACAACATGCAGATCTGCCAGCCCACCAGCGCAAGTCAGATCTTCCACCTGCTGCGCCGGCAGATGGTGCGCCAGTTCCGCAAGCCGCTGGTCATCATGACGCCCAAGAGCCTGTTGCGGAACAAGGACGCGACCAGCCCGCTGGCCGACTTCACCAAGGGCGGCTTCCAGACGGTGATCTCGGAGCAGAACGAGGCCATTGCGGCCGACAAGGTCAAGCGCGTCATCGCCTGCTCGGGCAAGGTGTACTACGACCTGGTCAAGAAGCGCGAGGAGAAGAAGGCCAGCGACGTGGCCATCATCCGCGTCGAGCAGCTGTATCCGTTCCCGCACAAGGCCTTCGCGGCGGAGATCAAGAAGTACGCCAACGCGACCGAGGTGGTGTGGTGCCAGGACGAGCCGCAGAACCAGGGCGCCTGGTTCTTCGTGCAGCACTACATCCACGAGAACATGCTCGATGGCCAGCGCCTGGGCTATGCCGGCCGGCCGGCTTCGGCATCGCCTGCGGTGGGTTATGCCCACCTGCACCAGGAGCAGCAGAAGGCGCTGCTCGACCAGGCCTACGCCAAGCTCAAGGGCTTCATCCTCACGAAGTAAGACCACCCCCGAAGCGCCTTCAGCGCTCCCCCTCAAGGGGGGCCACGCCAGCGGCCCGGCGGAGCCGGTTCCGCGGCGTGCGCTTGGTGGTCCGTCCCCCATTTTCGAGATTCACATCATGGCAATCGTAGAAGTCAAGGTTCCGCAGCTGTCCGAGTCAGTGGCCGAGGCCACCCTGCTGCAATGGAAGAAGAGGCCCGGCGAGGCCGTGGCGATCGATGAGATCCTGATCGAGATCGAGACCGACAAGGTCGTGCTGGAAGTGCCGGCGCCGGTCGCCGGCGTGATGGCGCAGATCGTCTGCGACGACGGCGCGACGGTCGCCAGCGACCAGGTCATCGCCCGCATCGACACCGAAGCCGGCGCGGCGGTCAGTCCGCTCGAAGTCAAGGCCGTGGCCGCCGCTGCGCCCGCGTCGGCGCCCCCCGCTCCGGCGGCTGTTGGCGGCACCAGCAAGGCCGACGTGGCCATGCCTGCCGCCGCCAAGCTGATGGCCGACAACAACCTGGCAGCCGGCAGCGTGGCCGGCACCGGCAAGGATGGCCGCGTGACCAAGGGCGACGTGCTGGCTGCCGTCGCCGCGCCCAAGCCCGCGCCCGCCGCCGCCCCTGTGGCCGCACCGGTGAACCCCGCCGTGGCCAAGCCGCTGCCCGCCGTGGCGGCGCCCACCGCGCAGAACCTGGGCGAGCGTCCCGAGCAACGCGTGCCGATGAGCCGCCTGCGCGCCCGCATCGCCGA
>CALMIF010000005.1 GCA_937864045.1 uncultured Aquabacterium sp. | reverse complement strand
GTCATCATGATGACGGTGCCGGGCCTGGCGCTGTTCTACGGCGGCCTGGTGCGCAGCAAGAACATCCTGTCGGTGCTGATGCAGGTGATGGTGACCTTCTCGCTGATCGTCGTGCTGTGGGCCTTGTACGGCTACAGCCTGGCCTTCACCGAGGGCAATGCCTTCATCGGCGGGCTGGACCGGCTGTTCCTCAAGGGCCTGTTCGACGCCAAGGCCGGCACCTTCGCGATGGGCGCCACCTTCAGCAAGGGCGTCTACATCCCCGAGCTGCTGTTCGCCGCCTTCCAGGCCACCTTCGCGGGCATCACCTGCTGCCTGATCGTCGGTGCCTTCGCCGAGCGCATCAAGTTCAGCGCCGTGTTGCTGTTCAGCGCGATCTGGTTCACCTTCAGCTACGCCCCCATCGCCCACATGGTGTGGTTCTGGATGGGCCCGGACGCCTACGCCAGCAAGGACGTCGTGGACGCGATGAACGCCAAGGCCGGCCTGATCTGGAACTGGGGCGCGCTGGACTTCGCCGGCGGCACGGTGGTGCACATCAACGCCGCCGTGGCGGGCCTGGTCGGTGCCTTCATGATCGGCAAGCGCGTGGGCTACGGCCGTGAAGCCATGGCGCCGCACAGCCTGCCGCTGACGATGGTGGGTGCCGCCCTGCTGTGGGTGGGCTGGTTCGGCTTCAACGCCGGCAGCGCGCTGGAAGCCGGCAACTCCGCCGTGCTGGCCTTCATGAACACCTTCACCGCCACCAGCGCCGCGGTGCTGGCCTGGTCGCTGGGCGAGGCGATGCTGCGCGGCAAGGCCAGCATGCTGGGTGCGGCCTCGGGTGCGGTGGCCGGCCTGGTGGCCATCACCCCGGCCTGCGGCAACGTCGGCCTGATGGGCGCCATCGTCATCGGCTTCGTCGCCGGCTTCGCCTGCCTGTGGGGTGTGCACAGCCTGAAGAAGATCCTGGGCGCGGACGACTCGCTGGACGTGTTCGGCGTGCACGGCGTGGGCGGCATCGTCGGCGCCCTGCTGACCGGCGTGTTCAACACCCAGGACCTGGGCGGCCCCGGCCTGGTGACCGACTGGGTCACCGCCACCGTCGGCAGCAACGCCATCGGCACGCAGGTGTGGATCCAGCTCAAGGGCGTGCTGCTGACCATCGTCTGGTCGGCCGTGGTCGCGGCCATCGCCTTCAAGGTGACCGACCTGGTCGTCGGCCTGCGCGTCTCGGAAGAGGAAGAGCGCGAGGGCCTGGACATCAGCTCGCACGGCGAGACCGCCTACAGCAAGTGATGCACGACGCCCGGGTGGCTGCGGCCATCCGGGCACGCTGCGAAGGGCTGCCCGCGGGCAGCCCTTCTGCCATTCGACGCCAGCGGCTTGCCCTGCCCGCGGTCGGCCCCATCTGACAGAATCGTCTGTCAACCGCCCGCATCCCGGAATCGCCCATGGTCCCGCACCTCATCACCGCGCTCACCGGCCCGATCAACGAGCTCGAAGCGCGCATCCTCGACTCGATGCCGGCGATCGAGCGCTGGTTCCGGCTGGAATGGATGGAGCACACGCCGCCGTTCTACTGTTCGGTGGACCTGCGCAATGCCGGTTTCAAGCTGGCGCCGGTGGACACCAACCTGTTCCCCGGCGGCTTCAACAACCTCACGCCCGAGATGCTGCCGCTGGCGGTGCAGGCGGCGATGGCGGCCATCGAGAAGATCTGCCCCGAGGCGAAGAACCTGCTGCTGATCCCCGAGCAGGCGCACAGCCACAAGACCTTCTACCTCAGCAGCGTGCAGCAGCTGGTGCGCATCTTCACCCAGGCCGGGCTGAACGTGCGCCTGGGCACGCTGGATGCCGACGTGGTCGCGCCCACGCCGGTGCAGCTGCCCGACGGCAGCGCCCTGGTGCTGGAGCCGCTGCTGCGCACCCGCGGCCGGCTCGGGCTGAAGGACTTCGACCCCTGCACCATCCTGCTCAACAGCGACCTGTCCGCCGGGGTGCCTCGCAGCCTGCAGCACCTGCATGAGCAATACCTGCTGCCACCGCTGCATGCCGGCTGGGGCGTGCGCCGCATGAGCCGGCACTTCCAGAGCTACGAGGAGGTGGCCAAGAAGTTCGCCAAGCTGCTGGGCATGGACCCGTGGCTGATCAACCCGATGTACGCCCCGTGCCCCGAAGCCGACACCACCACGCCGGCAGGGCTGGAGACCGTGCAGGCCCATGTCGACGCGATGCTTGCCAAGGTGCGCCGCAAGTACAAGGAATACGGCATCAACGAGAAGCCCTTCGTCGTCGTCAAGGCCGACAGCGGCAGCGACCCGCTGGGCCCGGTGACCGTGCGCGACGCACGCGACCTGGCCGATGCGTTCGCCCGGGCGCGCGCCCGAGCCGGCGACGGCGTGCAGGCCGCGCCCGGCCCGTTGATCATCCAGGAAGGCGTGCCCACCTACGAGCGCGTCAACGATGCAGTCGCCGAGCCGGTGGTGGCGATGATCGACCGCTACGTGGTGGGCGGCTACTACCGCGTGCATGCCGAGCGCGGCGTCGACGAGAACCTCAACGCCCCCGGCGCGCGCTACGTGCCGCTGGCCTTCGCCGGCAGCCACCACCTGCCGCGCCCGGGCGACAAGCCCGGCGCCAGCGCGCCGAACCGCTTCTACATGTACGGCGTGATCGGCCGCCTGGCGATGCTGGCCGCCAGCTACGAGCTGGAGGCCACCGACCCCGACGCCGAGGTCTACGAATGAATCACGCTGCACTGCCGCGCCGGCGCAACACCCCCGCAGGCGAATGATGCAGTGCAGCATGACGGGCGCAAAATGACCGGCTTGTCGACAAACGGCCCCGCGTGCGGGGCCTTGCAATGAGCGGTCCCCACGCCCCCAAGTCCCCGGCTGCCCTGGCGGCGTTGACCCTTGGTGCCCTGGGCGTCGTCTACGGCGACATCGGCACCAGCCCGCTGTACGCGCTGAAGGAAGTCTTCCACGCCGGGCACGTGCCGGCCACGCCCGAGAACATCCTGGGCGTGCTGTCGCTGATCTTCTGGACGATGACCATCATCGTCTCGCTGAAGTACGTGCTGCTGATCCTGCGTGCCGACAACAACGGCGAAGGCGGCCTGATCGCGATGCTGGCGCTGGCGACCACCGCGGTGAAGGACCGGCCGCAGCTGCGCAGAGTGCTGATGACGGTGGGCCTGTTCGGCACCGCCATCTTCTATGGGGACGGCGTGATCACGCCGGCGGTGTCGGTGCTGTCGGCGGTCGAGGGCCTGGAAGTGGCCGAGCCCAAGCTGCATGCCTGGGTGATCCCGATCACCCTGGTGGTGCTGACCGGCCTGTTCGCGGTGCAGCGCTTCGGCACCGGCGGCATCGGCAAGTTCTTCGGGCCGATCACGCTGCTGTGGTTCGTCGTGCTGGTGGCCCTGGGCCTGCCGCACATCGTGGCCCACCCGGCCGTGCTGGTGGCGCTGAACCCGGCGTATGCGGCCGGCTTCATCGCCGGCCAGCCGCTGGTGGCCTTCATCGCTTTGGGCGCGGTGGTGCTGTGCGTGACCGGCGGCGAGGCGCTGTATGCCGACATGGGCCACTTCGGCAAGACGCCGATCCGCATCGCCTGGTACGGCTTCGTGATGCCGGCCCTGGTGGTCAACTACTTCGGCCAGGGCGCGATGCTGCTGCGCGAGCCCGAGGCGGTGGCCAACCCGTTCTTCCACATGGCGCCGGACTGGGCGCAGCTGCCGCTGGTCTTCCTGGCCACCGCAGCCACGGTGATCGCCTCGCAGGCGCTGATCTCGGCGGCCTTCTCGGTCACCAAGCAGGCCATCCAGCTCGGCATCCTGCCGCGCATGGCGATCAAGCACACCTCGGTCAAGGACACCGGCCAGATCTACGTGCCCTTCGTCAACTGGGGGCTGTGGATGTTCATCGTGCTGGCGGTGGGGCTGTTCAAGACCTCGTCGAACCTGGCCTCGGCCTACGGCATCGCGGTCACGCTGGACATGACCATCACCACGGTGATGACCTTCTTCGTCATCCGCTACGGCTGGAAGTACCCGCTGCTGCCCTGCATCCTGGCCACCGGCTTCTTCTTCGTCATCGACGTCACCTTCTTCGCCAGCAACATGCTCAAGCTGATTGCCGGCGGCTGGTTCCCGCTGGTCATCGGCATCGGCATGTTCACGCTGATGCTGACCTGGATGCAGGGCCGCAAGC
>CALMIF010000004.1 GCA_937864045.1 uncultured Aquabacterium sp. | reverse complement strand
GCAATATAGGGGTTCCCACCCATGTTGTCAAAGGTCTTATGTCTTCTATAAGACATCTGTCAGCATGGTGGACTTGGCGGCGGCTGTTGTGCTGCAATCGCGCCCCATGCCTGCCGCCCTGCCCCCGTTGCCCTCGGCGCCGCCGGCCGTGTCCGACGCGGCCGAAGCGGGTGCGGCCGGCCCGGCGTTCAGCCCGCTGTACCAGCAGATCAAGGGCCTGATCACGCGCGAACTGCAGGCCGGCGTGTGGAAGCCCGGCGAGGCGATTCCCAGCGAGCTGGACCTGGCCGCGCGCTTCAAGGTCAGCCAGGGCACGGTGCGCAAGGCCATCGACGAACTGTCGGCCGACAACCTGCTGGTGCGCCGCCAGGGCAAGGGCACCTTCGTCGCCACCCATGCCGAGCAGCAGATCCAGTACCGCTTCCTGCGCCTGATGCCCGACGACGGCGGCGACCGCGGCATGGCCCGGCGCCTGCTGGACTGCCGTCGCACCCGTGCGCCCGCCGATGTGGCCCGCGCACTGGCCTGCAAGAGCGGCGACGCGGTGGTGCAGTTGCGCCGCCTGCTGCTCAGTTCAGCCGGCCCCCAGGCCAGCGCTGCGCGCCGGCCGTCCCCCGAGGGGAGCTCGCCGCCTTGGGGCGGCCCTGCGGCGGACGGCAAGCCGGTCGTGCTCGACGAGATCTGGCTGCCCGGGGCGCTGTTCAAGGGCCTGACCGCCGAGCGGCTGGCCGACTACAAGGGCCCGATGTACGGCATGTTCGAGACCGAGTTCGGCGTGCGCATGATCCGCGCCGAGGAAAAGATCCGCGCCCTGGCCGCCGACGCGGCGACGGCCGGGCTGCTGGCGGTGGCGCCGGGCTTTCCGCTGCTCAGCGTCGAGCGGCTGTCGTTCACCTATGGCGACAAGCCGGTGGAACTGCGCCGCGGCCTGTACGACACCACCCAGCACTTCTACCGCAACGAGCTGAACTGAGCCCCTGGCCCCGGGTTGCCGCACGATGGCCACGGAACACAGGCGGTTGTCGCCAAAAGCTCCGAGTCAGCGAAGTGCGTTGCAATAGACTCTTGGGGTTTTACCCGACACACCACAAGACCACGCGACAAGAGCACCCCCATGGCTGAGCTGAGCAAACGTCCCGTCGCCCGCCCCGGCGCCAACATGCGCCTGATCGAGGCGCTGCAGTACCGGCTGCCGTTGGCGGCGCTGGTGTCCATCCTGCACCGCGCCAGCGGCATGCTGATGTTCTTCCTGCTGCCGTTCATCGTCTGGATGTTCGACACCAGCGTCTCTTCGGAGATCTCGTACGACGCCTTCACCAGCGTCTTCGTCGCCGGCGCGCTGGGCTTGCCGGGGGTGCTGTTCAAGCTGGTGGCGCTGGCGCTGATCTGGGCCTACCTGCACCACGCCGTGGCCGGCCTGCGCCACCTGTGGATGGACGCCACCCACAGCGTGACCAAGCAGCAGGGCCACTCGTCGGCCGTGGCCACCTTCGTGATCAGCATCGGCCTGACCGTCGTGCTGGGCGCCAAGCTGTTCGGCCTGTTCTGAAGCGCAAGGAGCACAACAACATGGCCGTCAATTACGGTTCGAAGCGCCTCGTCGTCGGCGCGCACTACGGTTTCCGCGACTGGCTGAGCCAGCGTGTCACCGCGGTGCTGATGGCGCTGTTCACGCTGGCGCTGCTGCTGCAGGTGATCTTCGGCGGGCCCATCGGCTACGACAGCTGGGCGGGCATCTTCGCGCGCCAGTGGATGAAGGTGCTGACCTTCGTGGTCATCGTGGCGCTGGCCTGGCATGCCTGGGTGGGCATGCGCGACGTGTGGATGGACTACATCAAGCCGGTGGGCGTGCGCCTGCTGGCCCAGGTGTTCACCCTGGTCTGGCTGGTCGGCTGCGCCGGCTGGGCCGTGCAAGTGCTCTGGAGGCTCTGAGGAACTATGGCTGAGATCAAGACCAGCGTGCCGCGTCGCAAGTTCGACGTGGTCATCGTCGGCGCCGGTGGCTCCGGCATGCGCGCATCGCTGCAGCTGGCGCGTGCCGGCCTGAACGTGGCGGTGCTGTCCAAGGTGTTCCCGACCCGCAGCCACACGGTGGCGGCGCAGGGCGGCATCGGTGCCAGCCTGGGCAACATGTCCGAGGACAACTGGCACTACCACTTCTACGACACCGTCAAGGGCTCCGACTGGCTGGGTGACCAGGACGCGATCGAGTTCATGTGCCGCGAGGCCCCCAAGGTCGTCTACGAGCTCGAGCACTTCGGCATGCCGTTCGACCGCAATGCCGACGGCACGATCT
>CALMIF010000003.1 GCA_937864045.1 uncultured Aquabacterium sp. | reverse complement strand
GGTCAAGGGCAGCGGCGACGTGGCGCAGGCGGTGTTCGGCGGCTTCGGCCGCTGACATGGCATGAATGAACCTGCTGCGCGGGCACATGGCGGCCCTGCGGCCCAGGCCAGTGGCCTGGGCCTTCGCCAGGCGTGAACCGTCCACTGGACGGTTCACGTCCGGGCTCAGTCCATCGCCGTACGGGTGGACGGCTGCGGTGCTCGAACCACCCTGAGCCCGCTCGCGACGGTTCCTTCACACCATGTGAACCGGCCGCAGGCGCATCACCAGCCGATCTGCGGCTTCGCCGGCGTCGGCTTGAATCCGCGCTGCACACCCGCCACGGCGACAGCCGCGTCCAGTTGGCGCAGCCGTGGGACGGCGCTGAACAGCCCGCCCAGCGCGAGGCCCTTCAGCGCGGTGGGCGTGCGGCAGTCGAATGTGAACGTGGCTTCCAGGTCGGCATGGCCGCCAGCGGCCGGCGGCTTGCCGTTGCCAGCGGGCGAAGCGCCCTTGGCCAGCAGCGCGGAGTCGATCACGTCGGACTGCAGCGCCACGCCGCGCAGCGTGCAGCCGGCGGCGGGCGTGGGCTGCAGCAGCGTGGTGCCGTTGTGCAGGGCCTGCGCCATCGCCTGCACCGCGCTGCGCTCGGCGGCCGTGCGCGGGCCGCGCTCGAAGCCGACCAGGCTGTCCAGCGGGCTGTCCAGCGTGACGGTCAGCGTCGGGCCCTCGGCCACCACCTCCAGCCGGGCGACGCCGTGCTGATGGGCACCCTCGGCCTGGACCCAGCCCGCGGAGCAGGCCAGCAAGGCACACAGAAGTCGCTTCATCGGCAATCCCTCGAATCAACCCGGCCGCACGGCCACCGGCACCCGCCTGCCCCGGGCTGGCGGCGGCGCGCAGTCCTGGCAGCAGCCGTACAGCGTCAGTTCGTGGCGCTCGACCAGGAAGCCGGCGGGCGCCAGCTGGGCCATGTCGCCGGGGCAGTGGTGCACGTCGAACACGCGCTGGCAGCGCGTGCATTGGAAATGGTGGTGGTGGGCCTGGCGCGCCGGCTCGTAGCGGGCGCTGTCGCCGGGCAGGGTGACCTGCGCAATTTCGCCGGCCTCCACCAGCAGCTTGAGGTTGCGGTAGACGGTGGCCAGGCCCAGGCCGGCCACCTCCGCTTGCGAGGCGGCCAGCACCTCCTGCGGCGACAGCGGCCGCTGCGCGGCGTCGATGGCGGCGCGGATCGCGCTGCGCTGGCGGGTCGATCGTTCCATGGGGTGGGCGCGGTGGTGTGGAAGCCGGCGGGCAGGCGCCGGCGGGACCTGCATGCTACGATATTGAGAGTGCAATTTCATTAAGAACGTCGCGCCATGTCCCGCCCTGTTGCTCCGCTGGCTGCCGCCGTGCCTGTGCGCGGGGACGGACATGCGCATGGGCAAGGCCACGCGGACCACGGGCCTGGGCATGCGCACCACGGCCACGCCCACGGCACACCGCAGGAAGCGCCACCTGCCCTGCCCGCCAGCCTGCTGATGGCCGGCGCCGGCGGCCGGCTGCTGGGCACGCTGGGGCTGCTGGTGCTGCTGTGGTTGGCGGTGGCCTGGGCGCTGGGAGAACCTGCATGAGCGCGGTCGCACCCGGTGCGATCACGCTGGAGAACGTGACCCTCTGCCACCGCGACCGGCCGGCGGTGCACCATCTGTCGGGCCGCTTCGAGCCGGGCAGCCTGACCGCCATCGTCGGCCCCAACGGCGCCGGCAAGAGCACCCTGCTGGCCGGGCTGATGGGCCGCATCGCGCCCAGCACCGGGCGCATCCGCTTGCCGGCCGACGGTGCCGGCCACATCGCCTACCTGCCGCAGCAGGCCGACATCGACCGCGGCTTTCCGGTCAGCGTGGCCGACGTGGTGATGCTGGGCCACTGGCGCCGCCTGGGTGCCTGGCGGGCTGGCGGCGCGGCGCAGCGGGCGCAGGCGCTGGACGCGCTGGCGGCGGTGGGCCTGGCCGGCATGCAGCGCCGCGTCATCGGCGAGCTGTCGGCCGGGCAGTTCCAGCGTGTGCTGTTCGCCCGCCTGCTGCTGCAGGACGCGCCGGTGATCCTGCTCGACGAACCCTTCAACGCCGTCGACGAGCGCACCACCGCCGACCTGCTGGCCTTGCTGCACCGCTGGCACCGCGAGGGCCGCACCGTGGTGGCCGTGCTGCACGACCTGGCGATGGTGCGGGCGCACTTCCCGCGCACCCTGCTGCTGGCGCGCGAGCCCATCGCCTGGGGCGCCACGGCCGAGGTGCTGCTGCCGGCCCATCTGCAGCGCGCCCGCCTGCAGGCCGAGCACTGGGAGGCGCAGGCGCCGTGGTGCGCGGTGCCGGACCAGCCCGCGGCCACCATGCGCGCGGCATGACCTTGCGATGACGGTCTACGACGCGCTGGTCCAGCCCTTCGTCGAGTTCGGCTTCATGCGCCGGGCCCTGGTCGCGTGCCTGGCGCTGGGCCTGAGCTGCGGCCCGGTGGGCACGCTGCTGGTGCTGCGCCGCATGAGCCTGGCTGGCGACGCGATGGCGCATGCGCTGCTGCCGGGCGCGGCGGTGGCCTTCCTGCTGGTGGGCCTGAGCCTGCCGGCGATGAGCCTGGGCGCCTTCATCGCGGCGCTGGCCGTGGCCGCGCTGGCCGGCGGCGTGGCGCGCTTCACCGCCCAGCGCGAGGACGCCAGCCTGGCCGGCTTCTACCTGATCGCGCTGGCGGCGGGCGTGATGCTGATCTCGCTGCGCGGCAACAGCGTGGACCTGATGCGGGTGCTGTTCGGCAGCATCCTGGCGGTCGACGATGCGGCCCTGCTGCTGGTGGCCGGCGTGGCCAGCGCCAGCCTGCTGGTGCTGGCCCTGGTGTGGCGGCCGCTGCTGGTGGAGTGCTTCGACCCGAACTTCCTGCGTGCGGTGGGCGGGCGTGGCGCGCTGCACCACCAGCTGTTCCTGGTGCTGCTGGTGGCCAATCTGGTGGCCGGCTTCCAGGCGCTGGGCACGCTGATGGCCGTGGGCCTGCTGATGCTGCCGGCCATCGCCGCGCGCTGCTGGGCCCATGGCGTGGGCCGGCTGTCGGTGGTGGCCTTCGGCATCGCCACGGCCTGTGGCTGGGGCGGTCTGCTGCTGTCGTACCACTTCGGCCTGCCCTCGGGCCCGGCCATCGTGCTGCTGGCCGGCGGGGTGTACCTGGTGTCGCTGGCGGTGGGCCCGCGCGACAGCCTGCGCGCCCGCTTCATCACGGCCCACCGCCACAGGACCGCATGAACCTGCTCCACCGCCGTCATCTGCTGCTGGGCGCCCTGGCGCTGCCGGCGTTCGTGCAAGCCCAGGACGCGCCACTGCAGGTCGTCGCCAGCTTCAGCCTGCTGGCCGACATGGTGGCGCAGGTGGGTGGGCCGGCGGTGCAGGTGCATGCCCTGGTGGGGCCGGATGCCGACGCCCACGCCTTCACCCCCGCGCCGGCCGATGCGCAGCGGCTGGCCAAGGCCGGGCTGATCGTGGTCAACGGCCTGGGCTTCGAGGGCTGGATCGACCGGCTGGTGAAGGCCTCGGGCAGCAAGGCGCCGGTGCTGGTGGCCAGCAGCGGCATCACGCTGCGGCGCGTGGCCGGCCACACCGACCCGCATGCCTGGCAGAGCCTGGTGGCGGCGCAGCGCTACGTCGAGAACATCCGGGCCGCGCTGGTGGCTGCCTTGGGAACGACCCGCCCGGCACAGGCCGCCGCGATCGACGCCCGCGCCAAGGCCTACACCGCGCAGCTGGCGGCCCTGGACACCAGGGTGCGGGCCCGGCTGGCGGCGATTCCGCCGGCGCAGCGGCGCATCGTCACCTCGCACGACGCCTTCGGCTACCTGGCCGACGCCTGGGGCCTGGAGATGCGTGCGGCCCAGGGCTGGACGAGTGCCGGCGAGCCGTCGGCTGCCGACGTGGCCCGGCTGATCCGCCAGCTGAAGGCGCAGCAGGCCCGCGCGCTGTTCGTCGAGAACATCAGCGACCCGCGCCTGGTCGAGCGCATCGCCCGCGAGGCCGGCGCCAGTGTCGGCGGCACGCTGTACAGCGACGCCCTGTCACCGCCCGGCACCCGCGCCGACAGCTACCTGAAGCTGATGACGCACAACGCCGACACGCTGCTGGCCGCACTCGCACCCGCACCCGCACTCGCACCCGCCGCAGCGCCCACCGCAGCGCCCACCGCCGACAATAGCCGGCGTTAGTTCATTTTCCCCAGCGGGTCAGGCGCCCGCCAGCAGCGCCTCGATGGTCTGCTGCACCGCCAGCGCCTCGGCGTAGCCGGGCAGGCCGTGCGACCGGCCCTCGATCAGCGCCACCCACTGTTCCAGCTGCGCGGCCTGGCCCTCGGCGCGCATCGCCGCCGCGTCGCCTTGCGGCTGCCAGCTGCCGCCGGGCGACTGCTGCTGCAGGCCGAACCAGTCCTGCAACGCGATGGCGCCGGCGCTGCCCTGCCACAGCATGCGGTTGAAGTCGTCCGGCGCGTCTGCGCCAACACGGCCGTTCACCGTCACCGGCACGCCGCCAGCCACCAGCTGGGCGGTCAGCGCCGTCTCGGCGCCCACGCCGTCGGCCGGCCAGACCGGCTGTGCCCGCTGCACCGTCGCCGGGCCCAGCACCCGCTGCAGCACGAAGACGAAGTGCGACAGCACCTCGCGGCTGAAGCCGCCCTCGGCGCGCTGCGCCAGCCAGGCGCCGGCCGCCGCCTGCCAGGGCCGCGGCCAGGCGGCAAAGGCCAGGCCGATGTCGACCTGCTGCAGCGCGCCCAGCCGCGCAACGTTGCCGTCACCCCAGGCCGCCTGCAGCGCAGCCAGGCCCGGCGACGAGGCCAGCGAGAAGTTCACCGCCGCACGCCGGCCCTCGCGGTCGATGCGGGCGATGCAGCGCCGCGCGGCGTCGAAGTCGGTGGTCAGCGGCTTCTCGCACAGCACGGCCAGGCCGGCGTCGAAGGCGGCGTCGCTCAGCGCCATGTGCGGCCCCGGCGGCGTGGCGATGTAGAGCGACGCCAGGCCCGGCGTGGCGATCACGGCCGCCGCGCTGCCGGCCGCCCGGCAGCCCGGGTAGGCGGCCAGCGTGCGCGCCAGCGCGGCGGGGTCGGCGTCCCACACCACCGCCGCACGCAGCCGCGGGTGCGCCGCCAGCCGCGCCAGCATGCGCTGGCCCATCACGCCCAGGCCGATCAGGCCGATGTCCAGGGTGTCGCTCATCCGTCCGCGTCTCCACGCACACCGGCAGGATGGCCGGCGGCGGGAGTCTAGGCGGCAGCGTCAGTCGTGGCCCAGGTGCAGCACCGCCGCCACGCAGCCGAAGACGATGGCCAGCACCACCTCGCCGGCCGTGGGCACGGCGGCGGCGGCCACCAGCCAGCCCGAGACCTCGGTCGCCTCGGCGGTGTTGCACACACCCAGCAGCAGCAGGGCCAGCACGCCGTGCACGCGGGCGTAGTGCGGCATCCAGCGGCGCAGGCGGTGGAGGTTGCGGCGGCGCACGGCATGGGCCAGGAAGACGTCGCCGCGCGGCTCGTCGCACAGGCCCACCGGCAGCAGGTAGCGCTTGAGCAGGCCACCGTGCGCCGCAGCAGCCGGCGAGGGGGCCTCGGCCTGGGGCGGGTTGGGCGGGGTCGGGTGCATGCTGCGCTCCTCGGGACTCGGACGGACAACCGCAGGGATTCTTCCCGTGGCCGCGCCGGCCCAGGCCACGATGAACCGTGAGTCTGCGCCGCATCTGCGCGCCCGAGCATCCCAAGGACAGCCGATGGCGCCGACGCAGAATGCGCCGGATGCCGCCACCACCGCCCAGCCCCGCCCGCCGCCGCTGCCTGCGCCAGGGCCTGGCACTGGCGCTGCCGGCGCCGGCCGTGCTCCTGGCGGCCTGCGCCAGCACCGGCACGCCGGCCGGCGCCACGCCCGGCTGGCGCGCGCAACCCGGCCAGGCCCTGCTGCTGGGCGAGGTGCATGACAACGCCGAGCAGCATGCGCTGCGCACCCGCGGCCTGGCCGCGCTGCTGGCCGCCGGCGACCGGCCGGCCCTGGTGCTGGAGCAGTTCGACCTCGGCCAGCAGGCCGCCATCGACGCGCTGCACTCGCCCGGCGCCATGCCGGCCGACGCTGCGGCGGTGGACGCCACCACCGACGCCCTGGTGCGCCTGGGCGGCCCCGGCTGGCACTGGCCGTTCTACCGCCCGGCGCTGCGCCTGGCCGTCGCCCACGGCCTGCCGGTGCTGGCGGCCAACGTGTCGCGTGCCGACGCCCGGCAGGTGCAGCAGCAGGGCCTGGCCGCCACCGGCTGGCGCGCCGACGTGCCGGCCGACCTCCTGCAGGCGCAGGCCGCCGCCGTCGATGCCGGCCACTGCGGCCAGCTGGATGCGCCCACCGCGGCCCGGCTTGCACTGGCCCAGGTGGCACGTGACCAGGCCATGGCCCGGCTGGTGGCCCGCCATGCCCACCGCGGCGTGGTGCTGCTGGCCGGCAACGGCCATGTGCGCGCCGACATCGGCGTGCCGCGCTGGCTGGATGCCGACCTGCGTGCCCGCACCCGCGTCGTGGGCCTGCTGGAGGCCGACGGCAGCGTCGCACCGGCCGCCTTCGACAGCGTGCTGACCACCCGCGCCCAGCCGCGGCCCGACCCTTGCGACGGGCTGCGCATGCCCGCACCGCCACCGCCCTCCCCACCGAAAGGCTGAGCATGTCGCCCCTGCCCACCCGCCGCGCACCCGCGCTGCTGCCGCTGCTGCCGCTGCTGCTGGCGGCCATGCTGGCCGCCTGCAGCACGGTTCCGGCCACCACCCCGGCCACCGCCGCGTCCGGCCAGCCGGCCACCGCCAGCCGCGGCCCGGCGGCGCAGGCGCTGCATGCGCTGTTCGACCGCAGCTGGGACGAGGCCCTGCGCCGCCACCCGGAGTGGGCCACCTATGTCGGCGACGACCGCTTCGGCGACCGCCTGGGCGATGCCTCGCCCGAGGCCGAGGCCGCCGAGTTCGACGCCGCCCGGCGCGACCTGGCCGCCGCGCAGGCCATCGACCGCCGCGCGCTGGACGCCACCGACCGCACCTCGCTGGACCTGTTCATCCACGCCCAGGAGGACAACCTGGCCAGCGAGCCGACGCTGGGCTGGCGCCGGCTGACACTGGGTGCGCAGGGCGGCTTCCACACCGACTTCGTGTGGCTGCTGCGCGCCGCGCCGGTGACCACGGCCGCCCAGGTGCAGCAGCTGCTGGCCCGGCTGGCGGCCTACCCGCGGCGCGTCGACCAGGAGCTGGCGCGGCTGCGCGAGGGCATGGCCCTGGGCTGGGTGGCGGCCCGCCCGGTGCTCGACCGGGTGGTCGCCTCGCTGGACAAGCAGCTGGCCCAGGACAACGACCAGGGCCCGTTCTTCGAGCCCTTCACCCGCCTGGGCAGCGCCATTCCGGCGGCCGAGCAGGCGGCGCTGCAGGCGCGGGCCCGGGCGCTGATCACGCAGCAGGTGCTGCCGGCGCAGCGCCGGCTGCGCGACTTCGTGGCCGGGCCCTATGCCGCCGCGGCGCCGGCGGCGGGCAACCTCAGCGGCTACCCGGGCGGCGCCGCCGCCTACGCGATGCTGGTGCGCAGCAACACCACCACCGCGCTGACGCCGGCCCAGATCCACGCCATCGGCCTGCGCGAGATGGCGCGGCTGCGCGGCGAGATCGCCCAGGTGATGCAGCGCATGCAGTGGCGCGGCGACTTCGCCGGCTTCGTGCGCCACCTGAACACCGACCCCAAGTACTTCCACACCAGCCCCGAGGCCCTGCTGGCGGGCTACCGCGACATCGGCAAGCGGCTGGACGCCGCGCTGCCGGCGCTCTTCGCCGAGCTGCCGCGCGCGCCCTGGGGCGTGCGGCCGATGCCGGCGCACATGGGCCCCGACGCCGCCGAGAGCTACGACGGCCCCGACCTGGACGGCCGCCGCGCCGGCTGGTTCAACGCCAACACCGAGGGCTGGCGGCGGCGCCCGGTGTGGAGCATGGAGACCCTGGTGGCGCACGAGGCCGTGCCCGGCCACCACCTGCAGATCGCCCGCGCCAACGAGCTGGGCACGCTGCCGCGCTTTCGCCGCGCCAGCAACTACACCGCCTATGCCGAGGGCTGGGCGCTGTACGCCGAGACGCTGGGCTTCGACCTGGGCCTGTACCAGGACCCGGCCAGCCACTTCGGCCACCTGCAGTGGCAGATGGTGCGCGCGGTGCGGCTGGTGGTCGACACCGGCCTGCACGAGCTGGGCTGGACCCGCCAGCAGGCCATCGACCTGATGCTGGCCGAAAGCGGCGAGGACCGCGGCGTGGTCGAGTCCGAGATCGACCGCTACCTCAGCTGGCCCGGCCAGGCGCTGGGCTACATGGTGGGGCAGCTGAAGATCATCGAGCTGCGCGAGCGCGCCCGCGGCGCGCTGGGCGTGCGCTTCGACATCCGCCGCTTCCACAACGCGGTGCTGGACCAGGGCGCGCTGCCGCTGACCCTGCTGGAGCGCCAGATCGACGCCTGGATCGCCGCCGAGCAGGCTGCCGCCCGATGAAGGCGCTGCCGCCGGCCCTGCTGACGCTGCGCGAGCTGCTGCTCACCACCGCGCCGTTCACCCTGCTGGCCGCCGCCCTGCTGTGGGGCGCGTACCAGTGGCTGCAGCCCAGCCCGCCGCGCCGCGTGGTGCTGGCCACCGGCGTGGACCAGGGCGCGTACGCCGAATTCGGCAAGCGCTATGCCGCCGCGCTGGCGCGCCACGGCATCACGGTGGAACTGCGCCACACCCAGGGCTCGGCCGAGAACCTGGCCCTGCTGCGCGCCGACTCGGGCGTGGACATCGCCTTCGTGCAGGGCGGCACCCGGCCGCAGCCCGCGCCGGCAGCTGGTGACGGCGACGGGGCCGGCGACGACGACCCCGGCCTGCGCAGCCTGGGCCGCATGTTCCACGAGCCGGTGTGGCTGTTCTACCGCCAGGACAGCCTGCGCCGGCGCACCGGCGGCGCCGCCATCACCCGGCTGCCGCAGCTGGCCGGCGCCACCGTCAACGTCGGCGCGCCGGGCAGCGGCGTCACGCCCCTGGTGCAGGCGCTGCTGGCGGCCAACCGCATGGAGCCCGGCACCGTCACGCTGCAGCAGCAGGCCACCACGCCGGCCGTGGTCGACCTGCTGGCCGGCAGGATCGACGCGGTGGTGCTGGCTTCGGCCCCCGAATCGCTGATGGTGCAGATGCTGCTGCAGACGCCGGGCATCGGCCTGTTCGACGTGGCCCAGGCCGAGGCCTACAGCCGGCGCTTCCCGGTGCTGAGCCCGGTGCTGCTGCCGCGCGGCGTGGTCGACCTGTCGCGCGACCTGCCACCGGCCGACGTGCGCCTGCTGGCGCCCACCGCGTCGCTGGTGGCGCGCCAGGACCTGCACCCGGCACTGGTGCAGCTGTTCGTGCAGGCGGCGCAGCAGGTGCACGGCGGCGCCGGCTGGTTCCAGCGCAAGGGCGACTTTCCGAACGCCGCTGACAGCGAATGGCCGCTGGCGCCCGAGGCCCAGCGCTTCTACCGCAGCGGGCCGCCTTGGCTGCAGCGCTTCCTGCCCTTCTGGCTGGCCAACCTGGCCGACCGCATGTGGCTGGCCCTGCTGGCCATCGTGGCGGTGCTGATCCCGCTGGCGCGGGTGCTGCCGCCGGTCTACGAGTTCCGCATCCG
>CALMIF010000002.1 GCA_937864045.1 uncultured Aquabacterium sp. | reverse complement strand
GGATGGTGACGATCTGCACCAGGTGCTGGTCGCTCTCCAGCCGCAGCTGGGTGGCCTCGTCGCCGCGCGGGTCGTCGCGCTGCGCCTGCAGCCAGCGCAGCAGGGCCTCGGGCGAGGGTTGATCGGCGCTGGCCTGGTGCAGCAGTTCGCCCAGGTGCAGCAGGTTGGTCAGGCGGCGGGCGCCGTCGGGCGCGGCCAGCAGGCGCTGGGCCACGCCCGCCGCCTGCCGCCACTGCTGCAGCACCACGCCAATGCCGCGCTGGCGCCAGGTGGCGCCCCAGCGGCCGAAGGCCAGCACCTGGTCCAGCCAGGCCGCCTCGTCGCCGGCCAGGGCGTCGATCTGGTGTGCGGCCAAGCCCATGACCCTCGTGGCCAGCGCGGCCTTGAGCAGGCCGTCCCGGCCAGGCTGCAGCATCGCGGCCAGCACCCGTTCCAGTTCCTCGGCATCGGGGCCCTGGAAGACGCTGGCCTGCGACAGCTCGACGCTGCCCACGCCCAGCGCGGCCAGGGCCTGGCGCATCACGCCGCCCTGGGCATGGCTGCGCACCAGCACCGCGATCTGGCCGGCTTCCAGTGGCCGCCCGCCCAGGGTGATGCGGCCGGCGCGGGCCTCGGTCAGCAGGCGGGCGATCTCGCCGGCGCAGGTGGCGGCGGCGCAGCGCTTCGCGTCGGACTTCAGCAGCGGGCCGCTGGCCGGGCGCGGCAGCGTCCACACCTGCAGCGGCGCGCGGGCGTCGCTTGCATCGACCAGCACCGGCTTGGGCTTGCTGCCCTCGGTGACGGGGTGGTAGTCCAGCCCGGGCTGCATCAGCGGCCGGCCATGCACGCCGAACAGCCGGTTCAGCGCGGTGATCAGCGGGCCGACCGAGCGCTGGTTCTGCGCCAGCGTGTGCACCGCCTGCGCCTGGCTGCGCGCGGCCAGGTAGGTGTGCAGGTCGGCATGGCGGAAGCTGTAGATCGCCTGCTTCGGGTCGCCGACCAGGAACAGCGGTGCGCCGTCGGCCTCAGGCCCGCCGTAGACCGCCTGGAACACCGCCCACTGCAGCGGGTCGGTGTCCTGGAACTCGTCGATCAGCGCGGCTGGAAAACGCTGGCGCAGCGCGGCGGCCAGGCCGGGCGCGGCCGGGTCGTGCAGCCGCTGGTGCAGGTTGGCCAGCATGTCGTCGAAGGCCACCACGCGGCGGGCGCGCTTGGCTTCGCGCTGGCGCTGGGCGCCGTCGCGCAACAAGTCGCGCAGCAGGCGCAGCCGGGCCAGGGCCAGGGCGTGGCTGCTGGCGGCCATGGCGTCGAGCAGGGCCTGGGCGGTGGCGAAGAATGGGTGCGCGGGCGAGCTGTTGCCCTTGGTGGTGCGGCGGGCCAGGTTCTCGGCCGCCAGCAGCACCGCGCCCTCGGGCGCGTCGGCCGGTGCCCGCGGCGCGGCGAGCAGCGCGTCCCAGGCGGCGCCGGCCACGGCGGGGGCGTCGGGCTTGTAGTAGGTCTTGTGCAGGCCGCCCAGGCCCGTGGCCAGTGCGTCCAGCACCGCGCTGCGCTGCGTGGCCCAGGCGGCTTGCGCGGCGGTGAAGGCGGCTTGCAGCGCCTGCTGCTGCGCAGCGCTGTCGACCGGGCTGTCGATGTCGGCTGGCCACAGCAGGCGCGACAACGGCCGCGCCAGGTGGCGCTTGAGCAGCCGGGCCCAGCGTTCGGGGCTGTCGCCGCGTTCCAGCAGTTGCGCGGCCAGCGCGGCGTCAGCCCCGGCGCCGGCCACGCGCTGGCGCCAGAAGTCCTGTACCACCTCGGCCAGCAGGGCGCGGTCGTCGGCCAGCAGTTCCTGCTGCAGCGGCATCAGCGCGGCCAGCGGCGTGTCGGCCAGGGCGCGCTGGCAGAAGCCGTGGATGGTGAAGATCGCCGCCTCGTCGAAGTCCTGCAGCGCCTGCTCCAGCCGGGGCTGCAGGTCGGCGTCGCTGTGGCCGGCCGCGTGCAGGCTGGCCAGCAGGTCGGGCACGAAGCGGTCGCCGCTCGCTGGTGCGCCCGGCGGCGGCGGATTCTTCAGCCCCGCCAGCACGTCGACCAGGCGCTGGCGCACCCGCTCGCGCAGTTCGGCGGTGGCGGCATTGGTGAAGGTGACGACCAGCACCTGCTGCACCGTCAGCCGACGCTCCAGCAGCAGGCGCAGCACCAGGCCGCAGATCGCCCAGGTCTTGCCGGTGCCGGCCGAGGCCTCGATCAGCTGCACGCCGCCCAGCGGCACCTCGAAGACCTGGAGTTGCGAAGGCGTCGTCATGCTCCGCCCTCCAGGTGCGCCATCAGCGGCACCAGCACCGCCTTGCTGACCTCGGCGAAGTCGTCGAAGCCGTCCTCCAGCGGGTCAGGCGCGCCGCGCAGGGCCAGGCGGTTCCAGGCGTCGGCCTGCTCGGCGAAGGGGCGCTTGGCCGTCGCCACCCAGGCGCTGCGGGCGGCGTAGGTGCTCTCGCCGTTGTTCAGCCAGGCCCAGGCGGTCTTGGGGAAGAAGGGCAGCGGCGCACCGCGACCGCGGTCGAACAGTGCCAGCAGCTGCGCCAGCAGCGGCAGCGGATCGTCGACCGGGCCGAAGGCGAAGCCGGCGTTGCGGCCGATCCACTGCGTGCGCCCGGCCACGCCCGACGGCGCGGCGGCGCACAGCGCCAGGTGGTCGATCCAGGCGGCCACATGGTCGGCCGGGCGCGGGTCGGCGTAGCAGTGGCGCAGCAGGCCGTCGGGGCGCAGGTCGCTGAAAGCCACGGCCAGCGACCAGGGCGGACCGCCATCGCCGGCCGGCAAGTCCAGCACCACGCCGTGCGGCGGCAGCAGCGGTGCCGCGGTGGCGTGGGCGACGGCAGCGGCATGGGCGCGCAGCAGCGGCAGCTCGGCCTGCACATGGCTGTCGCCGATGGGCCCGGTGGGCAGGGTGGTGCCGGCAGCAGCCAGGGCGATCAGGTCGGCATCGGCCAGCACGGTGCCGGCCTGGGCGGCGTGCAGCAGCGGCGGCAGCAGCTGCCCGGCCAGCGCCACCTGGGCGTCGAAGCCGGGCAGGAAAGGCTCGGCGTCGTCCAGCACGGCGTCGGCGGCCCGCAGCTGCAGGCCCAGGCGCTGCTGCAGCAGCCAGCGTGCCGGCTGGCGGAAGAAGCGCTGCAGGTCGCCCAGCGTCACCTGCCGGGCCTCGGCCGGCGGCGCGGCAGGCGACAGCGGCTGGGCGAAGAAGGCCGGCGCCGTGCTGTCGACGGCCGGCTCGTCGTCGGCGCTGTCGTCGCCCTCGTCGGCTTCCGCGTCTGCAGCGGCCTCATCCGGTGCGTCGACCACCAGCGCCTGCGTCGCCGCCCGCCCGGCGGCCAGCGCGGCGGCGTATTCGGCATGGAAGCTGCGCAGGCGCCCATCGCCCTCGGGCTGGAAGGCGCGGGTGTCGAAGGCCTGCAGCGGGTGCTCGACGACCAGATGCGCCAGCACGTCGGCCCGGGGCGCGTCGATGGCGGGCACCAGCACGTCCAGCAGCTCGGCCACCAGCACCGAGGGCGGCAGCCGGGAGTTGTCGCGCACGCTGCGGCCGGTGTGGCTGAGGTAGAGCCGCTCACGTGCGGCCAGCAGCAGGTCGAGGAACAGGTTGCGCTCGTCCTCGCGGCGCTGGCGGTCGCCGGCACGGGGATGGCGGGCGATCAGGTCGAACTCGGCCGGCCGGTTGGCGACAGGGAAGGCGCCGTCGTCCAGCCCCAGCACGCAGACCATGCGGTAGGGCAGGCCGCGCAAGCTGGGCAGGGCGGCGAAGGTGATGCGCCCAGTCGGTACGCCGCCCAGCGCCGGGTCGTCCAGCGCCTGCTGCAGCGCCTGGGCGACCACGTCCAGCGCCAGCGGCAGCGTGGGCGCGCTGGCCTGCCAGCGCTCGGCCAGGGTGCGCAGGGCGGCGCGCAACTCCGCCAGATGCACGGCCAGCGGCTCGGTGCCGGCGGTGTCGGCATGCAGGAAGCCGTCGACCAGGCCACCCAGCAGCGCCGGCCAGTCGGCCGCGGGCAGCGGATGGGCGGTGCGCCGGCGCACGGCGTCGAGCTGCTGCACGAACTGCCACAGCGCGCCCAGGGCCAGCGCCGCGCTGCCTTCGGGCTCGCCAGCAGGCAGGCGGCCGTCGAAAGGCGCGCTGTCGGTCGGCAGCACATGGCCCAGGAACAGCCGGTCCAGGCCGTCGGCGAAGCTGTGGCGGTCGCTGGCGTCCAGGCCCAGCGCGCCCCGTTGCGCGCCGTCCAGCGCCCAGTGCACGCCGGCATCGAGCAGCCAGCCGTGCACCCGCGCCAGCGCCTCGTCGTCCAGGCCAAAGCGGCTTGCCACCACCGGCTGCTGCAGCAGGCCGTAGACGTCGTTGGCGGTGCAGCGCGAGCCGGCCAGCGCCAGCAGGTCCAGCAGCGCCCGGGCGGCCGGGTTGACCTGGCTGATCGCCCGGCCGGTGATGGTGAACGGCAGGGCCAGCTGCGGCGGCGCGGTGCCGAACACGGCGTCGATCAGCGGCGCGGCCTCGTCCAGGTCGGGCACCACCACCAGGATCTCGCCTGGCGCAGGCGCCCCTGGCCGGGCGACGACGGCCAGCAGCTGGTCGTGCAGCACCTCCAGCTGGCGCGTCAGGCTGTGGCACACATGCAGCTCGATGCTGCGGTCGGCCACATCCAGCGCCAGGCTGGCGGGTTCCAGGTCCTGCAGGGCCAGGATGGAGTTCTGGACGGTGGCCAGCAGGCTGGTGCCTCCGGCCGGCGTGAACTGCTCGTCGTCGAGCACACCGTCGCCTGCCGCATCCACCAGGGCCGCCAGCTGTGCCTGCGCCTGCCGGCCCCAGGCTGCCAGCAGGCGGTGGCCCACCTCGGCATGCTGGGCCTTGCCGGCCGTCGACAGCCGGGCCAGGCGGCGCGGCGCGACCACGTCGAACCAGAATTCGGCACAAGGGTTGATCGCGTAGACATGCACATCGACCCAGCGCGCCAGCTGCCGCAGCAGGGCCAGGTGCATCGGGGCGATGGTCGGCAGGCAGAACAGGTGCGCCGCCGCCGGCAGGCCGGCATCGCGCAGCGTGGCCCGGTCACCAGCGGGCAGGTCGGCCAGCGCCGCGGCCAGGCTGTGCGCGGCCAGCGGGTCGGTGCCGGCATGGCGGGCGTCGGCGTCGATCTCGCCCTGCAGCCGGCGCCACAGTGCGGCCTGCCAGGTCTCGTCGTCGGCGCTGTCGGCGGGCAGCACGCGGCGGCCGTCGCTCCAGGCCGCCAGCCAGTCGGGCCGGTAGGTCACCAACTGGTCAACGAGGCCAGCAACCCGCTGCGCCAGGTCGAAGCGGGTCACGGCATCGGCCTGCGCCAGGTAGCGCGCCAGCCGGGGCTGCGCCGCCACCCAGGCCGGATCGTCCAGCGCGGCCAGCACGCGCCAGGTCAGCAGGGTGGGCTGCCAGGGTGCCTGCGCGCTGTCGGCGGTGCGCTGCGGCAGCGGCGTGCCGGGGGCCAGGGTGGACAGCACCCGCGTGCCTTGCTCCCACACCCATTGCGCCAGGAAGCCGAAGCGCAGGTTGGCGCACACGCCGTAGCGGCGCGCCATGTGCAGGGTGACGGCGGTGCGCATCGCCCGGCTGGGCACGATGACCTCGGCCGGCGTGAACAGGTCGCCCGACGGCTGGCCGAGGGCGTCGGTCAACTGGTCGGCCAGCGCCTCCTGGCGGTTGGCGAAGTGCAGGATCAGCATGGGCGGCGGATTGTGACCGGGCCCGGCCTTGGTCATCCGTCGCCCGGCCCCGCCATGGCCGCACGCCGGGCCTGCCGTCCGTCAGACCACGTTCTGCGCGCGCATCGTGGCGATGGCGTCGGCGCTGTAGCCCAACTCGCCCAGCACCTGCTCGGTGTGCTCGCCGATGGTCGGCGCGCGCACCCGCGGTGCGCGCTGGGTTTCGCTCAGCCAGATCGGCACGTCGGCCACCGGTGCCGGGCGGGCGATGCCGGGGTAGTCCACCGGCTGCATGATCCCCAGGGCCTGCACCTGCGGGTGGTCCAGCGCCTGCTGGGGGCTGAGCACCGGCGCGGCCGGGATCATCGCGTTGCCCAGGGTCTCGATGACGGTGGCGGTATCGCGTGGCCGGCACCAGCGGCCCATGCGCTCGCTGAGGATGTCGCGGTGGATGCCGCGGCTGTCGTCGGTGGCAAAGCGCGGGTCGGTGAGCCAGTCGGGGTCGCCGGGCTCGGCGGTGGCCGGGTCGGCGGCCATCAGCTTGGCCCAGCGGCGGTACAGCGGGTTGCCGGTCACGGCCAGCAGGATGAAGCCGTCGGTCACCTCGTAGACGTCGACCGGCGCCGAGGTCTGGCCGCGGTTGCCGGTGGGCACGCGGTTGACCTGGGCCACATGCTGCTCGATCAGAGTGCCGTTGTTCACCGCGATGGCGGTGGCCAGCAGGGCGCCGGTCACCATCTGGCCCTGGCCGGTCTGGGCGCGCTGCATCAGCGCGGCCATGGTGCCGAAGGCGCAGTGCAGGGCGGTGCCGAAGTCGACCCAGTTGGCCGCGGCGCGGGTGGGGCGGCCGGGGTCGCCGGTCATGTACATCGTGCCGCTCATCGCCTGGCCGATGGTGTCGAAGCCGACGTTCTTGCTCATCGGCCCCACCGGGCCGTAGGCGGTGTTGGTGACGAAGATGATGTCGTTGCGATACGACTTCAGCGTCTCGTAGTCCAGGCCCATCTGCCTGAGCGTGGCCGCCGGCAGGTTGGCGATCACCACGTCGGCGCCCTTGACCATCCTGGCGACGACTTCACGCCCGCCGGGGCTGGCCGGGTCGAGCGTGATGCTGCGCTTGTTGCGGTTCATCTGCAGGAACAGCGAGCCGGCACCCTCGGCCAGCGGTGCGGTGAAGCGGTCCTCGCTGCCGTCGCGCTTCTCGATGCGGATGACATCGGCGCCATACTCGGCGAGCATCGCCGCGCAGTAGGGCCCGGCGATGTAGCGCCCGAAATCGAGCACGCGGATGCCTTGCAGGAGTGGAGCCATCGTGACAGTGCCTCGTGGGTTGCGGTGCTGAAATCATCAATCGATCGGGCGCGTTCGCCCTGCCACCCCGGAGACAAGCTTGACGACTTCCGCCACCCAGCAAGGCATGTGCCCCCAGCGCCTGGCGCGCATCGACGACTTCCTGAAGACGCGCTACATCGACACCGGCAAGCTGCCCCACGCCCATGTGGTGGTGGCCCGGGGCGGCCAGGTGGTGCACCGCAGCCTGCTGGGCCAGGCCCGGCTGGCCACGTCCGATGCGCCGGCGGTGGCCATGCGCGAGGACAGCATCGAGCGCATCTACTCGATGACCAAGCCCATCACCAGCGTGGCCTTCATGATGCTGGTGGAAGAGGGCAAGGTGGCGCTGGAAGACCCGGTGCACCGCTTCATCCCCAGCTGGAAGAACCTGGGCGTCTATGTCAGCGGCGGCCCCGGCATGTGGATGACCCGGCCGACCGAGGCGCCGATGCGCATGATCGACCTGCTGCGCCACACGTCTGGCCTGACCTACGGCTTCCAGATGCGCACCAATGTCGACGCGGCCTACCGCGCCGGCAAGGTCGAGCCGTTTGCGCAGAAGGAAGGGCTGCAGGGCTTCATCGACGGCCTGGCCAAGATCCCGCTGGAGTTCTCGCCGGGCACGGCCTGGAACTACTCGGTGGCCACCGACGTGCTCGGGTATCTCGTCGAGGTGATCTCGGGCCAGAAGTTCGAAGACTTCCTGCAGCAGCGCATCCTGGGCCCGCTGGGCATGGTCGACACCGCCTTCCATGTCAGTGAAGACCGGCTCAACCGCTTCACCGAGTGCTACAGCATCGGTGCCGACGGCAAGCTGACGGCGGCGGTGCAGGGCTGGCCCACGTTCAAGACCGCGCCGGCCGCGCCGTCGGGCGGCGGCGGCCTGGTGTCGACGATGGCCGACTACCTGCGCTTCTGCGAGATGCTGCGCCGCGGGGGTGAGCTCGACGGCGTGCGCCTGCTGGGCCCGAAGACGCTGAAGCTGATGCGCAGCAACCACCTGCCGGGGCAGAAGGAACTCAACGAAGTGTCGGTGTCGATGTTCGCCGAGAGCATCTACGCGGGCATCGGCTTCGGCCTGGGCTTTGCGATGACCACCGATGTCGCCAAGACCGGCCTGGCCGGCAGCCTGGGTGAATACTGGTGGGGCGGCATGGCCAGCACCGCGTTCTGGATCGACCCGGTCGAGGACCTGAGCGTGGTCTTCATGACCCAGCTGATCCCGTCCAGCCTGTACCCGATCCGCCGCGAACTGCGCACCCTGGTCAACGCGGCCATCGTCGACAGCAAGGCTTGAGCTCGGCGGTCATCCCCAGCCGTGCACGCAGCGCGGCCCTGCCGCTGGCCGCGGCGGCGCTGGCGGCGGCCGCCTTCATCGGCATGGACAGCACGGCCAAGCTGCTGGGCGAGCGCTACGACACGCCGCAGGTCACCTTCCTGCGCTTCCTGATGGGCGCGGTGTATGCCGTGCCGTTGTGGCTTTGGAAGCGCACGCCGCTGCCGGCCGGCCGCCAGTGGCGCTGGCATGCGCTGCGCAGCGCGCTGCTGCTGGTGGCGCTGCTCACCTGGTTCGAGGCCCTGCAGCGCCTGCCCCTGGTGCAGGCGGTGGGCGTGGGCTACACCGCGCCGCTGTTCATCGCGCTGCTGGCGATGTGGCTGCTGCGCGAGCGGCCCTCGCGCTGGATCTGGGCGGCGATGGGCATCGGCGCGGTCGGCGTGGCCATCGGCCTGTGGCCCGAATTGAGCGCCACCCACGCGCCGGGCAGCCAAGACCGCCTGATCGGCATGGCGGCGGCGGGGCTGTCGGCCGTCACCTACGCCGGCGTGGTGGTGGTGGCGCGCCACCAGGCCCAGCACGATGCGCTGTGGACCATCCTGCTGGTGCAGAACCTGCTGCCGGTGGTGGTGCTGGCCGTGCCGATGTGGTGGCTGTGGCAGCCGATGGTGGCCGGCGACGTGCCGATCCTGCTGCTGATGGGCGCGCTGGCGACGGTGGGCCTGCTGTGCATCACCTGGGCCTTCAGCCACATCGAGGCCAGCCGCGCCGCGCCGGTGGAATACACCGGCCTGGTGTGGGCGGCGCTGCTGGGCTTCCTGGTCTTCGGCGAGGTGCCGACGCTGTGGAGCCTGGGCTCGGCCGGGCTGATCATGCTGGGCTGCCTGCTGCTGGTGAAACGCTGATGCCTGTTCCGACAACGAGAGGATTGCCATGACCGACCTGCACTTCCAGTCCGCCACCGAGCTGGCGCGCCGCATCCGCGACCGCGAGGTCACGTCGCGGGCACTGCTGGAGCACTTTCTCTCGCGAGTCGATGCGCTGAATCCGGGCATCAATGCCGTGGTGGTCGATGACCGCCAGCGTGCCCGCGCCGCAGCGGACGCCGCCGACGCGGCCCTGGCCCGCGGCGATGCGACTGCGCTGGGACCGCTGCATGGCGTGCCGATGACCATCAAGGAAAGCTACGACCTGGCCGGCACGCCCACGACCTGGGGCATTCCGGAACTGCGCGACAACGTGGCGGCCACCGACGCGCTGGCCGTGCAGCGGCTGAAGGCGGCCGGCGCCGTGGTCTTCGGCAAGACCAACGTGCCGATCCGGCTGGCCGACTTCCAGAGCTACAACGCCATCCACGGCACGACGCACAACCCGTGGCAGCACGGCGCGACGCCGGGTGGCTCGTCGGGCGGGTCGGCGGCGGCGCTGGCCGCGGGCCTGACCGGGCTGGAGATCGGCAGCGACATTGGCGGCAGCATCCGCAACCCGTCGCACTACTGCGGCGTGTTCGGGCTGAAGCCGACATGGAACCTGCTGCCGATGCGCGGCCATGCGCTGGGCGGCGTGCTGACGCCCACCGACATCTCGGTGATCGGCCCGCTGGCGCGCTCGGCCCACGACCTGGAAACCGTGCTGCGCCTGCTGAGCCTGCCCGACGCCATCGAGGCGCGCGGGCTGAAGGTCGACCTGCCGCTGCTGGCCGAGCCGACCAGCGCGCTGCGCGTGGCGGTGTGGAAGAGCGATGCGCTGTGCCCCGTGTCGGCGGCGGTGCAGGGCCGCATCGACGCCGTGGCCCAGGCGCTGGCCGGGCAGGGCGCGACCGTCGACCACGGCGCCCGGCCGGATGTCGACCCCGCCCACAGCCACGGCGTGTTCCAGGGCCTGCTGCATGCGGCGATGAGCGCCCGCATTCCCGATGCCGAGTTCGCCCAGCTGGTGGCCCAGGCCGCCGCACTGCCCGATGCCGACCAGAGCCCGCCCGCCATGCTGCTGCGCGCCCAGACCATGCGCGCCCGCGACTGGCAGCGGCTGAACGAGGCGCGCACGAAGATCCGCTGGGCCTGGCACCGCTTCTTCGAGCGCTTCGACGTGCTGGTGACGCCGGTGATGTCGACCACTGCCTTCGCGCAGGACGAGGGGCCGTTCGGCCAGCGCAGCATCGATGTCGACGGCCATAAGCTGCCGTACTTCAGCCAGATCTTCTGGGCTGGCCTGGCCGGCGTGGCGCAGTTGCCGGCGGCGGTGATTCCCGGTGGTCTGGCCGGTGATGGCCTGCCGGTGGGCGTGCAGCTGATCGGCCCGGCCTACGGTGATCTGCGCCTGGTGCAGCTGGCGCAGCGGCTGGAAGCGCTGGGCTTCGGCTTCACGCCGCCGCCCGGCCTCTGACGCTTCAGTGCCCGGCGTCGAGCGCCGGCGGCTGGGTCAGGTCGGCGTCGACGTTCATCAGCACGCTGGCCAGGGAGAGGCTGCGCCACAGCGGCTCGGGCATCGCCAGGATGGCCTCGGGCGTGCGGGCCTGGCGCACCCACTGGCTGATGTCGCTGTGCTGCTGGCGGGTGAGCAGGCGTCGGTCGAGCATCTCGTCCAAGGTCTTCATGGCAGTCCCCGCGATGACAGGCCAGTGGCTGGCCCGCTTGCATGATGCCAGCGCCCCGGGCCGACGAGCCCGGCATCCGCGCAACCCAAGGAGACAGCAATGCGAGACCTCACGAACAAGGTGGCCTGGATCACCGGCGCCGGCACGGGCATCGGCGCCGGCACGGCCCTGGCCTATGCCCGCGCCGGCATGCGCCTGGTGCTGTCGGGCCGGCGCGAGGCCGAACTGGCGAAGGTGGCAGCCGAAGTGGCCCGCCTGGGCGGCAGCGCCCGCGTCGCGCCGCTGGACGTGGCCGACAAGGACGCGGTGCTGGCCGTGGCCGCCTCCATCCAGGCCCAGGAGGGCCGCTGCGACGTGCTGGTCAACAGCGCCGGCCTGAACGTGCGCGAGCGCAACTGGAAGCACTTGAGCACCGCCGGCTGGGACCAGGTGCTGCGCATCGACCTGGACGGCACCTTCTACTGCTGCCACGCGGTGCTGCCGATGATGCGGGCGCAGAAGGACGGGCTGATCGTCAACGTCTCCAGCTGGGCCGGGCGCTTCGTCGGCACCATGACCGGGCCGGCCTACAGCGCGGCGAAGTTCGGCGTCAACGCGATGACCGAGAGCCTGAACATGGAGGAGTGCATCCACGGCATCCGCGCCACCGCGGTGTGCCCGGGCGAGGTGGCCACGCCCATCCTCGACAAGCGGCCGATTCCCGTCAGCGCCGAGGACAAGGCGAAGATGGTGCAGGCCGACGA
>CALMIF010000001.1 GCA_937864045.1 uncultured Aquabacterium sp. | reverse complement strand
ACGCTGACGCGGTGCACCTGCTTCTTGTTCATGTTGTTCTCGACCCGGTTGCCGGCGTAGGCGCCGCCCACCGCGCCGGCAATGGTGGCCAGGTCACGCCCACTGCCGCCGCCCACCTGGTGGCCCAGCACCCCGCCCAGCACCCCACCGGCGATGGTGCCGATCACGTTCGGCTGGTCGCTCTTGACCTTGACGATGTTCACCGCCGTGACCGACCCGCAGTGGCCGCAGCTGACCACCGGCTGGCTGCTGCCGGCGCCGCCATGCTCGGCCGCGGCAAAGCGCAGCGTCGATGCGCGCTTGTTGACGACCAGCTTGCCGTCGGCCACCATCGGGCTGCGCACTTTGTCCTTGCGGCGCACCACGTAGGCGCCTTCGTAGACCCCGGGCTTGACCTCGGGCAGGTCGATCCGCTGGGCGATGCCCTGCACCGACGCACTGGCCTGGCCGCCGGGCAGGCCGTGCAGCGCCAGGATCAGTTCGTCGCCCGGCTGCACCTGGGCCGGCGCGCTGACGTGGAAGCTGCTGATGGGCGAATTGGCCACCGGGCCTGCGCCGGCCTGCAGCGACTGGGCCAGCGTGGCTGTCACGGCCTGGCCGTCCTTCTCCAGCCGGGCGGTGGTGGTGCCGGACGGCTGCAGCTTGTCGCGCAGGCGGATCGTGTACTCGCCCTCGTAACGGCCGGGCGCCACCTCGCTCAGGGTCAGCGGTGCGACGGCGCCGGCGATGTCCACCCGCACCCGGGCGCCGGGCGTGCCTTCCAGCTTGAACTGCAGCACTTCGCCCGGGCGCAACTGCTCAATGGGCGTGACGCCGAAGCCGGTCACGCTTGGCGCAGTCTGGGAAACGCCCTGGGTGTTCTGGGCCAGCGCGGTGCCGGGCAGGGCGGGCGCCAGCGCAGCGGCCAGGGCGAGCGTCAAGGCAGAAAGCGGGCGATTCAGCGGCATGGTGGTCCTCTTGGTTCTGGTCGGATGCGGTTCGAATGGTGCGTCGGTCATCCTGCCCGCCGCCCCTGTCCAGATCAACGCCACGCCGGGCACTGCGGATGTCGGCCACCACCCGCGCCGCCTGTCGGACAACACGCCGTGGCTCATCCACACCGGCTGGGTCAGGCGCTCGTAGACGTCGTGGATGACGGCCGAGAACAACCCGCCCGACAGGACGTGCAGCGGCGCATGCTCAGCACCGGGCTGGCGCGTGGTCAGCACGTCGTCGCGCCACAGGTCCTCGTCGATGGCCTTGGGCCCCCAGGTGCGTTCCAGAAAATAGCGGATCACGCCCGGGCGCGTCAGCCCGCGAAACAGCGCGCCACCCCAGCCCGGGCCGCGCAGCAGCGGCAGCAGGCCGGGCACCCGCCGCGTGGGTGGACAAGCGGGTCGTCGGGGTGGTCATCGGATGCATCCGGTGGACATGGCAATCAGTCTGCCACCTGGACACGCGAGCCCGCCGTCGCGGGGTCTGCCCCGACGTGCGCGGCATGGATTGCGGCGATGATGGGCGGCATCAAGGATGACCGCTTGCGAGCCGCTGAGACATGGCAAGACGTCGCAAAACGCCTGAAGTCACCGCGCATCTCCCTCGCCTGGACCTGGTGCTGCGGCAATCTCTGAACAAGCACCACATCGTGCTCCGAGGCGGGGGGCTGAGCGAGGTGCCGCCTGTGCTGCGGACGGCGACCGCCCTGAAAACGCTCGACCTTGCCGACAACCGCCTGACCGCACTTCCGGACTGGCTGGACACGCTGCCGGCACTGGAATCCGTGCTGGCCGAGGGCAATCAGCTGCGGGTCGTTGCGCCGGGTCGGGCCACGTTGGAGCTCGACTTGGCACAGGTGCTGCGGCTGCCGGTGGACACGCCGTGGGAGCGGCTGCGTCTGGTCTGCGATGCGGACACACCTGCTGGTGCGGTGGGCGAACTGTTGAACGACCCGATGCGGTGCGCAGCGCTCTGGCGACTGAGCCTGCGTCCGGGCCGGCTCGCGCCGTTCCAGGACAAGCCGATCGAGCTGCCGGCTGCGTTGCAGCCGCTGCTGGCGGCCATCGATCGCTTCACCGGCCTGCGGACGCTGAACCTGAAGAGCCTGGCCCTTGGCGAACTGCCCGTGGGCATGACGCGCCTGCACCAACTGCAGTCGCTGGGCTGCAACCACATCGGCCTGAAGTCATTGCCGCACTGGCTGGCGAAGCTGCCGCTGGAACAGCTGGGACTGGCCGGCAACATCCTCACCGCGTTGCCCGACTGGCTGCCGGAACTGGTGCGGTTGCGCGAACTGGACCTGTTCTACAACGCCCGGCTCAAGCATCTGCCGTCGGCGTTGTTCCGGATGCCGGCACTGGAAGTGCTGGAACTGGGCGGTTGCCCGATCCGTGAGATTCCGCGCGACGTCCTGGGCGCGGCCTCGCTCGTCGAACTGAACGTCGACACCGCCCAGCTGGTTTCCCCACCGCCCGAAGTCGCCAGCCTGGGGCTGACTGCCATTCGCGATTACTGGCGCCAGCGCGACGAAGTCGGCATCGACTACCTCAGCGAAGCCAAGCTGATCATCCTGGGTGAGGGTGGGGCGGGCAAGAGCACGCTGCTGCGCAAGATCCTCGACCCGACTGCCGAAGTCGACCCGCAGGAGATGTCCACCGAAGGCATCGACGTGGCGCGCTGGCAGTTCCCGACCACGATCCGCCCGCGGTCGGCCGACGGTGCGCCGCTGCAGGCGCTGCAGCGCGACTTCCAGGTCAACATCTGGGACTTCGGCGGGCAGGAGATCTACCACGCCACGCACCAGTTCTTCCTGACCCGGCGCTCGGTGTACCTGCTGGTCTGCGATGACCGCAACGAGGACACCGACTTCCACTACTGGCTGCAGGCCGTCGAGGCGCTGAGCGACGGCAGCCCGCTGCTGATCGTGCAGAACGAGAAGCAGGACCGCAGCCGCGACATCGGCCTGGCCGACCTGCGGGCACGCTTTCCCAACCTGCGCGGTGCCTGGTCGACCAACCTGGCCACCAACCGCGGCCTGCAACCGGTGGTGGATGCGATCCGGCGGGAACTGGAAGGCCTGCCGCACGTCGGCACCGCGCTGCCGGCGACCTGGAAGCGGGTGCGCGAGGCGCTGGAGCAGGACACCCGCGACCACATCGGCCTGGATGCCTACCTGGCGCTGTGCGAGCAATACGGCTTCACCCGCCGCGAGGACAAGCTGCAGCTCAGCCAGTACCTGCACGACCTGGGCATCTGCCTGCACTTCCAGGACGCCCGCTGCTCAAGCACACCGTCGTGCTCAAGCCCGCCTGGGGGACGGATGCGGTCTACCGCGTGCTGGACGACCCGCAGGTCAAGGCCGCACGCGGCCGCTTCCAGCGCGCTGACCTTGCGCGCATCTGGTGCGAGACCCGCTACCAGGGCATGCAGGACGAACTGCTGCGGCTGATGGCCAAGTTCCAGCTCTGCTATGCGCTGGACGAGGCGGGCACGCGCTGGATGGCGCCGCAGCTGTTGTCGGCGGACCGCCCCGCCCACGACTGGCCGGCCCAGGGCAGCCTGGTGGTGCGCTGGCAGTACGACTTCATGCCCAAGGGCCTGCTGACGCGCTTCACCGTCACCCAGCACCACCTGATCGCCGACGACGCGCCGCTGTGGCGATCCGGCGTGGTGCTCAGCCGTGACGGCACGCAGGCCGAGGTGGTGGAGGACTACCCGCGCCGGCGCATCGTGGCGCGGGTGCATGGCGCCGACGCCCGCGGCCTGTTGGCCATCGTCGACGACCAGGTGCAGCGGCTGAACCAGATCTTCCCGCGGCTGAATGTGCAGCGCTGGCTGCCCTGTCCGTGCAGCGAGTGCCGGGTCAAGCCCGAGGCGGAGGCGTTTGCGCTGGACAAGCTGACGAAGATGGCGCTGCGCGGGCAGGACATCCAGTGCCACGAGAGTGGCGAGATGGTGAGCGCCGCGGACCTGTTGCGTGACGTGCTGCCGTCGGCGCTGACGCGGGCGCAGGTGCTGGACACCGATCTGCTGTTTGCGGCCACGGGCCGTGCCGCCCGGCCGGGCCTGCCGGCCGATGAGCGGATGCCGCCGACCGAAGCGCTTGCCGCCAGCCCGCCCGAAGTGCTGGTGTCGTATGCCAGCGGTCCGGCCAGCAACATGGTGGTCGAGGCCTTGGACAAGGCGTTGCGCGAGGCGGGCATCCGCCTGCTGCGCGATCGCCAGGACGTGCGCTACAAGGACTCGATCGGGCAGTTCATGCAGCGCATCGCCACCAGCCGTTGCGTGGTGGTGGTGCTGTCGAAAAAGTACTTCGAGTCCGAGTACTGCATGACCGAGCTGGTCGGCATGCTGAAGGCCCAGGACCTGCGCGAACGGATCGTTCCAATCGTGCTGGAGGATGCGGACATCGACCGCCCGACGACCTGTGCGCGGTACGCCAGACACTGGGAGCGCGAAGCGGCCGAACTGGACGCCGAACTGAAGCAGTTGCGCGGTGACAACCTCGCCAGGCTGCAAGCCAAGCTGACCGAGTACACCGAGTTCCGCCGCCTCTTCGACGACGTCAGCCACACGCTGCGCGACATGAACGCCCTGACCCCCGAGGAACACGCTGCCACTGGCTACGCCGAGCTGCTGGCGGCGGTGCGCCGGCAGCTCGGCATGTTGTGAGCCGTCAGGCCGGCACCGACGGCAACCCCGACAGCGCCATCGCCAGCTCCTCCTCGCTGTAGCTCTGGTCGCTGAGCTTGCCGGCGAAGTAGTTGCTGTAGGCGGCCATGTCGAAGTGGCCGTGGCCGCAGAGGTTGAACAGGATGGTCTCCGAGCGGCCTTCTGCCTTGCAGCGCAGGGCCTCGTCGATGGCGCCCTTGACGGCATGGTTGGCCTCGGGCGCGGGCACGATGCCTTCGCTGCGGGCGAACAGCACGCCGGCCTCGAAGCAGGCCACCTGGTGGTAGGCCACCGCCTCCAGCAGGCCCAGCTCCTTCAGGTGGCTGACCATCGGCGCCATGCCGTGGTAGCGCAGGCCGCCGGCGTGGAAGCCCGGCGGGGTGAAGGTGCTGCCCAGGGTGTGCATCTTGGTCAGCGGCGTCATGTGGCCGGTGTCGCCGAAGTCGTAGGCGTACTTGCCGCGCGTCAGGCTGGGGCAGGCGGCGGGCTCGACGGCGACGATGCGGCGCTTCTTGCCGCCGCGCAGTTGCTGGCCGATGAACGGGAAGGCAATGCCGGCGAAGTTGCTGCCGCCACCGGTGCAGCCGACGATCACGTCGGGGTCGTCGCCGGCCATCTCCAGCTGCAGCATGGCCTCCTGGCCAATGATGGTCTGGTGCAGCAGCACATGGTTCAGCACCGAGCCCAGCGCGTACTTGG